>NZ_AUJZ01000011.1:0-117295 GCF_000424485.1 Butyrivibrio sp. WCD2001 | reverse complement strand
TAAAATCTAATACTTTAAAACACCCTACAGCTGTATAATGAAAAAGGCTGTATCGTGGCAGTAAGGGCCTGGCTTATCGCTAATGCGAGTTCACCTCACCCTCTGACGGTACAGCTTTTTGATTGCCGGATAATCCTCTGGCTTATTTGTCATGGCTATATGTTAAATACCTGTTTCGGTTTGTCAAAAATACAGGCTGTCTACTGAAAGTTTATAACTGTCTTATGGAATTCCATATCTGTCATAATTGGTATATCAATTGTCTAATTTGATTCCACCAATTCCATAAATCTGTCTACAAAAAGTCCTTGATTTTTGAACCGGTTTATGAAGTAAGAAATAAACAACCAACAGATAGAAATGAAAACAAATAAATTTGGTGTTTCCATAACCCGGGAAGTAATATTATAAGCTCAGAAAGAGAAAAGAAACAGCCAAACGGCTAACAAATATCACAACAAAGAAAGAGGTAAATATTATGAGATTTAATGATGTTCAGGATACACGCAAAACAGAAGTTAAGAGAGTACAGAGAAACGAAGCAGTTCGCAAAATGTATGATGAATGCCTTGAGAAGCTTTCAGCTTTTTATAACAAAGAGAAGATGGCAGTAGCTTTTGGAGCAACATTCACACTTTGATCTTTAAAAGAAATGGATGCAATGAATCCCCGGAGTGTTGATTTTGGTCAGTACTCCGGGGAGTTTTAAGTTATAATATTGGTAACAATTTAATCGAACTAAGAAGTAATCTGATTTTGAAATATAAATACATTATTTGCTGAAAATGGGTATGAATATTGCGGAGAGAATAATAGAACCAAGTACATATTTGTCGGATGACCGAAAACGGTTCAGCAATGCTGCATTAAAAGCGATGATTGTGCCGCTTCTTATTGAGCAGCTTCTTCAGATGGTGGTAGGACTTGCAGATACAATGATGGTTAGTTACGCCGGAGAAGCCGTAGTTGCAGGTGTAGGACTTGATACTATGGTCTACACCATATTCATATATTTGTTTACTGCTATTTCCGCAGGAGGATCGGTAGTTGTATCTCAATACATTGGGAGCAAAGAGAAGGATAATGCTGATCTTTCAGCTTCGCAGATATTTTTTATAGGCGGGGTGCTTTCGATTGTATGCATGGTGATGATGCTTGTTTTCGGATCAGCACTTCTGCAGGCTATGTATCCCAAGGCAGAGGCGGATACGATGGCGGCCTGCAAGACATACATGTGGATAGTGGCCTGGTCTTTTCCGGCAAATGCTATCTATAATTCGGGGACAGCTGTTTTTCGTGCCATGGGGCAGACCAGAGTAACCATGTGGGTCTCATTTATTGCAAACTTGGTTAATGTGGTCGGGAATGCAATAGGAATATTTGTACTGAAGGCAGGCGCTGCCGGAGTAGCATGGCCGACAACAATCTCATGGTATGTGGCTGCGGTTATTATGACCGTGCTGTGCCTTGAGACAAGGACATCTGATGATATTCTTAAAAGACTTAATGTGCTCGGTGCCAAAAGAATCAGTATAAATATAAAGGATTCTCTTCGCCTGAATGCAGCTATGGCAGGGCGCATATTAGGTGTGGCAATTCCGAATTCCATTGAAAATACACTTTTTCAGGCGGCAAAGGTTGTTCTGGGTATGCTTACCGCAACTTTTGGGACATCGCAGATAGCTGCAAATACCACAGGACAGACATTCTGGTCACTGGCTGCATGCATGGGCATGTCAATGGGAACAGTTTTCATCACAGTTGTCGGGCAGTGTGTGGGCGCCGGCGACTATGAGGCGGCTGAGTGGAATATAAGAAAGCTTACGAGATTATCGCTTGTGTTGGCAATCATTTGGAATGTGATGGTAATGGCACTGACGCCGGTTTTGCTTACTTTGTATAATCTTTCGGATGAGACAAAGCGGCTGATTTTGATAATAGTTGCGATACACAATCTGTTTTCTGCGCTGGTTCAGCCTTTTTCAGGCCCACTTTCATCGGGGCTTCGAGCTGCGGGTGATGTAAAATTCACGATGTGGGCATCGATATTTGCCACAGTTATCTGCAGGACAGTCCTGTCATTTATCCTTGCTCTGTGGATGGGCATGGGTGTAATAGGAATAGCTCTGGCAATGGTGCTTGACTGGTGCATTAAGGCAGCTCTTGATATCTGGCGATTCAAGACCGGAAAATGGATGAATAAAAAGATAATATAGTTGAAGTTGGAAAATAATATGGATGCAAAGAGGATAGAAAAACTAAAAGAAACTTATGTCCTGAAAGCACATTCTGAGGGAAGCTTATGAAAAAATGGTGGGTTACTTTTTGTGTGATGTTCCTTTTGCTGTTTACAGCCTGTAGCGAAAGAAGCCAGGTCATGGATGGCGATGGGATGATACAAACATTTCAGTATACTCAGATATCGCAGGACGTGGCGAAAGAGATGATGGAAAAAGACGATGGCCATGTTATCGTCGATGTCCGCAGGGAGGATGAGTATGCAGAGGGGCATATTCCGGGCGCGATTTTAATTCCGAATGAAAGCATTGATGTGGATCCGCCTGAGGAACTTCCTGACCCCAATCAGATAATACTCGTCTATTGCAGGAGCGGAAGGCGCAGTAAGGAAGCGTCGCAGAAGCTTGCGGATATGGGATATTCAAATGTTTATGAATTCGGAGGGATCATCGACTGGACCGGGGATATTGAAATAAATAACAATAACGAAACAGAAAACGGAGGAGAGGAAATGGGAGCAGCAAAACTTTTGTACCAGGGACATGCGAGCATGAGGATCACCACAACTGAGGGAAAGGTGATTTATGTGGATCCATTTGCAGGGGAGGGCTATGATGTGCCTGCAGATCTGATACTCATGACACATGGACATTATGATCACACGCAAACGGATACGATAACCACAAAGAATCCTGATTGTGAGACTATCTCGTGGGAGGAAGCATTAAGCGGAGGGCAGCATCAGAGTTTTGACCTCGGATATGTAAAGGTTGAAGCTGTGGAGGCAGGCTACAACAAGAATCATGATGCAAAGCAATGTGTGGGATTTATCCTTACTTTTTCCAATGGTGTGACGCTGTATCTTTCAGGAGATACCTCTACGACGCCGCAGATGCAGGAACTTGCACAGAGAAATCTCGATTACGCATTTTTCTGCTGCGACGGAGTTTACAACATGGATGTGCAGGAAGCGATAGAGTGTGCCAAAACTGTAGGCGCAAAGCACAACATACCCTATCACATGATTCCTGCGGATAAAACGAACTGCTTTGATCAGGCGGTGGCTGAAAGTTTCGACGTACCGGGGAGGATAATACTCAAGCCGGGCGAAGAACTGGTTCTGGAATGATATAATCGGGGAGAGGTATGAAAAATGAAACATGAAATACAAACAAGATTTACAATTAATTGGCTATATGTCATCGCGCTGATTTTATTAGTGCAGTTTGCGCCATTTTCAGCGGTGAAGGCTTCTGCTTATTCAAAAACTGCTGATGGATTTGAATACAAAACATATCCTGAGGGCTATGTACAAATTTGCGGCTATGAAGGTAACGAGCTAACGGTAGTCATTCCCGAAACAATAAACGGGCTTCCTGTTACAGGAATCGAAGGCAGTGCATTTCAATCATGCAGAAATATAAAAAGCGTGACCGGAAACAGCATAACAAACATATCCGAGAGAGCTTTTATGTTTTGCAGAGATCTTGAATCTGTAAGTTTTCCTAAAACCACAATTATCGGAGAATGGATTTTCTACGCCTGCACTTCACTGAAAAATGTAAATATTCCTATGATTACCTATCTTCCGTTCAATGCTTTTAAAGAATGCAGTGCACTTGAAGAAGTGAGTTTCCCCAAAGTTACCGGTACAGGAAAATGTGTTTTTCAGGATTGTCCGATGCTGAAAAGTGTATCTCTTCCGGCGGCTACCAAGATAAGCTGCTATGTTTTTTCCGGGTGTACCAGCCTTACCGCGGTTTCTTTTCCTAAGGTAACTGAATTTGGAGTTAATGTATGCGAGGATTGTACTGCGTTGGAGTCAGCTGATTTTCCGAGTGCCAAGGAAGTAGGCAGCGATTTGTTTTTAAACTGTGTAAGCCTGAAATCTGTCAATTTTCCTAACGCTGAATATGCATGGGGAGAGTGCTTCAAGGGCTGTGGAAGTCTTGAGAAAGTGAGTCTCCCTAAAGCGAGAACGATTGGAAAAAACGGCTTTTCAGAATGCACGTCGCTGACATTGGTTAGCGCTCCGAAAGCAGAGAGTATAGAGGACGAGGCATTTTCAAATTGCACAAGTTTAAAGACCATAAGCCTTCCCGGCGCAACTACTCTCTGGGGCAACACATTTACCGGCTGTACTTCCTTAACTTCTGCATATTTCCCGAAGGTTATGTATTTGGGAGGAAAAGATTTTTTAAATTGTACTTCATTATCAAAACTGGTTATCGGAGGAATGGTATCAACTTGTGGTGATTACGCCTTTGGTTTCAAACAAAATGCCTCCGGAAAATATGAACTGATAAAGGGATTAACTTTATATACTATTATTGATAACAGAAATCTGGCATACGGATTTGCGGTCAGAAATGGAATAAATGTAGCATCCGTCAATACTACAATAGGCAGGGTTGAGGTTTCGGAAAAGTCGTATACCTACACGGGAAAGCTTATAAAGCCTGAAGTTGTTGTAACAGATAAAAGCGGGAAACTCCTGGATAGTTCTGAATATAAAGTGAATTACCAGAGTAATAAGGCGGTCGGAACTGCTTTAGTTACAGTAACAGGTCAAGGCTTTTGCAGCGGATCGGCTTCAACAACTTTCAAAATCCTTCCCGGCAAGACGGATATTACTTTGGCAAAGAGTAAACATAAAAAGCAACTCACACTGAAATGGAATAAGAATACTGCCGGGAACAGCTATGAGATTCAGCTTTCCACTAATAAGAAATTCAAAAAGAAAAAGACGAAAAAGGTCATAATAAGCAAGAAGAATGTCACTAAAGCCAATATAAAAGGTCTGAAGGCCGGTAAAAATTACTATGTCAGAATCAGAAGCTTCAAGAAGATTTCGGGAAAAGAGTATTCAGGCGCCTGGTCGGATGTTAAAGAAGTTAATGTCATGCGGTAAGTGATTGATAATAGATTTAGGATTTTTTTAGATAGCTAAGGAGAGAAAATGCGTAAGGCACGTACTGAAAAAGAAAATGCAATCAGGGAGAAAATGCTCGCTGAGCTTTATGACAACGAATACAACAAGTTTATAGGATTTGAGGTGATGGAGCTTAGCCCCACATATAGCAAGTCTAGGGTCAAATGTGATACAAGACTTCACAACACATACGGCAGTATCCATGGCGGAGCACTTCTTTCTTTTGTTGATGTAATGGCCGGTGCGACGGCAAGCATGAGCGGATATTATGTTACGACAGTATCTGCAAATTTAAATTTCCTGTTGCCTGCGGTCAACACAGAATACATCTACTGTGAGTGCATGAAACTTAAAACCGGTAAACATATCCTGGTATTTGACATCAGGGTTACTGATGATGCGGGGAATCTTTTGGACAGCGGAGAGTTTTCCTTCTTCGCAAGTAAGGTCCCGGTACTCGGAGATAATTTGAAGTTCTAGAAGGGGCTACATAAAATAAAAAGGAGAATCCTGTTTAGGGATTCTCCGGTAGTGACTATATATTTATATTACCAAACGAAAGTAACTGCGTTAGCTACGTCTTCAGTAATTGTATTATCTTTTACAAGCTTTCCAAGCCATTTCTCAAGATTGTCAACCTTGTGATTTGTCTGGATAAAGTGGATCTTCTTGCCTTCTACATCTGTTGAAAGAAATAATTCGTACATATACATAAGAGAAACCTCCGTTTATTCTTCTTATTTTTTCTTTCATTCTCATTGGCCATTTGAATGTTCTTTCTCGCTTACACATGATATATCGATTGGCCTTTCGAATTTCTTTAGAGCAATTTACAATGTTTATTTTTATTTTTTTTGAGGGGGAATTGTGAAAAAAAGTTACATTTTGGCTGATTAGATTTACCTCATTTTGGAATAGAATGAGATTAAAGAGGAAATCACGGAGATACATCAATATAAGGAGGTGTCTTATGTCTAAATGTGCGAAATGTGGAAGAGAATTGAGTGGCAATGAGAGGTTTTGCCCTGACTGCGGAAACTCGCCGAGGTTGGCAAGATGATTGCAGGCATAGCAAAGTACAATATAGCGAGCACGCTGTTCAAGTAATGGATTGCATAAATTAAGTTGACAGATACCCCACCAGGGTATATATTGGAGAAAAACCAGTATACCCTAGTGGGGTATTTGTGCATCATGAAAAACCATCATTTATGGAGGAAATATATGTCAGAGAACGAAAACAAGATGGAAGAAATAGAAGAAATGGAAGGCAGTTGTCCGCACTGCTCAGGCAAGCATAAGGACAGAGACGATAAGGAAAAGAGAGATCTTATGAACAGGCTCAAAAGGATAGAAGGGCAGGTTCGCGGCGTTGAAGGGATGCTGGAGAACGACGCATATTGCACGGATATCCTGGTGCAGGTGTCTGCGATTACAAGTGCGCTCAACAGTTTTAATAAGGTTCTTTTAGCAAATCATATGAAGACCTGCGTGACTGAAAACATTCGTGAAGGTAACGATGAGATTATTGACGAGCTGGTGGTTACACTGCAAAAGCTCATGAAGTAAGTAGGTGAAAAATGGAACAATATAATGTAACCGGAATGAGCTGCGCCGCATGCCAGGCGAGAGTTGAGAAGGCTGTAAATGCCCTGGACGGGGTTGAGAGCTGTGCTGTAAGTCTTCTTACAAACTCGATGGGCGTTGAAGGCAGCGCATCTCCGGAAGAAATAATTAAGGCAGTAGAGGCAGCAGGCTATGGTGCAAGTGTTAAAAGTGCTGCAAAATCCGGTGCTACCGCCAATAACTACGAGGATTCCTTGAAGGATACAGAGACGCCTGTACTTAAGAAGAGACTTATCGCTTCGCTGATTTTACTGGTACCGCTCATGTATGTTTCGATGGGACATATGCTGTGGAACTGGCCGCTTCCGCCGTTTCTTGACGGCAACCATGTGGCGATGGGATTGTATGAGCTGCTGATAGCGGGCTTTATCATGGTGATTAATCAGAAGTTTTTCATCAGCGGTTTTAAGGGGCTTATTCACAGGTCGCCGAACATGGATACCCTGGTGGCCCTTGGAGCGACAGCTTCTTTTGCATACAGTGTCTACGCACTTTTCGCCATGACGGGTGCGGTGAAGGCCGGGAACACGGAGCTGGTAATGCACTACATGGATCAGTTCTATTTTGAATCAGCGGCTACGATCCTGACACTAATCACGGTAGGAAAAACTCTTGAGGCGAGGTCAAAGGGTAAGACCACAGACGCGTTGAAAGCCCTTATGAAGCTTGCGCCCAAGACGGCAGTTATCCTTGATGGCGACCAAGAGAGAACCGTTTCGATCGATGAGGTGAAGGTCGGAGACAGGTTCGTCGTAAGGCCAGGAGACAGCATACCCGTGGACGGTATTGTGAAAGAGGGCGAGAGCGCTGTTAACGAGTCCGCACTCACGGGAGAAAGCGTTCCCGTGGAGAAGCAGGCAGGAGATACTGTTTCAGCTGCAACCATCAATACTTCGGGGTATATGGTGTGCGAGGCCACAAAGGTCGGCGAGGATACCACGCTTGCGGGAATAATACGAATGGTCAGTGACGCTGCCGCAACCAAGGCGCCGATTGCCAAGATTGCCGACAGAGTTTCAGGCGTATTTGTACCCGTGGTTATCGGTATTGCGTTTATAACATTTATCTTGTGGCTGCTCGTCGGGCAGACCTTCGGCTATGCGATTGCGAGAGCCGTATCGGTGCTGGTAATCAGCTGTCCGTGCGCTTTGGGACTTGCAACTCCCGTGGCGATAATGGTCGGAAACGGTGTTGGTGCCAGAAACGGAATTTTATTCAAAACGGCAGCAGTGCAGGAACTAACCGGAAAAACACAGATAGTAGCGCTTGATAAGACAGGTACGATTACTACAGGAATTATGCGGGTTACCGATGTAATTCCGGCAGACGGTTTTGATGAAAAAGAGTTGATGACAGTCGCTTATGCGCTGGAATCCAAGAGTGAGCATCCTATTTCAAAGGCAATCATTGATTACGCAAAAGAGAAGGCGGTGGAGCTCAGGGAGACAACGGAGTTTGAGGCGCTCTCAGGAAATGGACTGAAGGCGAAGCTTGACGGAGTGGCAGTTGCGGGAGGAAATGCAAGATTTATCACAGATATCCCGGAAAGCGCCGCTGCACACATGAATGAACTTGCCGGCCAGGGTAAAACGCCGGTTCTTTTCACAAAGGATAACAAGCTCGCCGGAATAATTGCTGTAGCTGACACTATAAAGGAAGATACACCGCAGGCCGTCAGCGAGCTCAAGAAAATGGGCATACATGTGGTGATGCTGACGGGTGACAACGAGATCACGGCAAGAGCAATTGCGGATCAGGCAGGTGTGGATGAGGTTGTTGCCGGAGTTTTGCCGGACGGGAAAGAGTCTGTTATCAAAAAGCTCATGGAGCACGGTAAGGTTGCTATGGTGGGTGATGGAATAAACGACGCACCGGCCCTAACCCGCGCTGACGTTGGAATTGCCATCGGGGCAGGAACGGACATCGCCATAGATGCAGCTGACGTTGTACTTATGAAAAGCAGTATCCGCGACGTTGCAGCAGCCATCAGAATTTCGAGAGCAACTATCAGGAATATCCACGAGAACTTGTTCTGGGCATTTTTCTATAATGTGATCGGTATCCCTCTTGCTGCGGGATGCTATGTGGCAGCCTTCGGATGGACGCTCAATCCGATGTTCGGGGCAGCAGCAATGGGACTTTCAAGCTTCTGCGTGGTATCGAATGCGCTTAGACTTAACTGGATAAAGGTTCATGACGGCTCGAGGGACAAGTCCGTGAAAAATGCTGTTGATTATAGAATTATTCAATCAGAAGAAGTTCGGGTTGATAATGATACAAAGGAAAATGATACAAAAGAAAAGGAGAATAAAGAAATGAAGATTAAGGTAAACGGAATGATGTGTCAGCACTGTGAGGCTCACGTAAAGAAGGCGCTTGAGGCAATTGACGGAATAGAATCAGCGGTAGCTTCCCACGAGGAGAATCTGGTAACCATTACAAATTCCAAGGACGTGGATGAGGCTGCTATTAAGGCTGCTGTTACGGAAGCCGGATATGAGTATGTTGGAATCATGTAATTGAGCGTAGATAGAGGCTTAGTGACATTTACTCATATAAAACGTGTAAATAGTTGTAATTATATTTCAAAGGTGTAAACACTTGTTTAGAGGTAAAAGCTGCATTTCTGCAGCTGAATTTTAGAGGGGTAGCTGCCGGATTGTTTTAAATCCGGCAGCTTGTGTTATGAAGAAAAGTTTCTAAAAGGGGTTTGCCAAGAGGTTTTGTGTTCCTCTTGATGTTCTTTATGATAATAGAGAATACTAAAATGAAACTAAATTTTGTGGGCAAAGTGTGAAGATTCGGTGAATTCTGAGCCTGCGATAAACCATGCTCTTGAAGCGGTTTTTGCTCCTGCATCTGGGCGATGTACTCGATGGTGTAGTCGATTTCTTTTGCCAGGAACATAAGCCCTGCGAGGCCCACCACATCGTAGTTTTCGTAGGCGAGCTTCACCTTCTCCTCGATTTTCATAGTCACTGCCTGTCTGGGATATCCCTGGAGAGCCGCTACAGCAGGCCTGAAATAGGCCTCATCCACATCTCCTAGGCAGTCGAAAAGGAAATCTATTCCCGCAGCATTTGCGGGATATTCAATTTTTTCAAGAAGTTCTACGCAGTTGCACGCGCTGAATTCGTTTAGATAGTTCTGAAAATTCAGGAATCGCGAAAGCGAAGTTCTGCCGCTGTGCACATTCTCAGCAATTTTCAAGATATCATTGTCAGAGAGAACCCGTTCGAAAATCGCGAAAGTTATGTCTCGCTCGTCAGAGGCTCTGCAATTGTTCCCATTTTCATCAGAAGAAAGATACTCATTATCCTCGTTGGCGAGGTCCTTCTCCCACAGATAGCGGACTCGGCCGAAGTCCTCTCTGTCGATGTAAAGGCCGAAGGTATGGCGCGCCTTGTAGTAGCTGTCCTCTGCGTTTTTCGGAAGTGACTTATAGTATATGCCCCTGTCTTTGAAAAATGCATCAAGATCCCTTCGAATCTGAGGCATCTTCGCCTTAAAAGGGAGTTTGATTGCCGCGCCGTCTATCGCCAGAAGCTCATTTTTCTTCGCGTTATAGCCGCAGATCAGGTCCGCCGGCAGATATCCCCCAAGGATGCATATCCACTTGTTATCGTCGCTGACGCATACGTTTTTCAGCGTCTCACCATCTTTGGTCACATAGTCTGAAAAAGTGGATTTTTCAATGATCATCGAGACCTTCTCGTTGTCCAGTTCCTTTCCGAAGTGAGGAAATTTGTCATACTTTTCCTTTTGCTGTCCGGCTCTTTTCCCGGATAGAAGTGAGGGGAACATGCTTTTTAAAGATGAATATATGATGTAAAATGCTACTATTGAAAACACTGCCAGTGAAACGATGCCCTCAAAGATTTTTTGGTTTGAGACCAGATTAACTCCGTCAACCATAGCTGAGGCAAGCGATATGCCCATGAATATAATCCAGATGATGAGTATTGTTGCATTCCAGTCATCGGATGAATTGTTTCTCATTTTATAACTACTCCCAAATTCTTTCCCTGATATTACTTAATTACAAGCGTGTTAATAAAATAGCTTGTCAAAAATGCCTGCTAATAAAATTAGCTTTTCTTTAAATGCCTGCTGGAAATCAATGATTTCCCGGGAAGATATTATAACACTAAATTGGTGATAGGATTAGGTGATTTTTAGCTCTAGATGATAAATGTACTATAAATTGGACAGTAAAAATGATAGAATGGATTTGTACCTTCCCTAGAATGCATTTGTTACCTAGGATGGTTTTAAAATATCATGTATTTAGAACACAGGAGGTGCTTTATGGATCCAATTTTTGCGCTGGCCGAATTCTTTAAAATACCGTTAACAATACTTGGGTGTAGTTGGTGGGCGGTATATCTGGCGCTTAAGAAAGTTTTGATGGGGTTTATTGCCCTGCATCTATGGATGTTCAGCCTTGAACTTCGTAAGCCGTATCCAAGGATTCCGTATGCTCAGGAAGAACTTCAGGAGATATTATTTGGCGAGGATTATTAGGGGATATAATTTCACGAAAATTTCATAATCATCGGTGGCAGAATGAGATATCTTGTATATAGAGGGAGCTTGTATGTTGAAATACTTCATGTATTTAGGGTCTCGCATGTTGAGACACTTTATATATAGAGAGTTTAGTCCGCTTTCGCAGAATTCGGAGAGGACGGGAGAATGAAAGAGAGTTTTTTTCATAAAAACAAAATATGGCTGTTTGCTGTGGTGGTACTGGTTATTTTCATGTGTTCAGTATCAGTTATTGGCATGTGCAAAAATGCGAATAACGAGGCTGCGACAGATGAAGCTATTGTTATTCCTGCGTACAGCGGGACCGAGACCATCATACTAAATAATAATGTTCCTTCATTCGCTTCGTCGGAGATTACAAGCATATCTTATGAGAGATACGGCGAATTGGATGAGCTGGGAAGGTGTACAACCGCCATGGCGTGTATTGGTGAGGACCTTATGCCGACCAAGGAGAGGGAGTCCATTGCCGAAGTCAAACCCACAGGCTGGAAGCAGAATAAATACCCCGGACTTGTGGATACTGATCCTCCGTTTCTGTATAACAGATGCCATATGATTGCATATCAACTGACCGGGGAGAATGACAATGTGCAGAATCTCATAACCGGCACCAGATACATGAACGAGGCGATGATTCCCTATGAGAATGAGGTTGGAGATTATGTCCGCAGCACCGGGTATCATGTGATGTACAGGGTTACTCCGGTATTTTTGGGCGACAATCTCTTGTGTGACGGTGTCCGGATAGAGGCGCTTTCTGTAGAGGATAAGGGGAGAGGCGTAAGCTTTAACGTGTACTGCTACAATGTACAGCCCGGAGTGGTCATTGATTACAAGGATGGCAGCAATAAAATTGAAGAAGACGACAACTTCACAAGCCTGGAGGATTTCACAAAAGGAGTGCCAGATGGTGGTACGAAGGGTATCGGTGATGATACTACAAAGGGAATTCCTGATGATGGCGAAAAAGAAGTTACAGATAATACTTCAAAAATGATACCTGATGATATTTCTTATTCTTATGTCGGCAACAGGAATTCTCACGTGTTTCACAGACCGGAATGTGACAGTGTAAACGATATGAAGGAGAAAAATAAGGTATATCTGGAAGGGACAAGAGATGACGCCATAGACCAGGGCTTTAGGCCTTGCCAGAGGTGTAATCCCTAAGAACATGCAAATGAAATCTCTGGTAATTACAGACTGGTCCCCGAGCAATAAATTATGATTGATAAATCAGTGTAAAACAGATTCAAATCCGTGTGGATGCGAATCTGTTTTTTTATGTCTGATACATTAAATACATAAATAATACCAATTATAAATGGGGACTATTCATAGGAGGGTGTGTCATGACAGATTTTATTGCTTTTTGCGGACTGGATTGTGAACAGTGTGAAGCTCGTATTGCTACAGTTAATGATGACAATTCATTAAGAGAAAAGGTAGCAAAGGAATGGACCGAGTTAAATGGAGTGGATATCACTCCCGAGATGATAAACTGCGTTGGCTGCAGACTTACAGGAGTTAAGACACCTTTTTGCCAGTCACTTTGTGAGATCAGACAATGCGCATTGGGCAGGAAGATGGAGACCTGTGGTTCTTGCTCAGATATGAAGGCTTGTTCCAAAGTTGGGATGATCATCAACAACAACCCTGAGGCTAAACAGAGACTAATGGAGGCGTAAAGAAGGAAAAAATAAAAACCTCCAAAATATGAAGATATTTCTCACCATGTCTCGTTTTTATAAATGAAAACAGTGTGATATATGTGTGATATTGGTACTGGTAAGATAACAGCATAAGATGAAACGAGAGGTGATGGATATGAAAAATACAATGTTTAAAAGAATCGCAATGGTACTTGCAGTTGTAGCACTTGTATCAGGAAGCGCTTTTAATAGAGAGAATATCAAGGTTGAGGCAGAGGAAGCAAATGTGCAGATGATGGAGATCAGTTGCCCTCACTGCCACGAGACCATCACAGTTGATGTAATGAAGGATGATGCCCCGTGTGGTCACTGCCACGAGAATATTCACATTGACGGTTGATAAACCGATAAAGGGTATAGAGAATTCACGATTGGAGGGAGAAGGTTATGCGTAATATTTTTGAAAGTATAATGGAAGAATTCGGTATCATAAATACAGCATCTTATCACAGACCCTTCGGTAGCCTGAATGCGTCGGACTACAGCAGAATCGAGGCGGAGCTTATAAGATTTGCTGATAACGTAGCTATTACCACTTGATCCCTTATTTGGGAAAAGTGTGAAATGAATGTTAAAAAGGGGGCTGTTGCACTTGATTTAATCATCTAAAGCAACAGCTCCTTTTCTTTGAGGCAAAACCTGTCAATTATTTTGCTTTCAGTTTGTAGTGGAACTCAGTATTATTTCCAAAGCACTCCCAGAACTTAATATAGTAAGTGCCTTTTTTCACTTTAATTGTTGTGGATCTTTTGCCGTCACTTACAGACCAGTTGGCGAGAACCTTCTTGCCCTTGCTATTGTATACATATATACGAACATCGGAACTACTATCGCCCAGAGCATAAGCTGTAATTTTCAACCTTTTCTTCTTGCCGGATATTACGACCTTACGGCAATTCTCTGTAGACTTATGGTTATTTGTTGCGGTATTGTAGGTGCAATCCACTAAGTATTCTGTATTTTCCTTATTGAATGCAAGGCCTTTCTTTGTTGTGAAAATCTTGTTGGGAGTGAAGGTTACGCTGTACTTTATAGTACTATTGTGGTGAAAAACGTCCCAAAACTTCAGGTAATGTGCACCGGCAGTAACATTGGCAGCTATAGTGAATCTGCCCGTGCCTGTTGATTGGTTCTGAATCTCTGATCCGCCGTAACTATCATAGAGAAAAATTCTAACATCTTCATTTGAACTACCGGTGATTGTAATACGTCCGGCAGATTCAGCATTGATGGTTCTGCAGTTTTCTTCATCCGGTAAATTGTTATATGCAGAGTTATAATTCCAAGTACCCTCGTTGTTAGTTTCCGTGTACTCTGTACCGAAAGATATTGTAGTGCTTGCTGCCTTAACATCAATCGGCTGTGCGAGTGTGATGCTCATTATCCCCGCAAGCACCAAACCCATGACTTTTTTCATACATTTCATTATAAATTCCCTCCTTTAAATGCAATCGTGTGAAATTCTAGCAGAAAATATCGATAAAAGCAAATCGCGTTTCCTAAAAATCTCGCCTAGACATCTATGTTTTCGATGGATTCTCCCTTTCAGTATTCTATGATAGATTACAATTGCAAACAATCTAATTGCAATAAATATTAAATGTGGTATAATCATCCGTGACAATGTTGATAATCTCAGATGAGGTAATGCGATGATCACTCTCTATCACTCGGGTTATGTGACAATAGAAAAACCGGATGTTCATTTTGGCAGAAAAAATGCCGACTTTGGGCAGGGCTTCTATACTACCGATGATCCTGAATTTGCATGCAGATGGGTCAGGGAGAAGTCCGGTTCAGACATAATCATCAATCGTTATGAGCTTGATGAAAGCGTGCTGAAGATTAAAACTCTTGAAAGAAACAGCGAGTGGTTTGAGTATATTTTTGCCAACAGAAGAGTAAAGCCGGATGTCTTTGCGGACTACGATCTGATCATCGGGCCTATAGCAAATGATACGATCTATGAAACTTTCGGCATCATCACCAGTGGATTCTTGTCCGAAGAAGAGGCGATGAAGCTTCTGATGGTGGGCGATTTTTCAAGGCAGATAGTCCTTAAGAGCGAGAAGGCAGCCGAGCATTTGAGATTTGTATCTTCTGAAATTTTGGGAAAAGAGAAAATTGAAATCAGTCGGAAGAAATACCTTGAGGATAATGAAAAATTCCAGGCGGAGTTCGCGAAAGCGATGAAGGAATTTGAGTAAGCGTAGATTTTTTGAAATCAGGAAGAAGCTTTTAGGAAATAGTTTGAAATATTAAAGAATGGGAGGCATTAGAAAAATGAGCAACTTTTTAGAACTTGCAAAGACAAGAAGAAGCGTAAGAACTTTTGATGGAAATATGCCGAGCGCGCAGGTCCTGGATGAACTGAAGGCGTTTGCTGAAAATATTGAGAACCCTTACGGGGCAAAGATTAGATTTGTATTCCTGAACGCAGAGGAAAACAAGCTTTCAAGCCCGGTGCTTTCCGGTGAGAAGGTCTATGTGAGCGCGGTGACAAGTAAGCAGGAGCATGTTGAGGAAGCTTATGGGTACAGTTTTGAAAAGCTCTTGATTAAGGCTCATGAGCTGGGGCTTGGAACTGTATGGATCGGCGGAACCATGCCAAGAGAAAAGTTTGAAGCAGCGTCAGGCCTTGAAGAGGGTGAGTTCATGCCTTGCATAAGTCCGCTCGGCACCACAGCAAAGCGGATGTCTGTAAAAGAGACACTCATGAGAAAAGGTGTGAAGGCTGATTTCCGCCACAAATTTGAGGAGCTGTTCTTTGTGGGAGATTTTGGCACACCCATGAGCGAGGAGTATGCAAAAGAGCATGGTATATACGATGCTCTTGAGGCAGTTAGAATCGCACCTTCGGCAGTAAACAAGCAGCCCTGGCGAGTTGTAATTGCCGGAGACAAGGCACATTTTTATGAAAAGCATGACAAGGGCTTCACGACTCCCGACTATGATCTTCAGAAGATAGATGTCGGAATTGCTATATACCACTTCGAAAGCCAGCTCATCTCTGAGGGCAAGGCACCTGAACTAATTGTACAGGCTCCGGCAATCACTGCACCTGATCAGATAGACTATGTGGCAACCTATAAGATATGATTTACGATCGTACGATTTACCTGACATAAAGAAATTGTTAAAAATGACAGATATTTGATATAAAAACACTCATGCATATCGTACACTCTGTTTCAAGATGCTGAAATCAATTGTTTCCGGGTTGAAAGGAGTACGAAGGAAATGAGTAAGAAAATCAGGCTTAGTCCAGATCAGGTTAAGGACTTTGTAAGAGCAGCTTCAAAATGCGACTTTGACGTAGATATTTCCTACAATCATCTGACTGTAGACGCTAAGTCTCTACTTGGAGTTTTTGGAATGAATTTCAGATATCCGCTTAAGGTTAGCTATAGAGGATATAATCAGGATTTTGAGAATTATCTTGCAGAGCATGTGGTGGCATAAAGTTGCGCAAGTTGCGCAACTTTATGCTGCCTTTTTTGTGATTATTCAACAAAATTTTCAGAAGGATTATTGTGACTTAATCCGATAGAAATACCAACTTTTTGAATGCTATACTAACAGTACATTGATTGCGCAATCGGTTGCGCAACTTTTGCGCAAAAAAGGGTATTGCAAAAAGGGAGGTATAAAGTGAGAAAGGATAGTTTAAAGCGAAAGGTGACAAGGGGGATAAGCGTCACCGTCATGGCACTGGTGGCATTGGCACAGATCGGAACATCTGCATGTGCTGCAGAAGAGAATGAAAATACAGGAGAAGAAACTCCGGTCGATGCAGAAATTTTCGTTGAAAAGGTGCCCGGATGTGATGAGGATTTTATCACCGGTGTCGATGTTAGTTCTTATATCGCACTGAAAAATGGTGGTATAAAGTTTTACAATTATGAAGGGGAGGAACTTGATGACCAGGGATATTTTAATTTCCTTAGTTCTTGCGGAGTTAATTTTGTGCGTCTGCGCGTATGGAATGATCCTTGCGATGAGAATGGAAACGGCTATGGAGGAGGGAACTGCGACCTTGAAAAAGCTAAACGAATTGGACAGTGGGTCACAGATGCGGGAATGAGAGTTCTCATAGATTTCCACTATTCTGATTTTTGGGCTGATCCCGGAAAGCAGACTGCACCCAAGGCGTGGGCAGATCTGGGGACAGATGAAAAGGCAGCAGCACTTAAGGATTATACAAAAACAAGTCTTAACACACTTCTTGAAGCCGGTGTCGACGTAGGCATGGTACAGGTTGGAAATGAGACTAATAACGGAATTGCCGGAGAGAGCGGGAACGCCGGTATGGTGAAAATGTTTGCCGCAGGAGCTGAAGGTGTCAGGGAGATATCGGAAGAAACAGGAAAGGACATACTCGTATCAATCCATTTCACTAACCCTGAGAGCGGCAGATATTCAGGATATGCAAAAATGCTTGAGGATGGCGGTGTTGACTATGATGTATTTGCATCTTCCTACTATCCTTACTGGCATGGAACTCTTGATAATTTGAACATCGAACTTAGCAAAGTTGCTGAAAAATATGGAAAGAAAGTTATGGTCGCAGAGACCTCATATGTATATACACTTGAGGACGGAGATGGCTGTGAAAATACAGAATCACAGGGCGACTATGATGGGGGAAAAGAGCCCTTCAATTTTGATGTATCACCTCAGGGACAGGCTGACTCGGTAAGGGCGGTAGTTAATGCAGTTGCGTCAGCGACTGGTGGTATTGGCGTATTTTACTGGGAACCCGCATGGCTTCCGGTTAACCAGGATAAAAAGGATGAACTTGGCGAGGATGAATTCCTTGCTGCAAATAAGGAGAACTGGGAAACCTACGGAACAGGCTGGGCATCAGACAATGCAGCCGGCTATGACAAGGATGTGAATAGATGCGGCGGCGGTGGCGGAGCTGTTGTTGAAAATGAGGCATGGTTTGACTTTACAGGACATCCTCTGGCATCCGCAAAAATGTATAGCTATATGCGAACCGGTGCGAAGGCTGAACTTAAGATAACAGAAATCAGTGCAGATAAGATCACTGCAGAATATGGAGAAGAGATAAAACTGCCTGAAACAGTTACGGTAAAATACAACGACAATACTTCAAAAGAAGTGACGGTTGTATGGAACAGCGAAGAATTGGACGCTGCGAAGAATGCCGGCGCCGGTGAGTACACAATCACAGGAACGGCGGAGGTTGACGGTGAACAGGTGGAAACAACCTGCAAACTGGAAATAAAGGCTAAAAACTACCTTGTTAATCCGGGCTTTGAAGAAGGAAATACGGGATGGGAATTAACACCCAGCGTAGAGGCAAATGAAATTGCCATAAAACAGGATACTTCAAATACCCACTCGGGTGAGTGGTGCATGAAGTTCTGGTACGGAACCGCTTTCGATTTCGATATTAAGCAGACAGTTACTCTTGATAAAGGTATATATAGCCTTGCCGTATTTTTAGAAGGCGGGGATGCCGGTGAGAGTGATGAATTCAAGCTTTATGCAATCCTTGACGGTGAGGAAATATCAGAAGCTACTACGCTAAATGGTTGGCAGGAGTTTACTAATCCTACGATAAGCAATATTGTGATCAAGGAGGATAGTACAGAGCTGACAATTGGCGCATATACTAAAGCCTCTGCAAAGTGTTGGGGAGCATGGGATGATTTTGCATTGACAAGGATAGGCAATATCCAGGAAAATAGTGAGGAAGAACCCAAGGAAAATTCAGCTACCACAGAGACTACTGAAAGCAAAGATAAAACTGAAAACAATAGTAAATCCGAAAATGCACCAACTGAAGAAAATAAGACTTCAGGCACAACCGGAATCCAGGAGAATAAAACTCCCACAGTGGATACACCCGCAGAGGAGACTGAGGTAAAGGTTACTAAGGTTAAGCTTAACAAAAAGAAGAAGACTCTGAAGGTTGGCAATAAGTATCAGCTCAAGGCAACAGTCAAGCCTACTGATGCAACAAATAAAAATGTGACCTGGAAGAGCAGCAACAAAAAGGTCGCTAGAGTTAGCAGGAGCGGAAAAGTTACTGCCGTATCTAAAGGAAAGGCTACCATAACAGTAGTGACCAAGGACGGAAAATTTAAAGCAAAGTGCAAAATAACGGTTAAGTAAAAAACATGGCAATAACAAAGACAATGACGGAGGGAGCTCCCTGGAAACACATCCTTAAGTTCTCCCTTCCGGTTCTTGCAGGATCACTTCTGCAACATCTTTTCATCCATACTGCGTGCAGTGGGGGACAGTGCAGCGACGTGCAGGATTGCTTTGATTAATATAGTGCTTTCCATGTACATCCCACTGTTTGGAGTATTCCAGGGAACCGGCCACAGCGGAATCCCGACCATTGTTGCAACCTGTGCACTGGGCATCAGAGTTGTAGTTGTATATCTGTTCCGCTACAGCGATATTTTCGGACATACTATCATCTGGTGGAACGGAATTTTTGGCTTTGGCCTCGGATTCATGATAACATGGAGTTACTACCTGAGCGGTAAGTGGAAGAGCACGAGATTTTCGCGCTAGAGTGAATAATTGTAAGAGGCTATTATGGACAGAAAGAACCAATTAAAATATATATTACAGATGCAGATGGCACAGATGCTTTATGGAAGAAACGGTGTGGATGCCCTTGTGAAAACCTGCAGCGCCTTGGCAGTAATTCTGATGTTTATAAACATTTTTTTTAATAACACAGTAATTTACTTCATGTGGGTGGGACTTGCAGCCTACGCTATTTTCAGAATCATATCAAAGAATATACCTAAGAGGCATGCTGAAAATCGGAAATTTCTTGAAGTCACATCACTGCCGAGAAAACGTGTGAACTTCATGAAAATGCAATGGAGGGACCGTTCCACGAGCAGATATTATATCTGTACAAAGTGCAATCAGCAGATAAGAGTACCGCGCGGAAAGGGCAGAATTGAGATTAGATGCCCCAGGTGCTCAAACAAATTCATCAAAAAGACTTGATGGAGAATTAAATATATGCAAGCAGCCCATAGACCTTTCCCGGCGGGAAGGTCTATTTTTTTTATCCTTTTTTTATAGAATGATAATGGTTTTGTACAGTATTTGTTGCAATACTTTAACTATGAGTAATGTGGAGATTTTATGGCCTGAACGGGCTTAATGCATATTCCTGACAACAGGGGGTCAGAGGTGAAAAGAGGGCTGATAATAACAATAAATCTTTTAATAATGGGATTTATTCTGTTCTTTATCATCAGGTATGCGAACGCTAAGGCAGAAGAGAGCAACAAGAATGAGATTATTGCCTTTGAAAAGATGACCGTGACTACAAATCAGATCATCACCAATTACCTTGAGGATGAACAGCATCTTTGTGATGTCTGGGCGAATTATATCAATCGCTCAGCGGAAGATGGCGCCCCGATGACAGCAGAGGATGCTGTATCCTATATCAGGAAGGCTAAGAGTTCTTCGGAGATAGAGGGGCACCTTATCTTTCTTGACAGTCCCGGACGGGAAGGTCTCTCTACAACGCCCACAGTGTCTGATCCAAGTGACTATTCGGTTACTTACAAGAATATAAATATCTTTGACAACATAGAAAGTGAGAGCGATTCAAACGGCACTGTCAGTCTGACAAGAGCCTACACAAACCCCATGAACGGAGTGCAGTCCATTGCATTTTTAAATAATGTTACTGTTCTTGAAGAAGAGGGAGGTGCGCCAAAGGAAGGTCTTTTGATGCGCGTTGTTCCTTTGAGTCGCCTTGAGCAAAAGCTTGTTTTCCTAAAGGGTGAGTACGAGAATGTTGAGATAAGTCTCGTCGACAAGAAAGGTAATTACGTCGTTCATGGAAAGTCCTTTAAGAACAGCAATTTCTTTGAGTACTACAAGTCATATAATGCGGCCACGGCAGAGGAATATGAGCATGTGACCAAAGAGATAGCCGGTGGCACAGGAACCATGACTATCAAGAACTTTAAGAAAGAGGACTGCATTTTATCTTATACGCCTCTTGAGACTATGAAGACATGGGTTCTGCTGGCGTATATTCCTGCGAATGATCTTGTGGCAAGCCGTTCGATAGACTGGCTGCTTCTTGGCATAGCGACTCTTGGATTTTTACTTCTTTTAATCTTCAATTCAATCGTCATGATGATCTACAACCGCGAGCTGTCGGAGGCTGCGAAGCAGGCCAATCAGGCAAATGAGGCCAAATCCAACTTCCTATCCACCATGTCCCATGACATTCGTACGCCCATGAATGCGATACTTGGCTTGAACGAGATGGTTCTTAGAGATTCCAAAGATGACAATATCAGAATGTATGCGGAGAGCATCAGAACTGCGGGGAGTACGCTCCTTGGCATCATCAACGATATTCTTGATTTTTCCAAAATTGAAGCGGGAAAAATGGAAATAATCAATGTTGATTACAGCTTTGTTTCGCTTCTAAATGACCTTATAAACATGGTTCAAAAGAAGGCAGAAGACAAAGGGCTCTTCTTTAAGCTGGACGTAGACAAAGATATCCCTATGGTCCTTAACGGAGACGAGATCAGGATCAAACAGGTCATCATCAACATTCTCTCAAATGCAGTTAAATACACCAAGGAGGGAGGCATAACCTTCTCTGTAAAGGCTAACAAGCTTCAGGATAAGCCGAATGCGGTCATGCTCAGAGTAAGTGTAGCTGACACCGGCATAGGCATAAAACCCGAAGATCTTGATAAACTGTTTGTCGCTTTCCAGCGTATTGAGGAAAAACGGAACAGGAACATCGAAGGAACAGGCCTTGGAATGACTATCGTTCAGAGATTCCTCGATATGATGGGCAGTCGACTTGAGGTTCAGAGCGAATATGGTAAGGGCTCGGTTTTTTCCTTTGAACTTGAGCAGAAGGTCGTAAAATGGGATCCGATCGGCGATTTCGAAGAGGCCTTCAGACGTTCATCAAGTACGCTTAATAAGTATCATGAAAAGTTCACAGCACCTGATGCAAGAGTACTTGTGGTTGATGATACAGCTGTTAATCTCACGGTGTTTGTAAACCTGCTTAAGAGGACCGGGATTCAGATAGATACTGCGGAAAGCGGTGATGAATGCATATCGCTTTTTAGAAGTAAGAGTTATGACGTCATTTTCCTGGATCACATGATGCCGGATAAAGACGGTATAGAGACACTCATGGAGATGAAGGAAATAACCGATACACCTAATATGGGGGTTCCTGTAATCTGCCTTACTGCCAACGCGATATCCGGTATGCGCGAGATGTACACAAATGCCGGATTCGATGACTATCTCACGAAACCTATTGATGCCGAGCGGCTGGAGATGATGCTACTGCAGTATCTTCCGGAGGATAAAGTGACTATCGCATCTGAAAATGGCGATGCTGACGAGAATGAGCTTCCGGATTTTCTGTATGGAATAAAGGGGCTCGACGCAGATGCTGGTATGGATTACTGCGGCGATGCCGAGGATTATCTTATGGCTCTTGAAACGTTCCTTGGCAGTGCGGATAAGAAGGCCGAAGAAATTGAGAAATTCTGGGCTGAGCGAGATATCAAAAACACAACTGTAAAGGTTCACGGGCTTAAGAGTTCCTTCCGGGCGATAGGTGCGCTGAAGCTCTCCGAATTTGCCGCGGAGCTTGAGAAGGCCGGAAACGACGGCGATACAGACAGACTGGATAAAGATCTTGGCGATCTGATTTCCGGATACAGGGAGCTGGTGAAAGAGCTGGAACCTTTAAATGATCTGTAGGATGTGAATAACTATTGACTGACCTAAGGAATCTTCCGCAAGTGGAGTGCTCTTAGGTCCGGAAGAGAGGTAATTCTTATGAAAAAAACTTTGAGAATGGTAGTTTCTTTGAGCATGGTCATTATGCTTCTTTTACAGGGCTGTGGCAGCCCAAAGAAAGGGGATGCGCCTTTTGCTCCGAAGTACGACAAGGATACTGAGTTCTCATTAACCGTTGCGGGCAGTTACGGTAACTTTGAGTCGCTTGAGGCAGAATTTGAGCGCTTCTACGAATACTATCCGAACGCCAATCTTCAGTATGTAACGATGGATGATTATAAAAATGTCATCCCCAGCGCTCTCGTTAGCAGCGAGCCACCGGATATTTTCACTACAAACGGCTCGATGATCGGTGATGAGAAGTATGATGCCATGTTTGAAGCATGCGAGGTTTTCTCCGACTCTTCCGTGGGTATCGATTATTCATGTATCAGAGATTCCCTGATAAGGACTACGGATTCGGGAGATGTTGTTATGCTCCCGATTTTCACCACATCCTACGGAATGCTTGTCAACATGGATATCTTTGAAAAAGAAGGGTTGAAGGTTCCGAACAATTTTAAGGAGCTTATGGATGTCTGTGCCAAGCTTAAAGCTGCAGGCTATGAATCTCCTGTGATGGGACCTGACGTGTTCAGCGGATCGGGACTGTTTAACTGTTTTGCCTATCCGATGTTTGCATATGATGTAATGAAGAACAGTGATAAAGTCGACGCTCTTAATAATTTGGAGTCGGCATCGGGAGAGATGATGAGGCCTGCTCTTGAGAGGCTTTCTGAATTTGTTAACTCTGACTGCATAGATATTGCAAAATGTCAGGAGGAGATAACCGACGAATATGAAGCGGTTATCATGCGATTTTTCGAGGGCGATGTACCTATGATGCTTGCCACAGGTGATGTGGTTTCGGGAACGGGCAAGAGAGAGAGCAAATCCGATGCCTTTACCGCAAATCCTTTTAAGTACAGATTCTATACCGCGCCTGCAGGTGACGATGGCGGTTATTTCATCAATTCCATCAGCATTTGCTTTTCAGTTAACAAAAACAGCAGGAATCTCGACATGGCCAACGAATTCATGAGATTCCTGATCAGCAAGAAAGAGCTCAGTAACATGGCAGCGTCCAAGCGCCTGATCACACCTATAGATGATTTTTCGACTGATGAACTTTATTCGTCACTTGCGGATATACCGTCAGACAGGAGCTTCAGTGACAAGGAGACCGGCCTTATGGACCCGGCGGTCAGACAGTTCAGAGCTGCGATATATGCAGTCGGCAACGGAACCATGACAGTGGATGAGGCTGTTGCTGCGTACGGAAATATTCCGGAGGAATGAAGGAGGAAATAGATTATCAGAATTTTCGTTTTGGTATAGCTTTTTTACGATAAAGTTTCGTAACTCCGTGTTTATTTATCAAATTGGAAAATTATAGCGTGCCATATTGCGTTTCTGAATATACATAATATCGACCGGTTTTAATATCATATTCTTATCAGATAAGTGTAAAACGATACAGAATAAGTGAATCGTATCGGCTTTACAGTTTGTTGTGATAAAAGTGTGATATAAGGATTGGTAATATATCACCATAAGAAACAGAAAGCAGGGGTGGTAGCTATGAAGAAGGTATTTGTAAAAAGAATCGCAATGGTAGTTGCAGTAATGACAATCGTTTTAGGTTTTGGTTTTGCTACAAACATGAAGGTAGCTGAGGCTAAGTCACAGATGATGGAAATTACATGTCCTCACTGCCATGAAAACACAACAGTAGATGTTATGCTGGATGATGTTACATGCAGCCACTGCCACGAAAATATCCATATTGATGGCTGATAAAATACAAACAAGAAGAGCAATTCTTCTTTAAAACTCCTAATTCTATATAACCAAAGATGCCCTGATCAGAGATGGTCAGGGTATTCTTTTGGGGAAAGATTCGTGTATAATGGAGTTCAGTAATGTTTTCAGAAGGAAGTGAAGGAACAGAAATGAAGGACGAAATCATACTTGATGAAAAGAAGCTGGCGCTGCTTGATCTGATAGACAAGGCAGGAAAAGGCAGCATAGAGGCAGCAGAGCAGGTAGCTGAAGCATATTTTAAGGGAACCTATGAGGGAAAGCCGAACCTCGCAAAAGCTAAGAAGTGGGCTTCTTATGCCGCAAAGCATGGGAGTGAGAAGGCTGCAGCGATACTGAAGGAAATATCAGAATAAGAAAGAGGGTATAGATTATGAATGAAAAGAAGCTTTACAAGAGTCATGATAAAAAGTTGTTCGGTGTATGCGGCGGCATAGCTGATTATTTTGGTATTGATCCCACATGGGTTCGAATCGGTATGGGGCTCGCGGTATTCTTTACGGGAATCGGAATCCCTGCGTATATCATAGCAGCACTGGTTATGGATGATGACCCCAAGTATATCGAGGATAAGTCCTATAACGATAGGTCCTATGACGATAGCAGGGTAGTCGATAGTACTGCCACATTTGTGGATGATGAGCCTGCCGGTTATCAGCAGGCCCAGCAGTATGAGAGTGATGAACCGATTGGATTTAATCCTTATGATGGAGATAGATGATTTATTATAGGTACATATCGTCAATTCCAATTAGCTTACAATCTGTGGCATGTTCTTTCACATACTTTGAGAAGCCTCCAAGTGAAAAAATACATAATATAGGATTGGTAGCAGGAAGATATTTTACTTTATCCATAAGATTTTCATAATCACTTTTTTCAAATGGGGTTTTTTTGAATTTACATTCGCCTATAAGTTTTATGTTCTTTCCATCTTTTCCAAGCAGATCTATCTCGATCTGCTTTTGCTTTCTGTCCTCATCAAGAACAGAATCCTGATAGCCTGTAATCTCAGTGAGAAGTGGTAGAGCATCCTGTCCGGCATGCATCAGTAGGTATTCCTTTGCCATTTTCTCAAAGATTTTTCCCATGAAATCATGCAAATGATCTTTAACGTTTGCCCTATAATATGCTTCGCCGTTATCAGCGTTGATAAGACTGGTAGCTCTGTTTACATAACGGAACCAAAATTCAAGCATACTGTCATTCAGAACATAATAGGGTTTCTTTGATATTCTCTTCTCAAGTATTTCTGCATTCGTCAGAACTTTCAGCGGATAGGTCACATCATCAGACCCGACACAGGAAGCAATTTCACTATTCTTTGTATGACCGGTGGCAACAGCGGAAATAATGGAATTGTATATCGCCGGACTCTGTCTGTCGCTTGTCACAACAGTCTTTATCTGCTCTTCTGAAAAATAGCCACCAATAGAATAGAACTGTTCAATAATATTGTCTTCGAGGCTCAAGGATGTATCGAACTGCTCAATGTATTTTGCCACACCGTTAGAGAGGCCATAGCAGATGGCTTTTTCCTCATTTGAATATCCATCAAGGAACTCGGCAGTCTCAAGATAGTTGAAAGGCTTAAGTTTAAGTTCAAGATCACTTCTTCCATGAAGAGGTGCAGACTCAGCAAGAACTTCATCCTTCATAAAACTTACGAGAGAGCCGCAGAGTATGAAGAACATCTTGCCGTTTTTCCATTTTGTATCAATCTCTTTTTGAAGCACAGATTGGATATAGGGACACTGTTTTGCCAGATATGGATATTTATCAATAAAAAAGATGATTCGCTCATTTTCAGCTCTCTTTCCGACAAAATCAAAGAGCTTTTCAAAACTGTTGAAGCTGATATCTCCAAGCATATCAGGAGCAAGCGCAGTAAGTACCGATTCCGTCATCAATGACAACAATTCAGTTTCACCGCGTTCTACGGATGTAAAGGATATGCTCTTACAATCATGTTCGCTTATGAACTTGTTTATGAGTTTGGTCTTTCCAATCCTTCGTCTTCCATAGAGGACAGTCATAACGAATCCGTCCTGCTTATATTTTTTATCAAGTATCGTAAGTTCTGTAGTTCTTCCCCTGAAAATGTCCTTCATGACAGTCCTTTCTTTTACCAAAGTGGATTTCACCGAAAAGGATTTCGGCGAAATGGATTTCGGTTAATTATTATTGTCTATATACTGACGTAAAAAAGCAAGAATAGTTATAAAATGGCAGGACTATGTCCGGAAATTTATATGTACATTGTTTATACAAATTTAAGATTGATGCCTAACGGAATATAGTAAAATTTAGGAAACAACTTTAAGGTGCGAGGGGGAATAGGCTCATGAAGTATAGTATTGACACATACAGGCTTTACTCAAGTGAAAAGATTTTTTCATTCTGTATAAGAGTAAGGGTGACAATGAAAGATGAAGTAGATATTGATGTACTTAGAAAGTCCGTCAATACAGCTATGCAGCGCTATCAATACTTTGCAAAAGAAGTGGCTCTCGGAGAGGATGGCGGATACGATCTTATCCCAAATAAAAGAGATGTTGTGGTGCTTGAGACACCGGAAAAGCTTCCGGATCTTTGCAGCGAAGAAGTGAACAGGCATCTCCTTTATTTGGACTGCAAGGGAAGGAATATCTTTTTTAACATAAGCCATTCTATGTGCGGCGGAAAAGGCATGATGCCTTGGATCCAGACTACCCTGTATCAATATGTTGCCGATAAATACAGCATTATTCCCGATGCGCCGGGCATTAGAAAACCTGACAGTGAGCTTCTTCCCGGAGAAACAGATGAACCGACCATAGATATGCTTCTTGATGAAAAGCCCATATATACATACAAGAGTAAAAATCCTGTTGTAATGCTGCTGGACTACTTAAATGGTATGTTCAATCCTTTTATGCGGGATCCAATTTACTATCAGTTTACGTTTGAACAGAGTGATATTATGGCTTTTGCCAAGCACAATGATTCAAGTGTCGCGGCTTTTTTCCTCATGACCTTAGCCATGGCGCTTAACAAAGTTCTTCCGGACAAATATAAGATTATTGGGGGTGAGACAGCTCACTTTCCGGGTGCTGACATTGGGCTTCCAAGCAGTTATCATGATCTGCTAAGCCATGTACATATAGATTATGACAGGAAATATTTTGACTATGACATTGATAAGCTTGGAACCTACACCCGCAGCCAGATAATTCTTCAGACTGATCCAACCGTAAGTAACTACCAACTTCGCAAGCATTTTGACTTTTTAGAGGAAATAGATAAGATATCCGGTCAGAAGAACAAGATAGCTGCTTATGCACAAAAAGACCCCTCCAAGGGCAAGGAGGCTCAGCACGGAACCTTTATATCGAACTATACAGGCTGGGCTGACTTTGGAGAAGTTGCGGATTATATAGAGTCATATTTCGCGATGGTGGACGGACATCTTCTACTGGAGGCATTGTCCATGTCAGATAAGATTTTCCTATCATTTATGCAACTGATCAGAGATACAAAATATGTGAACGCTTTCTGTGAAGTCATGGACGACCTGGGTATTTCTTACAAAATGGAAGGACCATTTCCCAATATCAGACCGAAGCACCGGCTGCCTCGCCAGTAAAAATGCATCATGTATAGTGTGTGATAATTGTGTGATATTTTAAGGAGTATGATGATATCAGAACAAAGGACAAGGGCAGCCGAGGTAGCGACGCTTTATCGAGGCAGGCCCGATGTCAAAAGGACGAAGCAGCCAGCGAAGGCAGCGATGCTTTACCGGAGCGAAGGCCAAGGTCCTGCGGTTCAGTTTGAGGGGAGAGATATCCAGGGCGGCGCACGCTTCACCCGATGGTATCACAATAAAAAAATCATCTACAGCAGCGGCGAATTTTTCACCTAAGCCAAGGGATGCGACACTGAGAAAGGCCGGCGGAATGCCGGCTTTTTTCAGTGGTGGAAAAAATCGTCATGCCATAATGTAATCGAAAAAAATGTAGAATTCTACAATTTTATTGAATAGACATTTTTACAATGATAAAATATAAATGTGAAAAAATGTAGAATTCTACAATTTAGGAGATTACATGATAAAGAGAGATAAGTACTTAAAGCAACTTATAAGTGCACAAAAGAATGGATTTCCCAAAATTATAACGGGAATAAGACGATGTGGAAAATCATTTTTGCTAAAAGAAATCTATAGAGAATATCTTATAAATAGTGGCGTTCAGGAGAAGAATATTCTTGTCATGGAACTGGACGATGATAGGAACAGCAAATATCGTGATCCTATAGCACTTGGTGAATATGTTCGGGAATACTGTAAGGGTAAAGGTGAATATTTTGTCTTTATTGATGAAATTCAAAAGGTATACAAGATACTGAATCCGGTACTAACAGAAGGGAAACATGTTCTTGCAGGAGAAGATGACGAAGAGACAATATCTTTTGTGGACGTTGTTCTTGGTTTATCAAGGGAAAAGAATATAGATTTGTATGTCACAGGATCGAATTCAAAAATGCTTTCTTCCGATATCGTTACGGAATTTAGAGACAAAGCTACTAACATTGCATTGGCACCGTTATCTTTTGAAGAATACTTCGAGTATGTGGGTGGTTCAGCAACAGACGCAATTTACTCATATATGCAGTATGGAGGAATGCCACTAGCTGTCTTAAAGAGCGATGAAGAGAGAAAAGAATATCTTAAGAGACTATTTCAGACTACATATTTCAGTGACATTGTGGAGCGGAATAATCTGAAAAAGGGTGAAGCGTTGGATGAACTTTGTAACATAATCAGTTCCTCAACAGGCTCATTGCTAAACGCCGAGAAGATTGCGAATACATTTGTGAGTGTGCGGCATGAAAAAATAAATAGAGCAACGGTAGAGAACTACATAGAGTATTTTAAGGACGCCTTTTTGCTACGAGAGGCATCACGATATGACCTTAAAGGAAGGAAAGAGATTGGGGCATTAAGAAAGTATTATTTCTGTGATACGGGACTTCGTAATGCCAGGCTTAATTTTGCTTTTCCGGATGAAGGCCAGATGCTTGAGAACATTGTTTATAATGAGCTTTGTTATAATAGTTACACTGTCAACGTTGGGGCGTTTGATTCTGTTGAAAAAGATAAGAATGGAAAGTCTGTCAGAAAGACTAATGAGGTGGATTTCTATGCCACAAAGGGGGTTAGATCATACTACATTCAAGTAACGTCGGATATATCAAATGCGGATACAAGGGCAAGAGAAGTACGACCATATATCTTGTTGAATGATCAGGTCCAGAAAATACTGGTAATCAATAGGCCAATCAATGAAACAAGAGACGAGCAGGGGTTCACAGTTATAGGAATAACAGACTTTTTGCTCAGATTTATAAAGTGACTTTTGGGCGGCGAATTTTTTCACCTAAGCCAAGGGATGCGACACTGAGAAAAGCCGGCGGTATGCCGGCTTTTTTCAGTGGTGGGGAAAAGTTTTTAGGGTGGGCAAATATTGTCCACCTTATTTTGTATTATTGGGGCAGACGTTTTTTAGAGATGAAATGAGGAAACGATGCCTGAAGATAGTTTATTAGATGAAAAAATAAAGAGCCATTGGGATGAGATAAAAGAGACAATCCGTAGGGAATGCGGACTGTCTCAGATAGTATATGGGACCTGGATAGAACCTCTGATATTTGAGAGGTACGAGTCAGAAACTGCGTATATCTTAATTTCGCACAACAATAGGATGGCAATTGACTACATTAACAAGCGTTTCAACGCTTTCTTTGTGGTTGCAATCTCCGAGTTAATTGGGATTGACTCCTTACAGGTCGTGTATATCATATCAGACGATGTTGCTAATACTGTCATCCGAGAGAAGAAAAATGAGGAACATAGGATACAACAAGGATCCCGACTGAAAAGCAAATTCACCTTTGAAAGCTTTGTTGTTGGTGACAGCAACAGGTTTGCCTATAGTGCGGCAGTTGCAGTAGCTGAGGATCCCGGGAATGCGTATAATCCTCTATTTTTATATGGTGGCCCCGGCTTGGGAAAGACACATTTGTTACAGGCGATAGGTAATTACATTCTGCATAATACGCCTGAAAAGGCTGTTCTTTACGTGACATCCGAGGAATTTACCAATGAGGTGGTTGAACACATCATGAAGGGTGAACCTGAAAAACTCCGTGATAAATACCGGAATGTTGATGTTCTGATGGTTGATGACGTGCAGTTCATTGTCGGAAAAAACAGTACACAGCTTGAGTTCTTCCATACATTTAATTCTCTTTATCAGGAAGGAAAACAAATAGTACTTTCATCTGACCGTCATCCCAAAGAGATTGAAAATCTGGATGAGAGATTTAGATCCAGGTTTGAAATGGGGTTAACATCTGACATACAAACACCTGATTATGAAACCAGGATGGCTATACTTCGCAGATTGCAGGAAGGAAATACCCTTAAGGTTGATGACAACGTTCTGGAATACATTGCTACGGGGGTTGTATCAAATGTCAGAGAACTTGAAGGTGCATATACGAAGATAGTTGCATATTCAAGGCTCAATAAGCTTACAGATACACTTGCATGCATTACCGGCAGCATAGCGGAGGCGTACTGCGGTTATATTAAGAACACGGAGCTGAAAGACATATTATTGGAAAAGCTTCCGGAAAACATAAAAAGAATAGCCGATGAATTTGAATTAAAGTATTTTTCCTGAGAAAAGATTCCGGGTGGTCATATTTTGACCACCCTATTTTTTATACTGAGAATATTCCAAGGTATTACCAGATCCCTTATCAAATGATTTATGCTTACAAAATATAGAAAAAAGAAATAATGGATATAAAGGCAATTTTTCTAAAGGTAATGAAGTGAAAGATTTTGGAACGTATGATGAGGAGTCATGCGATCTTTCTGATTTTGTTTATCCGGCTGCATTGGCGGTAGCAAAGGGTGAGTGTGACAGAGGAATCTTTTGTGATGGCGTTGGGTATGGTAGTGCCCTTATCGCAAATAAGATAAACGGTTGCTATGCCGCGGTATGTCAGGATCCGTTATGTGCTACTCTTGCCAGGCAACATACAGATTCAAATATCCTTTGTCTCGGAGCTAAAATAATTGGTGGGCTCATGGCTATGGAAGTTGTGAAAACGTGGCTTACCACTGAACCATTGATGGAAGAAAAGTACCGAAGAAGAGTCCAGAAGGTGTGTGATATAAACGATAAGCATTGTGTACCGGTGAAATGAGAATATCGCTGGAGATTGTTTGGTGTTGCGTAAGACGGTAAGATATAACAGAATTTTTGCAAAACAGTTGTAGACTTTCTCTCAAAGGGAGAGAAAAGCTACAACTGTCATTGTATTATTAGCGCCATTCTTTGGGCTTTTCATGCTTTGCCACCAAATATGGTTTGGCTTCGTCCAATATGAAGAAGTCTAGAAGTAGCCATCCATATTAAGCTGAGAATTAGTACATACTTGCAGCTGCATCAAGCATTTTCTTAGTACATCTAGTGGTTACCTCTGTATAATACTTGAAATCTTCTTTTGACATGGTTTCTGTATCATAGTTAGAAACTTTTGCTTCAAAATCCTGAACTTTTTGAAGCATCTCATAGTATTCTGTGAGAAGGGTCATATCAGTAGGATTCTTGGAGTACTTTTCCATAAAATCACAATATTCATCAACATAGTCTTCATAGCTGTCCAGATAGGCCTTTAAGTCAGGATCAACGCCAGCTGCTTTTGAAGATGACTTGGAATCGTTTTCTTCAGCGTTGGATTTTTTTGCTGCAGTGGTAACCGTACTTTCTGCATTGGAGAGCTTTGCGTTAAGTAAAATGTCATCGTACTTATTATTACTGCCAGATGAGCTTGATTCAGATTCAAGGAACATTACTAAGCTAGAACAACTTTTTTCTTTATTGTTGATAAAAGATACGTACATAATAACGGGTGTATCTTCAAGCACAGCTTTATATTTTTTGGTAAAACAATAGCAACCAGCGATTTTAGATTCCTTCTCTGTAATTACTTCACAGGAATCAGTTGGGAAAACAGTCAACATCTTGTCAATTCCTTCGGGAGCTATATCTTTGAATTGCGCATCAGTTAAATCGGCAGTGCCTTCATACAACATAATGAATGCACTGTCACTAGAGGAATAGGCTGGGGCAGAGCCTATTTCATCTTTCTTGAAACCATTAGGAATAGTGTATGTTATACCACCAAAAGTGATCTGTTCCGGTGCTTCATCTTTGGTGCTTATTTCGCTGGGGCTTATCTCTTCGGATTCACCTTTATCAGACATCAAGTTGAATATTTTTGAATAGGATGATTTATACTCGTCATATGATGGGGTCTTCAGTATTCCAAATTCCTTTGCTTGTATAAAACCAAGTATTAAGCATAGGGCGGATATAGCAAACGCTGCAATAGAAAATCCTTTTAGCTTAAATTTATTTCCCAAACAAAAAATAGCACCAATTACGATGAATACAGAAAGTATTATCGTAACTAACGGTGGATCTGAGTGAAAATCAATGATAGCTAGGATGAGAAGCATTATTCCAATGTATTTTCCATATTTCTGCAGCGCTGAGGTAGGTTCTTCTTGTTTTTGTGGCTGAGCAGGAGCTACATAAGTATTGATCGTGGGCACTTGAGACAACACGGTTGGGTTAACGTCAGATGGAGTAGCTGTACTTGGGGGTTGCGTAGAGGGGCTATTATTGATTTCTGCACCACAATTCGGACAAAACTTGATTCCTTCAGATATTTCATTTCCACAATTTGTGCAAAATGGCATAGGCTACCTCCTTCAGAATAACGGTATATGAATAAACAGACAATAATATCGCTGATTTTATTATTACAAAAACAAGTTAAATCTCTCTAAAACCAAGATAAAATTATTCTTATTTGTTGTTTATAAAGTTTTGATTAAAGATAAATTAAATATCCTTAATAACAAATTATCGAATACACCTATGATGTATAATTTATTTACCTTGAATCATAAATATAAATGTGATTTGCCAGTAATTATCAATTGTGTGATAGGCGGGTGGATTTATGAGTGATGAAATGGTAAATGATACAGAAAATAAAGAGGATGCTGTAATTGAGCAATATTCAAATAAAAATATTGTTTGCACTAAGTGTGGTGCTACAATTAGCGAAACAGATGTATTTTGTCCCAAATGTGGCGCACCAGTAGCCTTGCCTGGTGAAAAAAGATTTTGTGCTAAGTGTGGAGCTGAGTTACTTGATGGGCAAGATTTCTGTCCTAAATGCGGTCAAAAGGCTGGTGCACCTGTTGTACATGATAAAAGTGGGACAGGGATTAGTCATAAAATAATAATACCTATCATAGCGTGTGCTGTTATTTTTGTAATGGTAGTTTCTGCAGTTCTAATTTTTAATTCTTCTTCTGTAACCAATATTACATTGGATAAAAAGACGATGTCTTTAGTTATCGATGAATCTGGATATGTATCGTACAAAATAATCCCAGAGACAGAACAAGGGAAAAAAGTTAAATGGGAGACTTCAGACTCCGCAGTTGCGCAAGTTGATGCTGACGGTAAAATACTTGCAGTAGGGGAGGGCGAGTGTACTGTCAGTGTTTCTAGAAAGAAAAAAGCAGACACGATTACGATTAAGGTTTTGAATAAGTTTGAAGGAAATATGCTTAAGTCTCAATATAAGGATGCCTATGAAATGGCTGAGACAGATGAGCAAAAACTCAGAGTAATTGCTGAGAATGTCGTAGCAGTTGAAAGTGCATATGCAGTATCCCTGTTAAAAGACAGAAGCTCTTTTGTTTTAAATGATGCATATTATGATGAAGAAAACAAAAACATTGTTCTGCAGCTGAGTGGTAAAAATGGTTTCGGAGCGCGAGTAAGCAGTTATTGGCTATTTTCTAAAAATAAAAATAATGAATGGGAGTATTTTTGCAGTGTATCAGACTTAGCTAAGGAAGAATATAAATCTTATGATGACGATGACGATAAACTCGAGAAATTGGCTAAAAACATGGGTAGAGAGATCATAGAAAAATCTATGGACAAAGGATACAAGCTTGATAAAGAAGCTGTGGCAAGAATTAATTCATTATTTGAACAGGATAAACTTGATGAAATAGAGCTGATAGAAGAAAAGCAGGATGCATGAACATTAGAGGTATAAATCAAAGCTGTTAATCATTTGGAGGAATAACTTATGATATGTCCAAAATGTAAAAACGAGGTTGATGATAGTAGTGTTTTTTGTCCCAAATGTGGAGCGCCATTAAAAGAGCCTAGTGAATCAAAAGTTAAAGAAAAGGAACCTTCTAACAAGAAAGTAATAATAGGAGTTATTGCTGCGATACTCGTAATGTGTGTGATAGGTGGAGTATGTGTATATATCTCATATGAGTCCAAACCATCAACAAAATATAACAAAGCGGAAGCCTTCCTTGCAGAAGGCAATTACGAAAAAGCAATAGAGTTTTATGAAAAAGCCGGTGAATATAATGATGCGGTAAAGAAGTGTGAAACAACGCAGAAGGCTCTTCATTTCAGAGATGCTATGAGCATGATGGAGAGTGGCGACTATACGAATGCATTGAAGGAACTTTCCAAAGCTGAAGGTTATGAAGATCAGGCAGAGAAAATCAATGAATGCAACTATCAGTTAGGATTAAAAGCAAAAGATGAAGAAAAATATGAAACCGCAATAGAAATTTTCACAAGCCTTGAGGATTATAAAGATTCTGCAGATCAGATTACTGATATATATTTACTAATTGGAGACAAGGCTTTTGAGAATGGCGAATACGAGGCAACTGCTGAGAACTATGCTAAAGCTGGAACAGATGATGATACGAAATCAAAATTTGTTTCTGCTATTGATAAGTTAGTAGAGGCTGGGGAGTATAAAACAGCATTAGATATTTACAATACGGTTGAAATCCCTATGACACTGACAAGTAAGTATATTCTTTATGCTGAAGGACAGGATATACTCTCTCGAGGTGGTGACACGTTTAGGGCTATTGAAAAATTTGAAAAAGCAGGAGATATTCTTGATGCTAAGGATAAGGTTGTTGAACTTGCTTATAATCGAGGTAAGGATTTCTTTGAAAAAAAGAATTATACCAGTGCGCGAGGAAGTTTCAAAAAGTCACCTGGATACAAGGATACAGATCAATATGTAGATTATTGCAACTTGCTTGTGGTTTTAGAGGACTTGGATAACGGAAAATTTGAACAGGCACATAAGGATTTTGAAAATGTAAAAGATGATATTGAATATGAAGGGGTAACGAAGCAGACAGTAGAGGCTGAGTTGAAAGCGGCAGAACCCTTCGAAGCTTTGGCAGGTAGATGGGCATGTACTGGTGGAGAGGCTAGAGTTACACAATCAGGATCTTATTATGATTATTGGTGGTATCACGAGTTTGAAGAGGGAGAAGAAGATATAACAATTGAATGCAAGAGAAAAGGCGATGGAAAATACACAGTTGAACTCAAGGGGAGCATTTATACATATACTGAATATTCATCAATTAGTTCAGGGGTGAAAAGTGCTATGCGTGGAATATCGTTTACTGAAGATATGTCATCTTCATTGGGATCAGTGAAAATAGATGATTATACTACTGTTAAATTAACTACTTCTGGCATTACAGCAAATTACAAGGAAACAGATAGAAGTAAAGACGTGTATTTTAAGTATATCTACAAAACGGACATAACATTTGGAAAGAAGTTATCTGGAAAGTAAAGGAGGCTAAACATGAAAGTAATCGGTATTTTGCTCATTATTGTTGGAGTGTTAGGAATCATTATGGGAATGATGATGTTTGGAGATATTGGCGTTGCCTGTATTGTTGGCGCCATATCAGCACTTCTGTCAGGGGTTGGTTTTTTATTGGTATCTAGAAAACTGAAAAATCTATAAGGAGATCTGAAGAATGAAGAAAAGAGCAACATTATTATTGGCAATAGCGCTTGTGCTAACAGCTTGTGGTTCGTCATCGAGTACAGTAAGTTATTCAAGTGAATCTGCAGAAAATAAAGTAGTAGATAACAGGGACTCAAAAAATGAAGATACCACAAATCATGATTCTGAAAAGTCAAATAATACTGTTGTTGACAACCGGCAAGTTGCAGAAGAAGTCTCTGATGCTGATTTCGATGTTTCAGGGAAAATTTTTGAGAACACAATTGGGGATACATTATATTTTGTGACGGTTAAGAATAATTCAAATTCGAATGTATTTGTTGATGGCTCAGGATTAGCAAAGGATTCTTCAGATAATGTAATTGGAGAAGGTAGTGGTAGTATCGATATTCTTGGTCCTGGAGAAACCAGTATATTATATTTTTACTTTGATTCTGTGAAAGATGTTGATCATGTAGATTACGATCTCACGTATGAGACATCTACCAGATACACACCTATCATTAGTAATATTTCTCTAGAACAAACAATTAATGACAGAAATCTAACACTTTTGGCTACAAATACAGGAAGTGTTGATGCTGAATTTGTTCAGGCATATGCACTATTTTGCAATGCTGAAGGAAATATTATTTCATATTCGAGTAGCTATATTACTGATGACGATAGCATGATAAAGCCTGGCGCTACAATATCTGCTCAGCTAGATTGCTATCAGGATTTTGATCATGTTGAATGCTATCTGACAGGAAGGTCTACAGGAAGTTCTTCTGTTGCTTCCGCCGGATTATCAGAACAGGATTTTTCCATTACAGAGTATCCGTATGAAAACAGCATAGGAGATACCCTTTATTTCTTGATTGTAAAGAATAATTCTGATAAAGAAGCGAAGATATCTAGTAATGCTACTGCTTTTGATTCATCTGAAAATGTTATAGGTGCTGCTGACTGCTCGATAGATGTTATAGGACCAGGCGAAGAATCAATAGCTTATTTCTATTTTGATTCCGTAAAAAATATTGATCATGTTGATTATAACGTGTCCTACTCAGAAAGTGATTACTATGAGTCTGTACTAAGTGATCTTGAAGTTGTTCAGAATATTAATGATTCAAATGTAGTAGTTTCCGTTACGAACACAGGTGATAAAGCGGCTCAATTTGTTCAGGCGTACGCATTATTCTTCGATGCAAATAATAATATTGTTGGGTATGAAAGTGCATACATAACCGATGACGATAGTGAAATAAAACCAGGAGCGACCATAAACAAGCAGTTAGATACATATAATAGCTTTGACCATGTGGAATGTTATTTCACCGGTAGAAGATAATAATAAACGTGAAGAAAAAATAAATTAAAGGCATATCGACGAGTTCATGTCGATATGCCTTTTTATTTAATGCATTACTCTAAATAGTAGCTTTATTATATATTATTTCATTTCGTCGATTGACAGAACAGATATTTCTAAATGGACACCGTCAAAGTATGACCATGCAACCTTGTAATCTCCGGAGGTACTTTCTCCGCTTCCTCCGAATAATGCTGTTGATACATTCAACATATCATTCATAATGGATACAGGAAGATTTAATTTATCAAAAACTAATCGCATAGCAATACCGGTAATTGTTGGATCTTCAGATCCCTGATATAACTCTAGGCGAGTTTTATCTTCAGATAACGTGCATAGACCAGTGGCTCTTATTGCTAAATCATTATTTGCTTCAGCAAGTTTATCTTTGGCAGCTTCATAGCGAATATTTTTCTGAATCTTTTCAAGTAATGCTTTTGCATCTTCTGTATTAGCGTTATCTTTTAATATTTCCTCAGCCTTTATATATTGGCCTTTTTCAAAGTAGTCATCAGCTTGCTTGTAATAGACTGTTTCCAATAATTTGTCTGCAGTATCTGAGGATACTTGATTTTCTAGGATGTCTATTGCACTTTCAAAATCTTTATTATTACATAAATCCTCTGCTTTTTTGCAATAGGCATCTTCAAGCAATTTTTTTGCTTCATCAGTTGTTGAATGTTGAACTAAAATATCTATTGCTGTTTGGTAATCGCCGTTATCATAAGATGATGATGCTTCTTCGTAATATGATTTCTCAATGTAATTTTGGCTATCCTTGTAGGGGGCCAATTGGGTAAATGTATTACGAGCAGTAGAAAAATCTCCATTTTCAAGATTTTTGATGGCTATGTTATATGGCATTTCCTTCGCAAAGTACCAATATCCACAGGCACCGCCTGCTAAAACAATAACTATGGCTATGAGAATCAAAATGATAGATCGCGTATTTCTTTTAGTCTGGCCAGAATCCTCATTTGTGTTGTTTTGTTCCATGTTTTATACACCTCGATTTTGTTATATTTTGTTTCTAGTGTACCACTTAATATCCTTATAGGCTTCTCAAAAAAGCACAAGAAGTATAAAGGTAAAAAAGAAGTAATAATACACACAATTTTATTTCGTGTGTATTATTACTTCACATAAAAACTTGCTACATATAAAGTATGATGCAGTATTTTTTATTATTCACAGACTTTCCGATCGAATCTACCCAATCTTATAAGCTTCATAGAATACCGCATAACTACTTGCGTCTTGGGAGAACATGTTATCCTTTGTAATCGTTTCGCCGGGATTTACTATGTAGTCGTTATTGACCAGATATACATCCTCATGCTTGATCAATTGCTTATTTGCATCAAAATATAAAATATGAGCATGGATCGTAAATAATTCTTCATTACTGTTGTTGGTGGCAGTCAGAATGATCTTTCCGTTTTTTGCAACTTTATCTGTTAATGTCACGGAATCATGCATAGGGGTGTTTATAAATAGATCATCAACATGTATATAGTATTTGAATGATTTTGCCTGCTCGGATTCTAAGAAATATCCTGTCAGGACGAATTTCTGCCCGGCATTCACACATGTGGAAAATGAATTACTTGTCTCAAGTATTTCTCCATCCGAATCCAATGTATACAGTTCCCAGGAAACTTCGCAGTCTTTGCCAACTGTGTTCTCGCATACTGCGACAATATTTAATCCGCCCAGGATATCCCTGTAGTAGTATTCCTTGAGTACTGTAATTCCCTCAGTTAAAGAAGTGTCTCTTGCTGCTTTAACACATAATGCCTTATTACCAAGCAGTAAAGTCAGCACAAGTGAAAAGGTTACAATCCGTTTAAATGCTTTCATAGGCGCCCTCCTTAGCGAAAACAATCACATTGTGCATATTTATTGTAAAGTGGGCTATATTTATAATCAATAATTTTTAAATGAAAATTATATAAAATATGTAACATACAGATTTGACAGTGCTATACTGAACTTGGGGACGGAAGTCCCTTTTTTGTTTGGTTAAATTGCATGTATACAAGGATGTATTAGCAATGAAAAAGTTATCGAAACCGGATTTAGGAAAAATCAAAGAATCTATTTCTGATATTTCACCGCTTAAAGTTGCTGAAGGTATAGCCTTCGGTATTCTTGGTGCGATTATGGCAATTGTGATGCTCATTTTGCTTTTTGCCATAAATCCTGAACTTTCTAATATCGTTGGAGAAACTCTCAGATATACCAAACCCAATAACACTCCTCAGCAGCCTCAGCAAAACACCGCTGTGGCTTGGCAGAACAATGACGATGATAATGGCTATAACGGCGTGGATACCAGGCCGCTTAACCCGGGATCATCGGATACGGATGAGACAGTAGTCAGAGATCCGGATAATGCTTCTACCCCGGATAGTGATGCTGCTGTTTCGACTGTTTCCAACCCATCCGGTGAAGAGGATGACGGCATCGTCTATAAACCGCTGAATGTTTCTGACACAGACAGCAATGACGGGACATCTACTCCGCAGCAACAACCACAGAACAATAATGCCAATAACTTTAATCTGCCCGATAATTCAGTCATTCCCAATAATGCTACTGTTCCGGATAATTTTGATGTCCCCGACAACATAGTTGGTAAGAGCCGCTATGTGGATCCGGATCCGGATATTATTACCGTAGACTCTGAGCAGGAAGCCAGGCAGATAGAGGAAGCTGTTGGATATGGAGCGACCGGAGAAGGGCTGGATTTTGATGCGACTTACTATCCTTATTATCAATTTCTTAACGAGGATCAGAAAGCTATCTATAGGCAGGTTTATGCTAATACTATGGAATACAACTCTGCATTTAAGCCAATAAGAGAAACAAATATATCTGAGATTCAGACCATAGTTTCAAGCGTAACCTATGATCATCCGCAGCTGTTCTGGCTGGATACAACATTTTATACCGAGTATGACTATAACGGCTCAGTGATAAAACTGGAACTGAGTTTCTACGATCAGTTAGGCGATTTTGATGCTGCGAGATCAGAATTTGAAGCTGATGCAGACCAGATTTTGGCAGGCGCTACAGGCCTTTCCAGTGATTATGAAAATGAGAAATATATTCATGATTACCTTGCGGACAAATTGTATTACAAGTTTAATCCCTTGGATCAGAGTGCATATAGTTCGATTGTAAGGGATTATACAGTATGCGCAGGATACGCAAAAGCATTCCAATACTTAATGCAGAGGTTGGGCGTACCAACCTATCTATGTGTCGGGTGGGGAGCAACTGAACGCCATGGTTGGAACATAATCAGATTGGACGGAGAATATTACAACGTTGATGTTACCTGGGATGATCAGGATCCGACCACTTACGATTATTTTAATTTATCAGACAGCGATAATTCTATGCACACAAGAACCGGCAACTCTGTTTATCTTCCTCCTTGCAATGGAAGTAAGTATTCAGGACTCGAAGGAAGCTCATCTGAGGACTACGGAGTAGCAAACGGCGATGCAATTAGTAGTCTGGCAGATTATTACGCAGCTTGCAGAGATCAGACCTATGCCAACTACAATAGTAGTGATGGTTATGCTCATTTCCAGCTTGTAATTTCGGAATCCTTATTTAATACCTGGCTTGAAGATTTCTATAATGACGGATACGAAGCAGGATATCTGAATGATTGCGAAGCTGCTTTTGGCGGAGTATTTTCCTTCCCTTATTGCCAGTATCAGCAGCTTGATGATGGGACATATCTGATAGATCACTATGTATATATTTATTAACAGTTACTATTGAAATACCTTTGAGGGGTGGCAGAATTATGGGTGAAGATCTTAGAAAATTAAAAACTTTTTTGGCGAAATATAACGGGACTCGAAAAGTCTATCAGGAGATGGCTAACCGAATAACAGGGATGGAGACTAAATTGGCGTTAGAAAAAAATGGTTTTCTTTTGTCATTTGGCTTTGCTTGGGAACTGTTATGTTTTGCTATACCAATGGGTATATTATCGGCTATATGCTTTTTTGGTTTCTTTTATGAAATAGTAGGTATAGAAAGCAATCTTATTGCATGGATAACTCTTATTCTTCTAGTTGGGGTACCTATTGGGATACTTATTCAAAGTGGAAAAAAGAAGTTAAAAAAAGTAGAAAAGCTTAAGGTTGAAAAAGCCAAGATAGAAAAAGAATATACTGCCAAACTGGCGAAAATCTATAATTCAACGAATAAAGCTGTTGCCTTTAGATATGCTAGCCCATTTATTGTTGATCAACTCATTGATTATATAGAATGCGGAAGAGCAGATACTTTGAAAGAATGCCTCAATTTATTTGAGCAGGAACGAGTTCAATTCGAGCAAACTGCCCTACTGAAGAGCATACATAAGAATTCAAGAATTACGGCAGCCGCAGCAGACTATCTTGCATATCATACATTTATGGAATCCATAAGCAGATAATGAATAACAGTTATTCTGTGTGTTAAAAGGATGTGATTTTATGTTTTTTATGGAAGATTTTTTACATGGATTAGCAATGTGTGCTATAGGAGCTGTTTCTGCAGTTGTATTTATGGGTGTACTTTATGCTGCAGTACCTCCCTTTCGCCATGCTGTAAATTGCATTACCGAACCTGTAGAATATTCGGCAGATACTCAGGATTATTACCAGGATTATGATTACGCAGATACATACAGCCTTGAAGATTCTGAAAATATGCAGAAATTAGCTAAAGAGTCTTCTTCAGAATATTTGGAATATGAAGAGAATGATGCAGGTTCTTACGAAATAGACGATGATATGAAGCCGTTAATAAATGATAGTTTCGAAGAAAATGTTGATAATTTGGTTTCAGAGCCTGAAATATCGAATCCTTATAATAACAAAGTTCCTTACGTGGCTGGCGCTATAGACTGTTTTAAATATCGTATAGACGGAGATACCGTTATTCTTACTGACTTTATAGGTGATAGTAATAGAATGGATATATTCACAACCTATGTAATAGATGGGGTTACATACAAAACAGATCCGGAAGGACTGATTATGAGTTATGATGCGGAGATAGTTGTAATCCATGAGGGATTTACTGAGATTCCAATTGCACTTTTTAATAGTTCAGATGTTAAAATAGTATATTTTCCAAGTACTCTTAAACTGATATATGATTATTCGCTAGCTTACCTTCATCCGGACGAAGGCGAACAAATTCAGATTTATTATCCCGGCACCTACGAGCAGTTTTGCAGCATTTTCTTTCAATATGTTGCTCCAACTGAGAAATTTAGCGAAGATGCCGGTAAAGCTGCGGAAAGATGGGCTTCCAACGTTAATAATTTCATCGGACATGAATATAACCCCGAGGATTTTGCATTTTATTTTGGGGTTTCACCGGAATAAGAAAAAGCATATATAAATAGCGCTCATGCTGGTGTTTGAGCATGGGCGCTATTTTTTATATATTATTTTACGATTATTTTTACAATCTCATTGTGATTATCTGCTGACACATTGAGTTTATAAGTGCCTTTAGGAGCACCTTTCTTAAGTGTGACAAGGACAGAAGAATTCTTGATCTTGTATGAGATGTATTTCTTCAGCTTCTTAGAAGTCTTGTTATTCACACGTACTTTTGAGCTGTTGTTATTTATTGTGATAGTGATTTTTTGTGCCTTTTTCTTAAGTTTGGAAGCCTTTATTTTGTTCTTGTCCTGAGTAATAGTTACTTCTTTATTTTCTGTAGTGGCAGGAGCAGGAGTTGTTTCAACAGGAACTTCTGCAGATGTAGTAGGCTGCGTGGTAGTAGTCTCTGCGGTAGTAGTCTCTGTGGATGCAGGCGTTTTGGGAGTATCCTGTGTTTCAGCCGGAGCAGGCTGCTCAGTTGCTTTACCATAGAAATTTACAAAGCCTATGTCTGTAAGACTGCAGTTGTGTGAAAGAAGCATTTTTTCCCAGCGGTCCATGCAGGTTTCTACAAAAGCATTTCCAAGTTCATTAAAGCTATCAGCACCTATACTATGCTTATCATTAGGATACCGATCTACAAAAGAAACTTTATCCATAAATTTATATTTGGGCATGTCGATGATAATATCTCCATAGAAATCACGCATAGGGAAAGAGTTATTATCTAGGTATATAGTGTTAAATTTTTTTATCTTTTCATCTTTTATACTATACAGAAGTACACAGGACAGCTGATAGCCATCTCCTTTATATTCTCCGAAAAAATGCAAATTATTGTCCTTTTCAATATAGGCTATCTGGTAATTCTCAGTATATCCGTTACCTTTTCCACTATATTCCCATTGAGGACTTTTTGTGTCCTTATCATATGAATCTGGAGATGCAATTATTGCACTTGCAACTTTTTGTGCTCCCTCTGATGATGCATGTACAGGCTGGATGGTACCGGTGAAAATACTCAGTGCCATGAGCGCACAGCAACAACCCTCATAAAACTTCTTTAACTTCATTTTTCTTTTTCCTCCTCTTGATTTATGCATCTGATCAGATGAGAGACTGAATAAATTAGATAAACTACTGAATAGAATGAATAAACCATAAATACAAAAAATTAAAACAACGTTTAGTAGTTTATACATTATGGATTTATATGTCAATTTGGGTTTGATTGAATTTGATGTGGGATGAAATAATTGAGTGCAAATAAAGAGCGTTTCGCTCAATAATCAATAATCGTTGCATTGCTGTACGAGTTATAGTACACGTCAGAGAGTATTCTGAGTATATTGCTGAGGGGGATAGAAAGTAATGCAAGGAGAATTATGGAATGGCCGAAAAAGACATGACTGAAAAAACACTGGAGGAGTTGAACGATGTTTTTGCTGATATGGTGAATGCGCTGTTGTTCGATGGGGATAGCGTGATCACGGAAGATGCTCTTTCAGAATCAAATCCGTACAGCAATTATACTGCTAATGGGAAAATACGGGAGCAAGAGAGGGATGTGGTAAAGTATTGGGATAATAACATGCTGCATATTGCGAAGGTGGGATTTGAAAACGAAACCACAGAGGATGCAGATATGCCACTTAGAGTACTAAGCTATGACGGTGCAGCATATAGGAGCCAGTTTTCACCGCAAAATAAAGATTCCAGGTATGCGGTTACTACTATTGTGTTATACTTTGGGTATAAGAAGAGATGGACGGCAGCAAAAAGTATATATGAGAGGGTCGAGGTACCGGATAGGCTAAGGCCGTTCGTACCTGATTATCCAATCAATCTGTTTGAAATAGCATATCTGACTGATGAGCAGGTTTCAAAGTTTAAGAGTGATTTTTGGTTTGTTGCAGACTATTTTGGCCAAATGAGGAAGACGGGTAAATATATTCCTCCGACGGACAAAATTAAACATGTATCAGAGCTGCTGGGACTTATGTCAGCACTGACCGATGATAGGAGATTTGTAGAAGTGGCAGAGGATGTTAAAAAGAAGGAGAATCACAATATGTGTACAGTATTAGATGAAATTGTGGCAAAAGGAAAAGAAGAAATACAAGATGTTTATAGTTGGCTTTTTAGTATGGGAAGAGGCGCAGATGTTGAGAAGGCAACTAAGGACGAGGATTATTATCAGAAGATGCTTGAGGAATATAAAAATAGATAATATGAAACAGGGCTGGCGTTTTGCCAGCCTTTTATAGTTAGTGTAACAGCATATATTGTCCTTATAAGAACGGCTTTGCTATAATCATTCCTCAGGGGGAGAGGAGAACATGGAGGAAACGTATAAATGAAGAGCAAACTATTTGGGAAAAGGCTACTTGTACTTATAGTCACGCTGGCTCTGTCAATAATAGGCTGTAAAGGTAATGAACCTAAGCAGTCATATAAAGAAAGTGCCTTTGGTCCTGTATCATCCTGTGAGGTCAGATCAAACCTTGATATGGTAGAAAATCGAATGGGCAATCTCGAAGGTGCTACGGCTGTTAATTTTGAATCGCTCAAAATGGGAACAGGAGAAGGATGGCTTCCGGATTCCACAGATTATACAGTTCAGGGATATGTGACCCTTACGGATGAAGCTGCTGAAAAATATGCATCTTCTTACGATTGGGATGAGGGAACCCCGGAATTTAATCTTCTTGAGCTCCGGCAGCAGGATATCGAAGGAAGCTGGTACCAATCACCTGATTTTAACAAAGACATCTTCACGAACTGTAATTCAGGTAGTGCATGGCTTAACGGGAATACCTTATTTTTCAGATTTTATGTATCTTGATTTAAATTGCACAAATTCGAGTATATATGTAATAGAAGATATAAAGGAATATTATGAGTAATAATAAGTATTCGTATATCTTTGTCTGCTACGGTAATGCTGACAGAGATATACTCACAAAACAGATTCAAATGTACAAGCAAAGATTTCATTCCAAGATTATTCTGATTATCTCGTCAGAAGCTGATGCAGAGTGGGTAGATGCTCACAGAGAAATCTTTGAATATGAACTGCGATTGACAAAAGAGGATGCCGTTTCAGATGCAGTGCTCCGATACTGCGATGAGCATCAGTTACCGGAAAAAGACACTCTTCTTATTGCCAAAACTCTTGATGGTGCCAAACTGACAGCTCGCGGAATTGAGATAAAGGATCCCGGCAGCATGGCAGAGTCTTATAAGAAAGCTCTCGAAATGCTCGGGAATATGATAAAGCCAAGGATTTAATTTACTCTTCCAAAAATTTCCCCATCATTACGAAATTTTTGGTCTCATAATAAGACAATTTTGAATAAAAATGTTTGTGTTTCTCATCGTTCACACTGTTTAGTTCTATGATAGAAGCGCCATTTTTACGGACTTCTTGTTCCAGGATTTTTAGGAAGTCGGTACCATATCCTTTTCCCTGAAAGCCCTTAAATATAACAATCTCATCAAGAAAGTAGCCTCTTATATCATCAAATTCCTTGAAGTAACCCATTAAATATCCGGTAATGCAATTATTGTCATCAATCTGAACCATGCACATGGAGTCTTCCATAGTAAGTACCTGGTGGATTCTTTTGTATGCCTTTTCATATGTCCAACAGCAATCTTCCACCGTGTTATAGTATTCAATGTTCTTTTCTACTACGTATGCCAAATCCTGTTCTGCCATTAGTCTGTAATTCATGATTTACCTGCCTGATATGTATTTATCTTTTAAATCGACCAGGATAATCTTATCACAGCTTATACGGTCCTGTTTAGTCAATAATAATTTCTGCATTGCTGTACGAGTTATAGTACACGTCAGAGAGTATTCTGAGTATATTGCTGAGGGGGATAGAAAGTAATAGTAGGAGAAATGTAGAATGGCCGAAAAAGACATGACTGAAAAAACACTGGAGGAGCTGAACGATGTTTTTGCTGATATGGTGAATGCGCTGTTGTTCGATGGGGATAGTGTGATCACGGAAGACGCTCTTTCAGAATCAAATCCGTACAGCAATTATACTGCTAATGGGAAAATACGGGAGCAAGAGAGGGATGTGGTAAAGTATTGGGATAATAACATGCTGCATATTGCGAAGGTTGGATTTGAAAATGAGACAACCGAGGATGCGGATATGCCGCTCAGAGTACTTAGCTATGACGGTGCAGCATATAGGAGTCAGTTCTCTCCACAAAATAACGATTCAAGATTTGCGGTTGCCACTATTGTGTTATACTTTGGGTATAAGAAGAGATGGACGGCGGCAAAAAGTATATACGAGAGGGTGAAGGTACCGGACAGGCTAAGGCCTTTCGTACCTGATTATCCTATAAATCTGTTTGAAATAGCATATCTGACTGATGAGCAGGTTTCGAAGTTTAAGAGTGATTTTTGGTTTGTAGCAGACTATTTTGTTCAGATGAGGAAGACGGGTAAATATATTCCTCCGACGGACAAAATTAAACATGTATCAGAGCTGCTGGGATTAATGTCAGCACTGACCGATGACAGGAGATTTGTAGAAGTGGCAGAGGATGTTAAAAAGAAGGAGAATCACAATATGTGTACAGTATTAGATGAAATTGTTGCAAAGGGAAAAGCAGAGGGAAAAGCCGAGGAAAGAGAAGAAATACAAGATGTTTATAGTTGGCTTTTTAGCTTAGGAAGAGGCGCAGATGTTGAGAAGGCAACTAAGGATGAGGATTTTTATCAGAAGATGCTTGAGGAGTACAAAAATAGATAATAAGAAACGAGGCTGGCGTTATTGCCAGCCTTTTGTAGTTACTGTATTGTAATTTATGGCAGCGCGCTAATATCAAAGGATGAAATAGAAAAGAAAATGAAGTTTGGGGCAATTAGTAATAAATCAAAAGGTATTATCTGCATTTTGTTTGCGGCGTTGGGATTTTCACTGATGACTTTCTTTGTGAGAATATCAGGAGATGTTCCGACTATGGAGAAGGCATTTTTCAGAAATGCTGTTGCCATTGTTGTATCGCTTTTTTTGCTCATTAGATCAGGAGAAAAAATCAGGATAAAGAAAAACTGTGCGGGGGATATTTTCTTCAGATGTCTGTTTGGCACAAGTGGTCTTATAGCAAATTTTTATGCAATTGATAAGCTGAATATAGCGGATGCAAATATGCTGAATAAGCTATCTCCGTTTTTCGCAATTTTGATTTCGATTCCAATACTTAGGGAGAAACCGAAAAAGGTAGATATTTTGGCAGTCATAATTGCATTTTTTGGTGCGATGTTAATAGTTAGACCATCCGGTAGCAATATGCAGCTTGTGCCTGCACTTATAGGTTTGTATGGAGGCTTCGGTGCGGGAACGGCATATGTTTTTGTTCGGAGATTAGGAAAAAAGGGGGAGCGAACCCCCATAATTGTATTCTGCTTTTCTCTGTTCTCAACTCTTGTGACGATTCCCTTTATTGCGATGGATTTTGTCATGCTAAAACCATGGCAGCTACTATGTCTGATTATGGCCGGGCTATCAGCGACAGTGGGACAGTTTGGCATAACATCTGCATATAAGTTTGCCCCGGCAAAGGAAATTTCAGTATTTGATTATACACAGGTAATATTTGCAGCAATTCTTGGAGTACTGTTTCTCGGAGAACTGCCAACACTATTATCATTCTTGGGATATGCAGTTATTATCGGCGTGGCGATATTTAGATGGAAATATAATCTCAGAAGTGAAGATGGAGGGTATGATGGCCATTGAACTTTTTTTCACTTTTTTAAGAATAGGGCTTTTTACTTTTGGTGGTGGCTATGCCATGATCTCACTTATACAGGATATCTGTGTGGAGAAGAAAAAGTGGATCAGCCATGATGAGATGATGGACATTACAGTTATCGCTGAATCAACGCCCGGTCCGATAGCGATAAACTGTGCTACTTATGTAGGATATAAGAAGCAGGGGATGATAGGAGCTATAGCCGCTACAATCGGAGTAATCCTTCCGTCCTTTATTATTATTTATCTGATCTCGCTCTATCTTGACAGCTTTCTTGAAATAGCATGGATTGCCAGCGCATTTAAAGGAATAAAGATAGCTGTAGGAATACTGATATTGGATGCGGCCCTTAAGATGATAAGGAAAATGCCAAAGAAACCATTTCAGATTTTTGTGTTAATTGCGGCGTTTTTAATTATGATGTCCGTAAACCTTTTTTCAGTAAAGATATCATCAATAACGTTAATGCTTGCTGCAGGTATTTGCAGCCTTATGGCTTTCTGTGTAAGTAAATATATGAACAGGGAGGGACGAAGCTTATGATATATATTGATCTTCTCCTTGGATTTCTGAAAGTGGGGCTGTTTTCTTTTGGCGGAGCGTATGCGGCAATACCGCTTATAAGGGATGTGGTTCTGCATTATGGATGGATTGATGATGAGCAGCTTGCCTATATGATTGCTGTAAGTGAAAGCACTCCCGGACCTATTATGGTTAACATGGCTACGTATGTAGGCAGCATGACAGCCGGAATTCCCGGGGCTTTGATCGCGACTTTTTCAGTAGTTCTTCCTGCGTTTGTAATCATCATACTTATAATGATCATGTTCAAGAGGTTGTTAAAAAATCCCTATGCTCAGGCTGTGCTAAGAGGATTGAAGCCTTGTATTATGGGAATAATTCTGGCAATGGGGATCAGCATGATCGCTCAGAACGTTATTGTTAAGGGAACGTTTTTTTCTCCGGATTTAAAAGCGGCCGTGATATGCTCTGCTCTGGCTGCTGTCTACTTTGGTTCAAGGAAAATTAGAAAGTCCGGGATATCTCCGATAGTACTGATTTGCCTTGCTGCTGTGATGGGTGTGGTAGTGTATTAAGTATTTCAACTTCTTTGTCTATACTGTATGAGAATAATTATGTTAAGAAGGTTGCATTATGTTTAAGTTTTTTGATAAGTTCGGAAATATCCTTTTTCGTACGCTGCAATCACTTGCTACGCTAATAGTGCTTCTTGGTGGCACAGCGATGGGTTTTTTCCTGGCTATATTTTTGTGCATGGGAATTGAAGAATTAACCGGCTCAAAGCTCCTGACAGATATTGCACTTTGGATTCTTTTACCCGTATGTTCACTAGCACCAACGTATTTGATTTATTACAAAGGCAGGCTCCCTCGTAAAAAAAGAACTTCAAATAATGATCGTCTTTATCCGCGTTCATATAATGCATATAGTGTGGAGAAATATGGAGAGTTTCCGCATTTCGGAAAGGTTCTTGGAACTCCAAAGGTGAAAGATATTATAAAAAATGATTCTTTTCACCAATATGTTTTCAAGGATGGAAAAAAGGCATCTCATATTTTTGTTAGCAGCACCGACAAGTGGGTGCGTATTCTTGGCGGATATCTTCCTATAGATCTGATCTGCGGATATAGCAAAAACAATAATAAACTATATACTATCGATGGTGTAACCATTAAACTTCCGATGGCTGCAAGGCTTCCGTTCGTTTATAGGGAATTGGAGAAGTTCTTTAAAGAAAGAGGAGCATACCATGAAGATATGCCTGACGGAGCAGAAAAAGAGTATAGAAATTCTCTTTATTTAGGAGGGAATTTTACACACAGCTTATCCGAGCTTAATTGGGCACACCTTAGATATTTGTGGGAAAAGAACATATTAAACAATAGCAGCAACTACGCAGATAAGATTGCGACACCAAACTATGTACCGGTTCTTGATGATGGAAGCATCAACAAGGAGATTTTTGAAAGAGTTCTTTCCAAGAAGGAGATAAACAGGACCTATGAACTTTTAAAACGTGGGCAGGTTGCTATATCAGAGTATCTTGATTTTAAGAGTTATAAAAATGAGTTTAGCATTTGTAACGGAATAGAGCTTCTCAGGGCTTTAGGCCATCCCAAAAATCTGGAAGGGATAGACTTTTTGTTTGATTGTCTTTGCGACGTAGATGAAGCATTTTTCCTAATGGCTGTGGATCTCCTAAAGACATATCCAAGAGCTGACCGCGAAGAGAAGATTGAGGAGAATGCAAAACTTGCCTTCGAAACCGGTGATGTTCTAAAGCTTGCCGGTGTGCTGTATCTGTCAAAACAATTGGACTATGATTGTAAATATATAAAGCAGATTCGGGAAGAACAGGCAGAAAACGCATCAGTGGAAGAAGCAACGAAGAAGGCTGACGATGCTGTAAAGAAGTTCGAACTTGACGAACAGGCGCTCTTTGGCAGCGGTGAAGTGCAGGAGTTTAATCCAACAGGAGTTGCATACCAGGAACAGGAATAACTTTTATCCCGGCAAAGGAGATATCCGTATATGACTCTGAAAGAAGCGTACAAGATTCTTGGAGCATCAAAAACTGATGATGACAGTGAGATAAAGGCAAAATACAAAAGGCTGCTGTTTTTATATCACCCGGATTCTGCTCCCGGTAAAGAGAGAAATCCGGAGGATGATGAGAAGATACGGCAGGTCATAGAGGCTTATAGGAAGATCAGGGAATCCGAGGGCGAAACCTTTATTGAAAAATATGAGTTTTCCTGGGACGCTTTTGAGAACAGCAAGGCGTTCTCTGAGCGGAATATTTATGTACAGTTCAGGATATACGATGAGGCGCTGCCGCTGTCCAAGATGGCAAGGGGCAGGTTTATATGGGATCCGGATATGGAGGAGTTTTCGCTGTTTTCAAAAAGTGTTCTGGAATCCTGCAAGGAAGTCATGACAGAATATCAGGTTATGCCTGATCCGGAAAGGGTGAAAAACATATTTCATCTTATGATGCAGGAATACGTGCTTCCTGCAGATGCTGCGAGGAAAATCGGCAATAAGCTTCGTGATGATGGCGAAAATGAAGTCTTTCAGTTCACAGGTTTTATTAGTGACGAAGCTTCTAATAGCTGAGCAGCCGCAGTCAATACAGACACACCGCTTAACATCTATCTAAGGGAAGACAGGGCTGTGGCGGAGGAGATGGTTTCGGGAAGGATTCTTGGGAATGTCTCTTTTGATGAGGATGCGTTATACTATGTTATACTGCCGTTGCTTGAGGATCCGGAGATAGAAGTGAGCGCTGCGATAACCGGGATTGATAAGATTAGGTGCGGCAAGACGCGGATTCATGTTGCGATCGCGCTGGCTATTCCGCGGGTGCTTACTGATAAGCCGGTCGTCAATGGCGAACTGATCAAAGGGTTACTGAAGTAATAGATGGAAGAAGATTTTAATAACACGGAAAAAGTAGGAGGGAGGATGTATGAAAAGACTTATTGTTTATTATTCACTTGAAGGAAACACGGAATATATTGCAGAGAAGCTCGCAGAGAACATTGGAGCAGAGACTTTGAAACTCATTCCTAAAAAGAGCTATCACACGAGCGGATTCGCCAAGTTTTTCTGGGGAGGAAAATCTGCTGTTATGGCTGAGAAGCCGGAACTTGAACCTTATGAAGTCGCAGATGATTATGAAGAGATTATCATCGGATTTCCTGTATGGGCAGGCAACATCACACCTCCTATTAGGACGTTTGTCAGTGAAAACGGGCAACTCCTTAAGGGTAAAAGAATCTCTGCCTTCGCATGTCAGAGCGGCGCCGGCGCTGAAAAGGCTTTTTCAAAGCTGAAGGGTATATTGGGGATAGAAGAGTTTTTTGCAACTGCTATTTTCATAGACCCCAAGGATAAGCCCAGCGAAGCGAATACGCTTACGCTTGATGTATTCACAAAGAAGCTAAATTAAGTATAATAAACCAAACACATTGAACGAGACAGAAACGGAGGAGACAGGATGAAAAATATAGTTCAGAAAAGATGTGAGTTACTGGTTGAAAACAGGAATCTTATTCAAGAGGGATTTATGCTTGAGAACAGTCTGTTGAAGGCTGTTGCCGCAGCGGCTTTTGCTGAAAAGGAAAAGACGGTGGACGTGGATTATCTGAAGGAGTGCAGAAGCCTTTTGAGGGATAAACAGGGTGCGCTATCAAGTTTCCGCGGGAATAATGAGCTTATCGTATCAACAAAAATGGCTCTTGGCAGCGATCCCGAGAAATACATTGATGAGGTGATCGAAATATATAAAAAGTTCCAGAAGGGGAAATGTTTTGGATCAACATTCAGGGTACTTGCCGCTATGTCGATCTGTGATGCAGGCAAGTTCTCAGAGGCAGATGCCATTATTGAAAAAACAAATAACCTTTTGGAGGGCATGAGGAAAAAGCATCCTTTCATTGCTACTGATGAAGATACAAGTTTTGCAGTGCTTCTCGCCATGACAGAAAAGAGCGTGGAAGAAATTCTTACGGAACTTGAGGAGGCTTTCGGATATATAAAGAAGAGCTTCTCTTTTCATGATAATGCCGCATATTCACTTACTCAGGTGCTCACGATTTTTGATGGCAGCTACGAGGATAAGAGGGACAAGGTCCTTGAAATTTATAATGCCTTTAAGGCAGCAGGTTTAAAGTATGGAAAAGAATATGAGCTTGCATCCCTGGGAACTTTGATCAACATAAACTTAAGTACCGGTGAACTGGTATCTGAGGTGGCGGAAGCTGCGAAATTCTTTGACGGCAAAAAGGGTTTTGGCATGCTCGATATGAACAAGCAGACGAAGCTTATGCTTGGTGCCATGGTGGTGTCCGGTGCATATTCTGAGAAGAGCACTGTTACAGATGCTTCGGTAACAAGCGGCGCGATTTCAATGATAATCGCAGAACAGACAGCAATGCTTGTTGCGATAATGATTGCATCGTCATCAGCAGCAGCGTCATCTTCTTCAAACTAAACGGAGCAGAGAAATGAGTTCAATTTTAATTAAGGATACAACAAGGGAAGAAAGGGAGCGGATCGTTGCCGAGTCTATCGGCAACGTGAATGGTTCCTGCGATGGCTGCAGCGCCGGGCTCATAGAGATGTACCAGCCATATATCGATGGAGTAAAAGAAATCCGTGAGATAAACATGGAATTCAGGGCACATTATGAGTCAGGCGTTGATGGGCCGGAAAAAGCGGATTGTGGATATAAAATGTGATTATGCTTTATCAGTAAGACTAAGAATATTAAAATCAAATAAGTCACAAAATAAGTGATTCCCGGATACAAGAGATTATATCAATCAAGGTATCCGGGAATTTTATTTTCCCTGCAACATTTTCCCATCCCCGTCTGTATATAAAGCAGAAGATCAAAAATGAAATTGCTGGATTTACAGCGGGAGGAAAAAAGTTATGAAGGAATACAGATTTTTCAAATTCAAAAGATATATTGCAGCTATGCTGTTTTTGGTTATGGCGTTTGGGTTTGCTGCATCGGCGGGAGCAGATTTCTCGATTACGGCTAAGGCTGCTTCAAAAAAGAAGCATATCAGCGCGAGTATAGATAGTAATGTAAAGGTACTTTTCATAGGTGATTCGAGAACAGTAGATATGTTCAGTGCCAAGAGGCATGAGATCAAGGGTGAGGTGCACAACAACATCACTGTATATGCCAAAGACGGTGCGAGCTTCGGCTATATGAAGAACACTTTAAAGAAGGTGAATCTGAGCGATTACGATTTGGTCGTATCCTGGATGGGCGCGAATGATCGCGGTAATTTCAAGAAGTACTCTTCATATTACAAAAAGCTGAACAAGAAAAAGGGTGTGAATCTTGTTCTGTGTACGATTGGCTACTCGGATGATCGAAAGCTCGGAGATATCGGCGATATCCTTTATTACAACAACGGCATTATGCAAAGCTACAATAAAGAGCTGACAAGATGGGCAAAAAAGAATCATGTGAAGACCATTGATTTGTATTCATATACCAAGAATCACATAAGAGCAAGGGACAATAACGGTGTTCACTATGTTCCGAATCCGACGGTTGATCTTTGGAATTACACAGTTAAGCAGATCAGCAAGAAGGTTGAAAACAGATAATTTTATATTGAAAAACAGCTATCCCATTAACATTCCCATTGATATAATCTAAGGGTATGTTAGTGGGATTTCTTTTTATTGAATGGAAAATTTTTCCTTAAAATATGACTGCGGAAGAGAAGAGCTTATGAATGAAAAGATGAGTTTATGGTATGAACAGCCCGCAACTAAGTGGGAAGAAGCCCTCCCTGTGGGAAATGGAAGAATGGGGGCGATGATTAGAGGCGGCGCAGAGCAGGAGATAATTCACCTGAACGAGGACAGTATCTGGAGCGGCGGCCCTGCAAACAGAATCAACAAGGATGCTTTGAAGTATCTGGGAGAAATCAGGAAGCTTATCAGAGAGGGCAGGATTCCAGAAGCGGAGAAGTTATCTCTTATGGCGCTTTCAGGTACGCCCAATTCGGAGCGTTCCTATGAGCCCGCGGGTGAGGTCATAATTAATTTCGAGAAGAGTTCTGATTATAAAAATTTCAGGCGAGAGCTTAATCTTGAAACCGGCATCGCATCGGTTTCCTACGAGAGTGGCGCATCAGTTTTTGGTGAGAACGGCGCTAAGTTTACCAGGCAGTTCATAGCGTCTTTCCCTGATAAGATCATGTGCTATCATCTTGAAGCCGATGAGGGAAAGCTCAGTTTTACCTGCAGGCTCGACAGGTGTAACCACAGGCTGGACAGAGTCTGGGGAAACGGGGATGAGATAGGATTCGAGGTGGTTACAGGCACCGGAATCCCTTTTGCTGTGCGGCTTAAGGCCAGAGTGACCGGCGGATCCGTGGATACCATAGGTGAGCATCTTGTTGTAAAAGACGCTGCCGAGGCGGATCTGCTTATAGATATTCAAACCGGATTCTATAACGAGGACTGGCTCTCTGCCGGGGAGAAGAACTTAGAGCTTGTTAGTGGGAAGAGCTGGGATGAACTTAGGGCTGCTCATGTTGCGGATTACAGGGAGAATTTCCTTGGGCTTTCCCTGGAGCTTGGCTCGGAAAAGGCGAAGGATAAGCGCTCAAATCCAACTGATAAAAGAATTGCCGCTCTTCGAAGCGGTAAGAAGGATCCGGATTTGTTTGCGCTGTATTTCCAGTACGGTAGGTATTTGCTTTTTTCATCAAGCAGGGGAGACTGCCTTCCTGCGAATCTGCAGGGGATATGGAATGCGAGCCTTACTCCGCCCTGGGACAGCAAATTCACGATCAATATCAATACAGAAATGAATTACTGGCTCGCTGAGAGCGGAAATCTGTCGAAGTGCCATTTGCCGTATTTTGGGCTCCTTAGGAGAGTTTGTGAGAACGGCAGGAAAACTGCGAGAGAAATGTATGACTGCAGCGGCTCGGTTGCGCACCACAATACCGATATTTTTGCAGATACGGCGCCGCAGGATCACTATATCCCGGCAAGTTTCTGGGTTATGGGACTTGCGTGGCTCTCAACTCATATCTGGGAGCACTATGTTTTTACGGGGGATAAGGAGTTCCTTGGTGAAAACCTGGACATCATGGCGGAGTGCGTGAGGTTCTTCGATGACTTTTTGATTGAAAATGAGAAGGGCGAGCTTGTGACGTCGCCTTCGGTTTCACCTGAAAATGTCTATATTATGAAGGATGGAACGAGAGGGTGCCTCTGCGAAGGCGCGACAATGGATATTGAGATTCTGATGGAGCTTCTTGGGAATTTCCTGAAGTCCTGTGAGGTGCTGGGAGTAGGTTCTGAGATTGATGGCTCAGGTGAAGAGGCTGATTCTAAGACGGCTGGTAATGGTGAAGCGGCTGATTCTGGAGCACTCGATAGCTGTGAAGCTATAGATTTTAGTGGGGTTGCTGATAGGGCGAGGGTTATCCTTAAGAAGCTGCCTCCGATCAAGATCGGAAAGCACGGACAGATCCAGGAGTGGATGGAGGATTACGATGAGCAGGAGCCCGGACACAGGCATATCTCCCATCTCTATGGGGTATATCCCGGAACCACGATTTCCTATGAGAAGACACCCGAACTTATGAAGGCTGCGAGAGTTACTCTTGAGAGAAGGCTTGCGAATGGCGGTGGTCACACCGGCTGGTCGAGAGCATGGATTATAGGTTTGTGGACGCACTTCCTGGAGGGAGAGAAGGTATACCAGAATCTGGAGGCCCTTCTTAGTAGGAGCACTTTTGATAATATGATGGACAATCATCCGTTGGGAGCGGGAGCTGTGTTCCAGATAGACGGTAATCTTGGCGCGTCAGCTGCGATGCTGGAGATGCTTGTGCAGTCAGGTGATGGCTATGTAAAGTCAGGCGATGACTATGTGAGGTCAGGTAATGGCTATGTGAAACTTCTCCCTGCGCTGCCCAAGGCATTCTCTGAGGGAAGTGTCAGCGGAGTCTGCTTAAGGGGCGGCCTAATGCTGTCAATGACCTGGAAGAACATGAAGGTTACCTCGTGGGATATAACAAGACGCGACGGCGCACCTTTCCCTGAAGGTGAGATCGTGGTATTAGTTAATGGAGCCGAGGAGAGAGTGAGGGTTTGAAGTATTTGGTAGTGGGCATAGGCGATGGGATTGGTAACAGGCATAGATGCTGGGAGTGATGATTACGGTGATGATTAGCTTGGCCTACGAATTCATCTACTTGCGCTTTCGATTTTTCTGTGAAAAATGAATAATGGAAGAAAACACAGATGGCATTTAAGGTTGAATCTGTGCTTTTGAGAATAGTAGTAAGAACACAGATGAAGTACGAGGTATTCATCTGTGAAAATCGTAAAGTTGTTGAAAACACAGATGCCTAGCCAGACCGAATCTGTGTTTATGAAAAGAAATAGAAAAACACAGATGGAGAGTTTTGTATTTATCTGTGGAAATTGAATAATTGTCCAAAACACAGATGCCCAACCGGATTGTGTCTGTGTTTTTGAAGAAGATAGGAAAAACACAGACGGAAGGTATAATATCCATCTGTGTAAATTGAATAATTTCTCAAAACACAGATGCTCAGCCAAAATGAATCTGTGTTTTTTAAAGAAGATTAGAAAACACAGATCCATGGATAAAATCAGGGCGAAAATGCGGACATATATTGTGTGATAATTGTGTGATATTTCCCGGAGTAGAATGTGATCAGAACATAAGACAGGAGCAGCAAAGGCAGCGAGGTTTTACCGGAGCGAAGGCTCATGTCCTGCGGTTCTATTTGAGGGGGAGATATCAAGAGATATCAAATATAAAGCAAGCTCTTTACCACAATGGCGGGTAAAGGGCTTGTTTTTGGTTCACATTCACTAAACAATTGCTATATAATTTGGTATTAGCAACCGATTTTCCATAAAATACGAGCCTGAGCTTACAACGTTTATTGACATACTTGCAAATACATATTCCAAGGTTAATGAATGCCTTGAAAATGGTTCGGGGAGATTCGGGTTCAATGATTACAAATATAACGAAGAAGATTGGGAGATATGGGAAGAACTCGAAGAGTTGTCGAACGATCTGGTAACACATTGAATCTCAATGTCTATGTGAGAGAGGGTATGTCCGATGAAGAGGAGCTGGAAATATTCAAAAAGCTTAATGATGAGCAGGCTGTTAAGGAATATGAAAAATTCCTTTTTGGATAAGGAGACGGCTTGAATTCTATGAATAAAAGCCGCCGCAATATCTTACATTAAGATTATTACTCACACTCCGCAAAGGTGAGTGCGGTCTCGCTCATGTCGTCGAGCTTTAGGCAGATGACTCCGCACTCGTTGTCGGCAAGGAGACTGTGGCCTCTGTAGGCGCAGCCGCCATCAATCAGGGTGATATTTTTTTCGTGGTGAGCGCTAAAGCCGGAGCCTATACCTGCAATTCGCTGAACCGGAACGTGACCGATGATGAACTGCCAGTCGTTTTCTGTATAGTTGGAGACGGGAACGAAAATGTCCGGGCGGTAAGGTGTCATCCAGACAATGTTCCACACTACGGGGTAATCGATTTCCCTAAAAGGAACATCAATATATCCCACATTGTAATAGGAGTGAGTCAGGCAAAAGGTCTTGTCGCTGACCTCAACTAAAGTTGTGAGAACACGGCTGTTTAGCCATTCGAGAAGGGATTGCCGTTCTTCTGTCGGCAATCCTTTATATTGCTCAAAAGTAATTTCTCCGCCATTTGAGAATAACCATAAGGCGGCATCTTTTCCCGGAAAATTGTCAGTAGAGCCATCGGGGGCGACTGCGTTCAGCATCATGAATTCATGGTTGCCGATAAGAAGTTCCATATTCGGCGCATCCTTGATGGTCTGCAGCAGCTTAATTCCGTCGGGGCCTCTGTCTATGGCATCGCCAAGCACGTACATGAAGTCATCCTCTGAAAACCGGATCTTTTCCAGAAGCTTTTGAAAAATGTGATATTGTCCGTGAAGGTCTGAGACAGTATAGGTTGCCATAAATTCTCCTGTGATTTAATAACATACAATTCATATAACATAATACCATTAACTTGGCAGGTATGCTTTGCATTTTTTGTGATATTCTTAATTTATGAAAAAAAGGAACGGAAAAAGGTATGGGCAAAAATATTGTTAGTCTAACGCATATTTCAGAAGTTTTTCTATATGAATATTATGTCCTCGGGGATAACGAATATGAGCTCGCCGCGGAGGATACGGCGGCGCCGCACAAGGAGCGGGCCAGAGAGCTTGCGCAGGAAGGTGATTATAAGAAGGCGCAGCAGGAGTGGGTTCTGGCGCACTTTGAAAACCCGGTGGATATGGAAGCAATTTTGTGGATAATTCAGTGCTGCAAGCAGCTTGGAGATACCGAGGGCGAGTATTCGTACACGACGGATTCCTACAATTTCTGCTGCACGAGGGCAGAGCTGGCGGCTTATTACAGGAACCTTGGCTGGTATTATCTTGAAAAATACTTGCCGGACGTCTCGGCTGCCTGCTACCTTTACAGCAACTATTTTGATAAGACGGAACAAGCCGATGCGGAGATAGCATTTCTTGAGAAAGCTGTAGGAAAGCCGGTAGGGGATAAGAGTCTTGAGGAGATTCAGCAGCTTTTGAAGGACAACAATATCCCGACGGAGGCGAATCCCATTACGCTTGCGCTTTTATATAAAGCGGCCGAAGAGGCGATGGGCGCAGGAAGAGAAGAGCAGGCGATCGACTGTTATAGGATGGTCTATGACCTGACCGGCGATGAAGAGGTTGGGAAAATCCTGAATAATTTAGCTTAAGGAGCATAGGAGGGGATATGCCTTTTAAGATAATTCGTGATGATATAACTAAGATAAAAGCAGATGCGATAGTGAACACCGCAAATCCTGACGTTGCAATCGGAGATGGCGTTGACTATGCGATTTATGAGGCAGCAGGCAGGGATGCGCTTCTTGCGGAGAGGGAGAAAATCGGAGTCCTGGAGCCCGGTGAAGTGGGAGTGACGCCTGCTTTCAATCTTAATGCGAAGTACATCATTCATGTCAGCAGTCCCTGGTGGGAAGGCGGAGATGAGGGAGAACCGGAGCTTTTAAGAAAGTGCTATGATAAGTCACTTCTTGAGGCGGCTGAGAGAGGCTGCAACTCTATAGCATATCCGCTTCTTGCTACGGGGTCCTACAGATTTCCTAAGGAACTTGGGATTAAAATTGCTACCGATGCGTTCAAGGATTTCCTGGAAGAACATGAGATGGAAATAACTCTCGTGGTTTTCGGGGAAGAGGCGTATCGAATCTCGGGAGAGCTATTTGAGGATGTCGACAGCTTTATAAGCGACAGATATGTGGAGGAAGCCGAGAGCGATGAGTATGCCCGCGACTGGAAAATTGAGGCAATCTATACACAGGGTAGTTCTTTCGCGGATGAAGATTTTTCCGAGGAGGAATCTGATGAAGACCTCTATATAGATGATTCCGATGAAGAGTCAATCGATGAAATTATAATCAAAGAGGAATTACCGAAAAAAGACGATAATATTAATCCTATTAAGAAACTCGGCAGCATCTTCAAGAAATCCGATATGGCTGGAGCATCAAAGCTGTCTGCACCTGCGGCGCAGGCGATGCAGATGTCTAGCGAAGCTGCTATGCCGATGATGAGTCTGGAGGATACTTTAAAGAGTATGTACAAGGATTCCTTCGGGGAGCACCTCCAGCAGCTGATAAATAAGAAGGGCCTCAAGAATTCGGAAGTCTACGCTGCGGCCAACATGTCCAAGCAGTATTTTTCAAAGCTTCTTAAGGACAAGGTAAATCCCTCCAAGGAGAAGATGCTAGCACTTGCGGTCGGTCTTCATCTCAACATGGACGAGACCGTGGATTTCCTTCGACTCGCCGGCTACGCGATGTCTCCGATATCACAGACAGACGCAGTGGTGGAGTACTTCATCCGCAAACAAGAATACAACGTAATGCGAATCGACATAGTCCTCTACGAGTACGGCCTCGATCCGCTCTCCTGATCGAAGACAAAATTCCGCGCACCCGGTGGGCAGGCCCCTTGGATGCGCGGAATTTTTTCATGGTCGCCTTCGGGTTGACCATTTTTTTTTTGTCCGAAGGTATTATGTGGTTACAAGAACAGAAAACCAGTAATACAAACGGAGGTAAAGATTATGAGTAAAGGATTAACAGAAATAGTTTATATCTTGGATAGAAGCGGATCGATGTCAGGGCTTGAGGCAGATACAATAGGCGGGTTCAATTCCATGATGGATAAGCAGAAGAAGACCGGAGAGAAGGCGCTGGTTTCTACAGTACTTTTTGATGATGAGTGCGAGGTCCTTCATGACAGAATTCCGATCGACCACATAAAGAAGATGACCGAGAAGCAGTACTACGTTCGCGGATGCACAGCTCTTCTCGATGCAGTGGGCGGAGCGATTCATCACATAGCAACCATTCATAAGTATGCGAGAAAAGAGGACAGACCCGAAAAGACTATTTTCATAATTACAACAGACGGAATGGAGAATGCCAGCAGAAAGTACTCCTACAGCAAGGTTAAGAAGATGATTAAGCAGGAGCAGGAGAAATATGGCTGGGAGTTCATTTTCATCGGAGCAAATATCGATGCTTATGCGGAGGCTGACCGCTTTGGAATCAGGAGAGACAGGACCGCCAATTATGTATGCGACGAGATGGGTACAGCGACAGTATTTGCCGGAGTATCCAAGGCTGTAAGCGCGGTTATGATGGCAGAGGATGACTGCGATATGGAATGCTGCCTTGCTCAGAGCGGTTGGAATGAAGAGATAGACAGGGATTATAAGAAGCGCGGAAGAAAATAATCAGGAAGAAAAATCCCTTTTCACACACAAAAAACTCCAAAAAGGAAAAATATGAAATAATTTTTTGCATTATTTTGAATTTATCTGAAGACATTTGTGGATTATATTCGTTATATAAACAAATGAACAGTTTGGTTTCTGATTCGTAATCAGGAGAAAGGTTGAAAATCATGGGTGGAAAGAGATTATATAAGAGTAACAATCGTAAGATCTGTGGCGTATGCGGCGGCCTTGCAGAGTACTTTGGAATTGATCCTTTTATAGTAAGACTTATCTGGGGCGTTCTCGCATTTGCCTGGGGAACCAGCATTGCAGTTTATATCATACTTGCTTTCATAATGAGCGATGCTCCTGATTACATTGAAGACGGTCATATAAATTTTGAAAACAAGAACATTGAAGAGAAGACCTATGTCAATGCAGAACCGGTCGGTTTCAGAATTAACGACGGAGTTAAGGAAGAAATCTACCGATAATCATAGATGCAAATATATTAAGTTTTGTTAGAGTAGTGCAGAAAGGAGTAACACATGAACATAACACTCGAAGCAATTGAAAAGGTAATGGATCTTACAGGAGTTGAATACAAGACAGCTAAGGAAGCTCTTGAGAAGACAGAAGGCAATGTGGACGAAGCTGTAAAGCTCATCCAGCCTCAGACAAAGGACATCGGTGAGGATGTTAAGAACCTCATGGATAAGCTTAAGAAGACCGTTGAGGAAGGCAATGTTGACAGAATCCAGGTTAAGAAGGATGACGAGATTGTCCTTAGCGTTCCCGTAAACGTAGGAATCATCGGCGGTATCCTCGGACTGGCAGCAGCTCCCTGGGCTCTTATCGCCGGCAGTGTTGCAGCATTCGGTCTTGGCTGCAAGCTTATGGTTGTGAAGAAAGACGGCACAACCAATGAGATCAAGTAAAAACTGAATAGTACCCACTTTTTCCCCGAAGTCTCCGGTCGTTTCTGATCGTAATGCTTCGGGGATTTTTTTGTCTTAAAGAGTTTAATGTTTTTTTCCAAAAACTTAATATTGTGGTAATCAAATGAGATTGTTTGCTATTTATTCGACTTATATAATTAATTGTGGGATTTTGCACAGTTTCTTATGCGGAGATAGCAGAGTGGGAGATAATGAGCGGGTTTCAAAAAAGCATAATGTCGTGATCATCATTATCACCGTCGTAAGTATCGGTGCTTTAATGGAGAGTATTCTGCAGGGATGGGAGTTTTGGATGCCACCCCTTATTATTGTCGGGATTATTGCCTGCTGGGCAATACATGTCAGAAGCCATTTGGAGCCCAGGATTCGGGAAAATATTTTCCTGATATATTGCATGCTGGTGATTTTTTATCATGGCGCGCACAGGAGCAGCCTCTATGATGTGATTGCCTTCTCGGTTCTGGTGATGATTACAGCAACTTTGTTAAAGCGCGAAGAATACCTGGTTTTCTTACTGGTTGAGTTCTTTGCTATCATTTTCATGCAGATAATATGGACAGTGGCCTCCGGAGCCGCTGCGTTCAGTTCTCTCGAATTTCACAAAATCCTTCTCCAGTCGCTGTTAGAGGTATGCTGTTACAGAGCTCTAAGAGCTATCCTTAAGTATGAGCGCTTTGTTGAGGATGAGCTTATTCGTAAGAACAACAATGATGAGACCGAGAGTATAGGCCTCGAGGATTTCCTTGTAAACATATCACACGAACTGAGAACCCCTGTAAATGTTATAAACGGTATAACAAGTCTGATGCTTAAAAAGACGAGGAGTGAGGATGTCCTTATCATCAGGGATGCAGGTGTGCGCCTTTCACTGCAGATCGAGGACATCCAGGATTACAGTGAGATACAAAGAGGGGATTCCAGGCTCGAAGAGGACAGGTATGCCCTGGCGTCTCTCTTGAATGATATAGTTGCCAATTATAATATTCTTGCAAAGAACGATAATATCGAATTTATTATTGATCTTGATCCCAATATGCCAACGCTCCTTCGGGGCGATTCTGTAAAAATTCGAAAAATAATCGATCATCTTCTTGATAATGCCTTTAAGTTCACGGCTGCGGGCGGAGTATATCTCAAAATCACAGGAATAAAAAAAGAATACGGAGTTAATCTCATAATCGAAGTATCCGACACTGGCATAGGCATGGATGAGAAGGATATTGAGAGGATAACCAGAGGCCGCTATCAGGTGAACCAGAGCCGCAACAGGAAAGTTGGCGGTATTGGACTGGGGCTTTCCATAGTGTTTGGTTTTACGCGCCTTATGAAGGGGTTCGTCACCATTGAAAGTCAGAGGAAAAAGGGAACCACGGTGCGTGTCAGTATAGCGCAGGAGGTCCTCGATCCTTCGCCCTGCATGAGTGTTGCGGATAAGAGATTTATCAATATTGTTTTCTATCTGATTCCCAATAAATATAAATATCAGGCTGTCAATGAGTTCTACAAGTCGCTCGGAACCAATTTTGCCACGGGTCTGCGGCTTAATCTTTATGCGGTTCCGAACCTCGCCGAAGCAAAGAAACTCATCGACAAAGGAAAAATCACTCATGTTTTCATAGGGTATGAGGAATATGTCCTTGATCCTGAATACTTTGAGAAAATTGCGCATGAAAACATCACTGTTGCGGTTTCAAAACGCTACGATTTTGAGCGCCCTGATGACAGTGAGATAATCTGGGCAGAAAAACCCGCCAGCGGATATCAGATGCTTCGTGTACTAAACGGGGAGGCCTATTCTTCCAAGCTTCTTCCTGAAGAGGGAAGACCTAAGCTTGACGGGCTTCGCGCGCTTATAGTTGATGACGAACCTATGAACCTGGTTGTTGCCAGCGGACTTTTCAAGGAATACAAGCTTGATATTGAAGTTGCGCACAGCGGAGCAGAAGCTCTTACCATGTATTCGCAGTCTTTCTATGACATCATATTCATGGATCACATGATGCCTGAGATGGATGGAATCGAAGCGATGAAGCAGCTTAGAAGGATTGCTGTACAAAATGGCAAGAATGTATGTGTTATCGCGCTTACGGCAAACGCTATCAGTGGTGCGAGAGAGATGTTCCTGCAGGAAGGCTTTGACGGCTTCATAAGCAAACCGATAAATCTTAATACGTTTGAGCGTGTTATGAACAACCTTTTGAAAAGCGGGACTCTTCAGGGTAAAGGAGGTGCAAGATGAGATTACGCTTCCTTAACCGATTGATACGTCTTTTAAAGAGCCCTGAGCTCGGCTTCAGAGAGAGGGTTTTTGTGCTCCTTACCATTGTTACGGAGTTCTTCATTATCCTGGGACTTATAGGGGATATAGTTTTTAATGAGAATATTATTGAGACTATTACCGTAGCCATAGTAGCGGTATTGATTCCTGTCATCACATTTTCGTCAGTAAAACTGAAAAAGATAAAAACAGCAACAAGAATTATTGTCGTGGGACTTGTTCTGATACTCCTTCCTATCCTGTTTTTCTTTGGAGGCGGAGTTACGGGAGGCGGCGTGCAGTGGATAGTCTTTGCTTACCTGTACACCGGTCTTGTAATCAGCGGAAAATGGAGGCCGCTGATGGTCGCAATTTTGACTATTGAGACCTGTCTTTTCTACCTGAACGGATATTTTCGCCCTGAACTTGTCGGCAAACATAATGAGCGTATGTTTTACATTGATTCTCTGATATCGCTGATATTGGTGGGGCTTATCTGCTGTGCCATGGTGTGGTTCGAAGAATGGCTTCTTATGGAGGAAAACAATAAGGCGCGTGATGAGACCAAGAAGGTTGAGGAATTAAACCGCGCGCAGAACCGCTTTTTCTCAAGCATGAGTCATGAGATCAGAACACCCATCAACTCAATCCTTGGTCTTAACGAGATAATCCTTCGTCAGGAGGATGCTTCCTCCGAGATAATAAAGGATGCCGAGAATATCCAGGGGGCGGGCAGAATGCTGCTGGCTCTTGTGAATGATATTCTGGATTTTTCAAAGATAGAAGCCGGAAAGATGGACATAGTTCCCGTCAACTACAGTATGGAAACGATGCTGTCGGAAATCGTGGGAATGATATGGATGCGTGCGGAGGAAAAGGGGCTTGAACTCAAGGTCCAGGTTGATCCTTCGATTCCTGCGGAATACTTCGGCGATGAGATGCGTATCAAACAGATACTCATAAATATCCTGAACAATGCAGTTAAATATACAAAGCAGGGATCCGTGACACTTACGGTGGAGAAGGAGGAAGTAAGGGATAATCAGATACTTCTTGTGTTCTCTGTGACTGATACCGGAATGGGTATTAAGCAGGATGAAATACCCTATCTTTTTGATGCCTTCCACAGAATTGATGAGGAGAAAAACAGCAAGATAGAGGGTACCGGACTTGGCCTTTCAATCGTTAAGCAGCTGGTAGAGCTGATGGGCGGTAGGATAACCGTCAACAGCGTCTATACGCAAGGGTCGACTTTCATGGTTGCTCTGTGGCAGCAGGTGGCAAGAAAAGATGCCATCGGCGATATAAATATCGTGAAGTTTGTGAACAGGCAGAAGGCAGAGAAATATGTTCCCGACTTTACAGCATCCGAAGCGGCAATCCTTATTGTTGATGACAATGAGATGAACCTGGAGGTGGAAAAGAAGCTTCTTACCGATACGCAGATCACTATACATACTGCAATAAGCGGACAGGAAGCTCTGTCAATGACTCTGAATTACAAGTATGATCTGATACTCATGGATCATCTTATGCCTGAGATGGACGGTATTGAATGTCTCCAGCTTATAAGAAATCAGGATAGCGGACTGAATCGCAACGTTCCTGTTATTGTTCTTACGGCAAATGCGGACAGTGAGAACAGAGAACTGTATGATCGAAGTGGTTTCGATGATTATCTGGTAAAACCGGTGACCGGCCAGCAGCTTGAGGATATGCTTCTTAGGCATCTTCCCGAGATTAAGATAAACAGAACCGAGGGCAGCAGCAGTACCGGAGCACGGATGAATACTACAAGCGGTTATAGTAAAAAACTGCCGGTTGCAATTTGCACAAGCTCTATGTGCGACCTTCCGGCGAAGTTTATAAATGAAAAAAATCTGGATATAATTCCGTTCTCTATTATTGCGGACGGAAAGAGTTACCGTGACCGGGTAGAAGCAAGTACCGACGATCTTGTTCACTATATGCAGGAGGATGTGGAATTCAACTCTTCGCCGCCGTCGGTGGAGGAATTTGAGAGCTTCTTCGGACGCGTTATGAAAAAAGCACATCAGATCATATATCTGACGCTTGCTCCGGGCTTTAGCGATGAATACAGAAATGCCAAAACTGCGGCAAGAGCGTATGAAAATGTTATCATTTTTAACTCCGGAAATAACTCATGTGCTCTCGGATTGCTGGTGCTTCTGGCTCAGAGAAGGGCTATGCAGGGAAGACCAACCGATAAAATCCTGGAGGAACTTAAAAAAGCAAGAGATAACATCAGTTGTACCTTTATTACCACCGATGCCGGATTCATGGTGAAGAGAGGCATAATCGGCAGAAATCTTTATGGTGTCATGAGTACCTTCAATTTGAAGCCCGTAATCCGCATCAGGGATAACAGGGTAACCATTTGGCGGCTTTTCATGGGTGAAAAAGAGAGCTGTTATATCAAATACATAGATCATGTTCTGAACAGGTTTGAGAATCCCGATACCGATCTGATTTTTGTAGAGTATATAAATCTCACGGAAGATGAGAAGGAGTTAATAAGGCAGAGAATCCACAAGAGAATTCATTTTGAGCATATCATTTTCCAGAAGGTATGCTCAGTTATGACGCTGAACTGCGGCATGGGAGCAATCGGTTTGTCTTACCTGGAAAGAGGTGAGGCGCCTTATGATCTTAGCATGATGCTCTCGGGGGATGTTGTCGATGACAGTGAAGTTTCGTATGTGAATGATGAATCAATCGGTGATGAAAAAGAAAAAAGTGTTGACGAGAAGTGGTATGAGCATGTACCCGGACTGGAATATGAGAAGGCGCTGGAAGCTGCCGGGTCCAAGGCAACCTTCCTTGCAGTGCTTAAGATGTTCTATGAAGGGATCGACAAGAAAGCCTCTGAGCTTGAGAAATGCTATCTGGCTAAGGATTATGACAATTATATTATTAACGTCAATAACCTGAAAAATTCTGCCAGAACCGTAGGCGCTAAGAAGCTTGGAGAGCTTGCACTTGAGCTTGAAAATGCTGCGAAAGCGGGAGATGTTGATTTTATAAAACAGAATAACGGAAGGCTTCTTACGGATTACAGAGATTATATTAAGTTACTTAAGAGCATCGATGAAATGAAGGATATTTGATGAAAAAGGATAAAGATATCATAAAAAGTGTATACTGGCTCCTATTCGGTTTCATAATGATGCTGATCTTTGTTATGGTGCCCATAAGATCCGATATTTTTACTTCTGGTTATACGGAGCAGCCGATTAATTTTTCGGAAAACTGGAGAATGGGCGGACAAAAGATTGCTCATATTCAGTCTGTTATGGCAGGTGAACACGGCGGAGAAGTTATTTTCGAAAAAGGGCTTCCCTCAAGACTTACCGAGAAGGATTCTCTTTGCTTTGAATCCCAGAATACCAATCTGTCGGTTTTCCTGGATAACGTGGAGATATATAAATTCACCAGTACTTCCAACCTGACAGGTACAAGTACCGGTATTGTTTTTCATGAAGTGGGACTGGGTTCGCTGAACGTGAGGAAAACCATAAAGATTGTGAGTTCGTGCTGCTACGAAGGACAAAAGACCGGCAGAATTATGAATGTATACATATGTCCGCCGTCGGATTATATGCGCCTGATGTTTCATCGTATGCTGGTGCCATGCCTTTTGTGTGTACTTATGATCCTCTTTGGATTGATACAGATACTTGTGTACTTTTCGGTCATTGATAAGAGTACACTTCCCTTCAATATACTTGCTCTTGGAACGACTTCGCTTATAGCGGGAACCTGGCTTTTCATCGATACGAATATCATGCAGCTTCTGACGGGGGCGATTTATGCGTGGCGCGATATGAGTAAGACTCTGCCTTTTTGGGTGGGGTATCCCCTGGTTACTTTCTTTAATTCAACCACGGTAAAAAAGAGTTCGATTTATCATCATCTAAGCTTCTGGCTTTCAATGATATTTGAGCTGAGTATTATAAGCGCCAGGTATCTTTTTAATCTGGATATGGCCTATTCTTTTTCACTTTTCCTGATTCCATACTTTATTCTGATAATGGGAATCATGGTTATCATAGCCATTGACAATGCGAATTATTGCAGAATTAAAGGAATTGTCGTCAAAATCAGGGATATATATTTTGTGCTCATCCTGCTGCTTGTCTGCGGTCTTGTGGATCTTGTGAGAGATTATACCGCTCAGATTCAGACGGATGTGCAGGGGCTTTATACCAGGGCAGGAATGGTCATTCTGATCGCCTATATGATGTTCAGGTTTCTCAAATGGTGGACGAAGGATCATGCACAGATTCAGAGGGAGCGCTTCATTAACCATGCTCTTCAGTACGCTCTGTCTTCGGATTCTCCCGAGAATAACATAAAGGCAATGCTCGATTTCATGGGAAAAGAGCTTGAAGCAAACAGAATTTTCATTTTTGAAGATCAGAAGACCGGAAAATTCCGCGGCAGCTATGAATGGTGCAGAGAGGGACTTAAGCCTGAATCAATAGAGCTTATCTATTTGCCTTATGACGGCTTTCTGGATAAATTCTATGACACCTATGTGGAGAGCGGGCGAAGGCTCATTGTAAGTGATATACAGCAGGTAAAAGCGTCTGATCCGTACTTTTACGATCTCCTGAAAAACTATAAGGTTGAAAATCTGGTTATAGGTGCGCTGCAGATAAACGGTAAACTCACGGGACTTTGCGGAGTGAGCGGAGCGCCCAGAGAAAAGCTTGTGGATATCGCCGAGATTATCAATCTCATATCCTATTTCCTTGCGCAGCTGATTCTGCAGAGAGAAGAGCAGAAGAGACTGTTCTATTATAATTATAATGATGCTCTGTCGGGTGCGAGAAACCATATGGCGTACAGAAAGTTCATGGAGAGCGGACTGGATATGTCGGCGGCCTTTGGTTATATGCGTGCTGAAATTCTTGGACTTGAAGATATAAACAGAGAAAAGGGGTACGATGCCGGCGACAGAATGGTTATAGACGTTGCCAAAACTCTTATGGAAATCTTCGGAGAAGCAAATGTCTACAGACTTAACGGCAATGTTTTTGTCTGCTTCGGTTTTGAGACAGAGGAGTCCTATTTTGAAAATGATGTTGAATGTGCAAGACGCATGATTGAGAAGAAGGATATAAAGATAACCATGGGTTCTGCGTACTGTGTTAACGGCACAACGGATATGGAAATAATATTTAATCGTGTAGATGAGTTGTTACAGGAGAACAATAATGGTAATCTGGTATGAGGACTAGCTGAGGGGAGAAGCGTGTCATGGAAGAAGCCAGTATTATAAAAAAATTGTCCCGAGTTGGGATTTTAGGTAATGTAGTGCTTGCCGGGTTTAAACTGGTCGCCGGAATTCTGGGTAACTCCGGAGCGATGGTTTCGGATGCGGTACATTCACTGTCAGATGTTTTCGCTACTATTGTCGCATATATCGGAGTACTCCTGGCCAAGCAGCCGGAGGATGATGAGCATCCCTACGGCCATGAGAGGCTGGAGTGCGTTGCTGCGATGATTCTTGGAGTTATTCTTGCCGGAACGGGTCTGGGAATAGGATACACAGGTCTTCAGAAAATTATTTTAAGGCAGGAACTTGAGGTTCCCACTTTTTTGCCACTTATCGCGGCGGTAGTTTCTATTGTCGTTAAGGAGGCGATGTTCTGGTATACTATGTACTATGCGAAGAAGATGAACTCGGATGCCTTCAAGGCGGATGCATGGCATCACCGCTCGGATGCGCTTTCGTCCATCGGTTCCTTCATAGGTATCGGTCTTGCAAGACTGGGATTCCCGATAATGGATCCTATTGCGAGTCTGATTATCTGTCTGTTTATCCTGAAGGTCGCTTATGATATTTCAAAGGATGCTCTTGATAAGATGCTGGATACCTCCTGCGGAAAAGAGATGGAGCAGAAACTAAGATTTTTCATAGAGCAGCAACCTGGAGTGGAGCATGTGGATCTGCTTCAGACGAGACAGTTTGGAAACAGAATCTATATTGATCTGGAAATTGCAGTTAAGGGAGAGATCCCGCTGGTGGAGGCGCACGAGATCGCCGAGAAGGTCCACAACAGTGTGGAGCAGGAATTCACCAATGTTAAACATATTATGATACATGTTAATCCGGACACTGATACGTAATATCTTCAGTCCGGATTTTACATATAACCGGAAGGAAAGGCATCAAAGAAATGGACTACAGTCAATACGAAACCTATGATTTTGATCATGTGAGTGCGTTCAATATGTCTACGGGGTTCAAGGAGAGAAGCTACAAGATGCACTGGCATTCTTATGGAGAGATTCTTCTAGTAGGTCCCGGGAAGACTAATATTTATAAGGTGGGCAAGAGTACTTATGAGCTTGTCCCGGACGATATCGTGCTGGTATGGCCGATGGAGATGCATGCTATCGTCGATGCCGACAGGGAGAAGGCGCTGGTTATACAGTTTTCAAATTCCTTTATGAATTCGCTCTTCGATCTTCAGAGAATTATGCATATGTATCGCAATCTCCATATTATCTGCGTGGAAGCGCATCCTGAGCTTGCGGCAAAACTGAAGGCTATTACGGAGAAGATGAAGGACATCTTTTTTTCGGATAATCAGGAGAAGGAGATCAGGTGCTGCATGCTGCTCATGGAGTTCATGCTGACTCTCCTAGAGCACAGAAACGAGCTTGCGCCGGAGCTTTCCGAGGAGCCCTATGGTTATGCTGATGACGTTATGCAGCGAATGATGATGGTGACCGATTACATCAGGAATAATCTGACCGCAGATGATTTGTCCCAGGGAAGTATGGCTGAGATGGCAGGCATCAGTAAGGATTATTTTTCAAGGATATTCAAAAATGCTACGGGGATGAATTACAGTAAGTGGCTTAATATGATAAGGCTTGAGAAGGCATCAGAGCTCCTTACGGAGGAGGGCAGAACTCTGACGGAGATAGCGATGCTCTCGGGATTCCAGAGTATTCCCAGTTTCAACAGGGTGTTCCGCGAGGAGAAGGGGATGACACCCAGGGATTACAGAGCCCTGTTTGTGAGAAGGTCTGAGTAGTACTATATTAATGAAAAGCAGAAAAATACCGGCTATCTTCAGCGCGAAGATGACCGGTATATTTTTTGATGTTTTTTATTGTGCTATAACCTGATAATCCTTGTTCCAGATGAGCTCAAGTCCGTCGAACAGGTAGGTGAGCTTGCCATCAGGATATAAGCTGATGAACTTACTTGTGATATCGGATGGGTTGTCCTTGGAATTGTAGAAAACACCGCCAATATCGTTGTACCCCTGCTTGTCATAAACAAATCCGTCAATAGTAATTCTGGATGGAAACGTTGCTAAATCTGGCATCCGATGACTCCTTTATTGCTTGTGAGGGTTGCTGTAACTTTGCAAACATCATAGCATAAGAAGTGCTGATTGTAATTGATGAAAATTAATCGAACTTGGAATTTCTTAATCCATTAAGCGGTGCGGTTTTTGGAGGAAAACACAAAAAACACATTACAAATTTAATCTCGGGTTTTATACAATCGGATGACATATCGGTTTTTCTTGTTATAATAGGTACTTGGAAAAATGATTAAGATGAAGGAGACGGATCTCATAAATGATTTTAGATAGAAAAAATGTAAGGGAGCAGTTCGCTTCCTATACAAGAAATTACGATCCGGAGGATGTGAAGATAGCGCTGAAGATTGCGCACACCTACCGGGTTGCGGATAACTGTGAAAAGATAGCAAAATCCCTGGGGCTTTCAGAAGACGATGTGGAATTTGCGTGGCTTTCAGGTATGATTCATGATGTCGGAAGGTTTGAACAGGTCAGAAGGTACAATACTTTTAACGACGCCAGATCGGTGGATCACGCTGAGCTTGGAGCGGATCTTCTCTTTGGAGAGGAGGGTCTCATCAGAGGATATCTTGAGGATAGTTCTCTCTACGATATGATGGATGTCGTGATCAGACAGCACAACAAGTACAGGATTGATGAGTCTGTAACCGGAAAAACACTGACCTTCTGCAATATCTTAAGAGATGCGGACAAGATCGATATCCTGAGGGTAAATGTCGAGACGCCTCTGGAGGATCTCTACAGCGCTACTACTAAGAAGCTTATGGAGTCAGAGGTCTCAGAGGAGGTTATGGAGCAGGTGCGTGAAAAAATAGCGGTAAGCAGAGCTATAACCCACACCTATGCGGAGCACCAGATCGGACACATAGCGCTGGTCTTTGAGCTTGTTTATCCAAAGAGCAGGGAGCTTGCGAAAGAGCAGGGGTACCTTTATCAGATGTTCGATTTTCCAACTGAGACGGAAAGTATGAAGAAGGCTCTCGCCGAAACAAGGCGGGAGGTCGATGAATTCTTTAGCAGCGCAGAATGAGAATATGAGTTAAATTAGGCATCGCACGGTCAATTGGCTGTGCGATGTTTTCTTTGTTTATGATAAAATAAAAATAGTTTTTATGAAAAAAAGTCAGAGAGGGTATAGTCATGAGGAAAATTGGAAACTTGGTGCTGGTTCTACTGTGCGCAGTGATGCTGTCGGTAGTAGCGGATGAACTCATGAAACTCAAGGGACTCATGGAATCCGGAGTCATCACTGCCGAGGAGTTTGAGGCCCAGAAGAAAAAGATATTGGGAGAGTAAATGAATAAACCCAATTTCAAGGATTTAAATAATCTTATAAAGGCCATACATGATACAAATGCTGTTTTCATGCGTATCTATAATGACAAAGGTGCGCAGGAAGACAACATTAGGTATCTGTGCAATAAAATTGCGGCAGATTCAGCTCGGAAGTCGCTCTATGACATCTCTGCGGAGGAGTTAAAAAATGCTAAGGCCGGGATTCGTGTTCAGCCACTGGCGGATGCGGGTTTTACCAGCTTTGGGAAGATCGCGGATGCTACGGATTATGAGCTTGCTGCGATTGACGGTATCGGAGAAAAACAGATAGAAGCCATCAGGAACATAATAACTGAGGCTGCAAATAATCTCTCTTCAAGGGTTTCCATCAGATTAGAAGCAGATGGAAATCCTGCTGAGGGTGGGTACAATTTTGAACTTATCACGGCGCTTTCGGGATATATTAAGTGCGAAAAGATAAGAAGAGATAACAGGCCGGCTGCGGAAAATCTGAATGCTTATGCACAGAGGATTGAAAACAGCGGCATTATTAGAAACGGCGTTCGCTGGTTTTTTTCATCAAAAGCTTCAAAACAAAATACCGCTGATATGGCGGATAATATCTACGAGTTTTGTGACAGTGATTTCTTTAGGCGCATGCTTTCGGTGATCGATGATTATCAGAGAGCATTGAATACTTCAGCTTATGAGGCGACCGAAGCCTTCCGCGGAAACAGTGCGGATTTCTATGCTGTTCTTGAAAATCTCGGGAACATTTCAGGCAACAAACCTTTCATCTACGACAGTATTCCTGCGCAGCTCGCGGAGGAGATAGACAGTACGGTTCTTGATCTTAGCGGCTTTTTGGGGACGCTCAGACCTTATCAAGTGTTTGGTGTGAAATACATTATTCATCAAAAGAAGGTGCTTCTTGGTGATGAGATGGGACTAGGAAAGACTATTCAGGCAATTGCGGCAATGTCACATATACAGCAGACAGAGCAGAAGACCTGCTATTTTCTCATAGTCTGCCCTGCGAGTGTTCTTATCAACTGGGCGAGGGAGATTAAGAAATTCAGCAGTCTCAGTACCTATGTGATCCATGGCCAGATGGCTGACGATGCCTTTTCCATGTGGCAGGAAAAGGGCGGCGCGGCGATCACCAACTATGAGACCATGGGAAAAATCGTGGACAAAATCGATAACCACATGGGGCTTTCCATGCTGGTCATTGATGAAGCGCACTACATGAAAAATCCTGACGCCAAGAGGACGATGTATATTAGAAGACTTGATAATGAGTCGGAGCGAATCCTTCTCATGACGGGAACGCCGCTTGAAAACAGGGTTGAGGAGATGTGCAATCTGATAGATTTCGTTCGTCCGGACATGACACAGGAAGTACGATCGCTTGCGCATATTACGCATCTGCCGGAATTCAGGGAGAGCCTTGCGCCGGCTTATATCAGAAGAACCAGGGATCAGGTGTTAAAAGAGCTCCCTCCTATCGACGAGGAAGAGGAGTGGTGCGTTCCTACTCCGGAGGACCGCGCAGCCTATGCCAGTGCGGTAATCAGCGGCAGCTTTTCTGATATGAGAAGAGTTTCGTTTCTTCAGGAGGATATGACTAAGTCTGCAAAATGCGGAAGACTTCTGGAACTTATGGAAGAAGCCTGCGATGAAGGACGAAAAGTTGTAATCTATTCATTTTTCAGAGAGACCATAGCAAAAGTGAGTGCGCTCATGGGAAGTAAATGCGTGGGCGTAATAAGCGGCGATACCGGGATTGAGAGGAGGCAGCAGATAATAGATGAGTTCACTCAGGCGCCCGGAGGAAGCGTTCTTGTATGTCAGATAATTGCAGGAGGTGTCGGACTGAATATCCAGGCTGCCAGCATCGTAATTTTCTGCGAGCCACAGATCAAGCCATCCCTTGAAAGTCAGGCGCTGTCGAGAGTTTATCGAATGGGGCAGGTCAGGAATGTACTGGTTTACCGGCTGCTTTGTCCCGATACCATCGATGAGGATATGATGGTTATTTTGCAGCAAAAACAGACCGAGTTCGACAACTTCGCCAACGAGTCTGCTGTGGCGGGCGCTTATGACAATATCATCGATAAGGAATGGATTGAAAAGATAATCGAAAAAGAAACAATCCGTGTAAATCAGAACTAAATCGGTGTAAGAATAATGAATGGAATTATTTATGATAGATTAGCCTTAGAAGTTTATTAACGATTTTGTTTTTGAGGCAGGTGAATATATATGAAGGATGAAAAGTCTAATGTTTATGATGTACCAAAGAGAGAAGGAAGTGTGTGGCCGGATGATATGTGCCCGGCTTATACCCCCAGAGAAGATGCTATACCCAGCATAAAGGGGTGTTGGTACTGTAAATATGCGGATTTTCATCTGAAAGAAGAGCGGGCCCTGGAGGTTGGAATTTGCAACTGGCCAAAGAAAGTAATTGATTAAAACCTGATGACGGGTTGATTCGGAATAATACTCAAATTTTATCGGGAGATAGAAGTTATGGGAAACACGGAGACATTAAAGGAAGGAAATTCACTGAGGATTGCTATTTGCGACGATGACAAGACGGATCGTGAGAGAGTCCATGGACTGGTGAAAGAATATTTACAGAAGAAGAATCAGAGCGCGGATGTCAGAGTGTTTGATCATCCCGATGCGCTTATAGAAGAGTGCGAGCAGTTCAGACCTCATATTTATATTCTGGACATTGTTATGCCGATGGTTACGGGAATTCAGGCGGCGAGGGAACTTCGCTGGAATCAGCCTGAGGCGCAGATAATATTTGCAACATCCGAGAGCTCCTTTGCGCTCGAATCTTTCGATGTAAATCCGATCAACTATATTTTGAAGCCCATTGAAAAGGAGAAGTTTTTTTCAACGCTTGATCTTGCAATATCGCGTGTGGATTTGGCGGGAGAAAAGTGCATAACAATTAAGGTTAAGGGCGGACTTCAGACGCTTAGAATGGATGAGATTCTCTATATCGAGTATCGCAACCATGTGGTTTCATATCATATGAGTACAGGGGATGTGGTTTCAACTCCGACGCTCAGAATCGGATTTGCGGAGTATATGGAGGAAAATCATTCCGGAAGTGATTTCGTAAGATGTCACGAATCGCTGGCTGTAAGCGTGGCTGCAATAGATAAGCTCACAAAAACGGATATCACTCTTCGCGGCGGAGAGATGATCCCGGTCGCAAAGAGCAGATATGCCGAGGTTATGGACAGATATATGGACTTCAGGTTCTAGAATTATACTTTTCAATAGTGCTTTTTATCTTTAATGCCGGTTTTGAAATTCCGGTAAGAGAATTCCCCTTATTCAGCGTGTCTATGATGGCGGCGATGTATCTGCCCATATTCACGCTGTAATAATATTCTTTTTCAAGAAGCTCAGGCTTCTGATATATCAGATTAGTTGTGAAAATTCTTGTAAATTCTCCGGCGGCGTAGGCCTTATCAAATTTCTCAAGACCGTTCAGGAATAGTCCGAAGGTGGAGAAGATAAATATGTATTAAATTTCAGTGTCTGAAAATAATGGATAATATTCCAATATTGAGTTAAAATATAATCACAATTTCGAGGTTTTAGGCTTAAATTTTATTACATGACGGAGGAGTAAATGGGGACAAAAACGGGGGCTCTCGATGCTTTTCGGGAGCAGATGAATGATTACTTTGTTGGGAAGGGTGACACAGTTGATAACGTGCTCTGCTGCTTTCTTGCGGGAGGGCATGTTCTTTTGGAGGATGTTCCGGGAGTCGGTAAGACCACACTGGCCAGGACCTTTGCGGGGTCTCTCGGACTTTCTTTCGGACGAATTCAGTTCACGCCGGACACGATGCCGGGAGATGTTACCGGTATGTCTGTCTATGATATGAAAAAAGGCGAATTCAATTATCGTCCCGGCGGCGTGATGAAAAATATTGTTCTTGCGGACGAGCTTAACCGAACATCACCTAAGACACAGTCGGCGCTTCTTGAGGCAATGGCGGAATCTCAGGTCACTGTTGACGGTCAGGCTTATCAGCTTCCACAGCCTTTCATGGTTATCGCCACACAAAATCCTATCAATTTTTCAGGAACATATCCGCTGCCGGAGGCGCAGCTCGACCGCTTCATGATGAGGTTGTCAGTGGGCTATCCCTCTGCCGAGGAGGAACTGAGGCTTGCCAGGGATAACATGAGCGGAAGAAAAATCGAGGACGTGAAGGCGGTTCTTAATGCGGAGGATGTGACCGGTTTTAGGGAAGAGGTATCAAAGATCCACGTTAGCGACGGCGTACTCGGATATGTACAGCAGATAGTTGCCGCCACAAGAACGGACAGCGGATTCTCGCTCGGAGCAAGTCCCAGAGCGCTTCTTCATCTTCTGCAGGCATCGAGGGCGAAGGCTTTCCTCGAGGGACGAAGTTTCGTTAAACCCGATGATGTAAAGAAGATGGCGGTGCCGGTTCTTTCACACAGACTCATTCTTTCTACGCAGATGAGACTTCAGAAGAAGACAAGTAAAGATGTTTTGGAGGCTCTTGTTTTGAAGGTGAACATCCCCATGGAGGCGGATTATGAAAAATAAGGGGATGGTGATTTTAGCTGCACTTTTTGCTCTTTCGCTCGTCGGTATCTCGATGTTCGGAGGGGCTGTTACCTATGTCTTTTTCTGGACAGTGCTGCTCATTCCCGTGATTTCTTATCTGTATATTCTGTGCGTTATAATTTCACTTAAAATCTATCAGAAGACCGAGGGGCGTGACATGGTTTGCAAAGCGCCCTCGGATTTTTATATTACTTTGCAAAACGAAGGCTGGTTTTCGTTTTCATCTCTTAGAATAATTTTCTATTCATCTTTTTCAGGGATCTCAGATATCGATGACGGCGCTGTCTATGAGCTTCCGCCGCATTCATCCATTCAGAAAAAGACCAAGCTCCTATGTCGTTACAGGGGCGAGTATTATGTTGGAATAAAGAAAATAGTAGTGGGGGATTTTTTCGGAATATTCTCGTTTACCTATACTATAAAGGAGCCCCTCAGCGTAATCGTGGTGCCTGCAATGGTGCATTTATCAGAGCTTAAGGGGAGTGAACTTCTGTCGGATTCCGACCGCGACAATTATCAGAGAAAAACCGAACCCGATATTCCGGTGCGCGAATATGCAGACGGCGACGACCTTCGCTTTGTAAACTGGAAAGCCAGCGCGATCTCACAAAAACTCATGGTGAGAGAGCGCCGCGGCGAGGAAAAGAGCGGTATCGCGATTGTGATGGATCCCGGAAGATATCAGAAGAGGATGGAGGAGTATCTGCCCCCTGAAAATAAGGTGATCGAGTGGGTACTCGCACTTTCTTTTTATTATATGGAAAACAACATTCCCACGGAGATTATTTATAAGGCCGTGGAAGTGCAAAAGCTCCATGTAAGGGATGCGGGCGATTTCGATACGCTCTATTCGGAGATGAGCAGATTTTCATTCCGCGAGGACAACGATATGGATAAGCTTCTGGAGGAGCTGTATATAGACGGCGGCCTTGCGGGCTATCGCATGATTATCTTTGTGGCGCAGAGCTGGACTCACGAGGAGAGTGAGAGAGCAGATATGATCAATGCAGATCTGTCACCGATAAGGGTTTATCTTGCTCAGGACGAGAGTCTCGGAGATGTGGCGGATACGGTAAGCGGCAGATTTGATATCGTAAGAATTGGAGTCGATACACCGGCGGAGGCGAAGGCATGATAGTTGAGATTCTTTATGATCTGTTATTCATGATGCCGCTGTCTGTAGCGGTGTCATCCTTTACTCACGGGTACTTCGAGCCCGAAGAGGTGAAGAAGGCGTGGATAGTGATTGCGGTAGGTACGACGCTTTATCTGCTTTTGATGAAGCATTTAAAGCTCCGGGGCAGAGCTGTGCTTGCTGGGATTTTGCTTGCTGCTGTGCTCGCTTTCTGGCTTATTGTGCCCTCTGAGGACAGGATAGATGTGCTGCGGGAATACTCCTGGATTTTCCGGGAGATGGCTGTTGCGGCAGCAGTTTTTGTGGTGGGATTTTTCTCGGGAAAATATCGGAACCTGCGAATTCTCATCGCAGCGGGGGGATGCATATACCTTACATCGTCGCTCTTTACAGGGATGCCGGTGGAGAAGATCAGCGTCTGCGTAATTCTGATATATACGCTGCTTGTGGCAGTTGATGAGATTCAGAGATTCTCCGTAAAGGAAGGAGATACCGAACCGAGGAAGCATCTGGTTGCGGTTTCACCTTTTTTAATCGTGGTATTTGCGCTTGTTTCGGCGCTTGGAGTTTCGGATAAGCCCTACGACTGGGGGATTGTAAAGAGAATTTCAGGTTTTGTTGTAAGTGAATATGTCATGCTGAGTGAGAGCGTGTTTGGCGAAAACGGCTGGGATACAGGCTCTGCGGTGATCGGCTTTTCAAATCGCGGCGAATTTGCGGGGGATCTCTCTGCGAATAAGAGAATTGTTATGAGACTGAAGTCGGGAAATGAGAATGATCCAAGGCTCTATCTTTCGGGGAAGACTTTTGATACCTTCGACGGTCACAGCTGGGATAAGAAGGACACTTCCGAGATGGATGAGCGCCTTGCGGATACTATTGAGACCGTGAGCTTCGCGCTGGATGAGATGGGCGAAGATCCGGTTACCGATGTCCTGAAAAGGGTTGCATTAACGATTGAGTACAAGGATATGCATACGAAATGTCTTTTCACACCGGGTAAATATCTGCCTCTTGGAGATAAGTGGCAAAAGCGGCAGACCGAGGGCGGAGACATTGAATTTCCAAATAAGAGGGCTGCAAGAAAGCCCTACGATGTGGTGTTCTATCGCCTTAATAAGGATTCGGAGCTCTTTGATACGATTGCGAGGGATTCCCATGAGGTAAGTAAGGAGAGCTTTGAAGCGGCGAAGGCGGAGTGCGGCATAGACAGCGATTTTTCTTATGAGGATTTTCTTAAATATCGCGAAGCGGTTTATGAGAATTATCTTCCAAAGACAGTGTTGTCTGATAAGATGAGGGAGTATGTCGACGGAATTCTGGAGGGCGCGGACTCTGATTATGAGATGCTAAAGCGCCTCGAGGGGATGTTCGCGGAGTTTAAATATACGGAAAGCCCCGGTGAAATTCCGGATGAAGTGAAAAGCGAAGCCGATTTTCTTGATTATTTTATTTTGAATAAGAAGGAAGGGTACTGCAGCTACTATGCTACGGCGTTTGTGCTGCTCGCTAGAGCCTATGGGATTCCGGCGAGATATGTGCAGGGCTTCAATGTGCCGATGGGAAGGCACAGTATGGTGGAAGTGAGTTCGGTGCTTGCGCATGCCTGGCCGGAGGCGTATATTGAAGGCCTGGGGTGGATTGGTTTTGAACCCACGCCCGGGATGCGAAGTGATGTCGCTTGGGCGGTTCAGTCCGAGAGGGAGCTTCTGCTTGAGAAGGAGCGCGAGGCCTACCTGGCGGCGCATGCTTACTCCGAAGAAGAGGAAGAGACCTACGAGGAGCCGGTAGAGGAGAAGACCTCTATAAAGATAGACTGGTACAAGATTCTGATTCCGGTCTTTGCGGGAGTGTCGCTTACACTTTTGATGTTTGCGCTGGACAGGCTTCTAAAGAGAAGGCGCTATTTGAGAATGAGCGAGCGCGGAAAGGCCACGACTCTTTGTAAAAACAGCATGGAGCTTCTGAGGAGACGGCATCTTGGACGAAGACAGGATGAGACCTTGAGCGAGTATGAGGAGAGACTTAGCGGGAAATTCAGCGCTGAGCTGCTTTCCTTCCTTGGGACCTATGAGGAGATTTTGTACTCCGACAGGGAGATCACGGAGCCTGAGAGAATTGAAATGGAGGAGAGGTTTTCCCGGTTGAAGAAATTCTGCTTCACACAGCGCAGAGCGCTGAGGGCAAGCGAGAGCTGATGTTTTGACAGGGGGAAACTTAGGATTAAGTTGGGGATTTTTGGAAGTAATGAAAGGTCTGGGACTTTTGGAAGTAATGGAAGGTCCGAGACTTTTGGGAGTGATGTAAATAGGAGTGGCGGGACCGGAGGGGCTTTCTTGACAGCCCTCTATGCCTTCAGCTTTTCACTTGTTTTATTCTTGGCGCTGTGCCTTGTGCTTCATATAACTCCGTTTGGAGATCGCACATTTTTGTACGAGGACATGAAGCAGCAGTACGTGGATTTCTTTTCCTACTATCACAATGTGTGGCATGGGAAGGACGGTTTTCTGTACTCTGAAAACTGCGGGCTAGGCGCGGAAATGTTCGGTATCTGGGCCTACTATCTTACGAGCCCGTTTCTTTTGATGTTCATCTTTATTCCCGAGCAGTACTATGCCACCGCGGTGACATTTCTTATCATGCTGAAAATGGCATCGATAGCTTTTTGCATGTCGCTGTTTTTGTCGCATGTTGGGAGGAGAGCTGATGAGCGTTGTGGTTTTGGCTCGGTTCTGCTCAATCTGCAAATCTCGGTTGCCTTTGCGTTTTGTGGTTGGACTGTCGCCAACATGACAAATATCATGTGGCTTGATGCTGTGATCATGCTTCCTATTGTGGCAATGGGTTTCGATAAACTGATTCACCATGAGAAGCGGGGAATGCTTTTGTATGTGCTCTCTGTAATGGTGATGATTTTTGTGAATTATTATATCGCGGCGATGGTGCTGATTTTCCTTGGAGTGTTCGCGGTATTGTGGGTGCTGTTTGGTAAGGCTGATACCCTGAAGGGCTTTGGGAGGTTTTTAATTGGCTCTGCGATTGCGATTGCTCTGGATGCCTGGTTTCTGGTGCCCACAGTCATGTCTCTTATGGGAAGTAATAAGGATCATTCCGGTCCGATGATGGAAGCTTTTCAGAAATATCTTCCGTCTTCCGAAGCGGTGGGGAGATATTTGTCACCCCTGGATGTGCTGCCTAAGCTCTTCACGATGAGCTATGACACGATGGAGATTATGGATGGCATGCCCAATATCTATTTTGGCGCGGTTTTGATAATGCCATGCGTTCTGTTTTTCCTGACTTCGAAAATAAGTGTTAAGGTAAGAGCTCTCTTTGGTTCATACCTTGTAATTGTGCTTGCATTTTTCTGCATAAAACCGCTTAATACGCTGGCTCACGGCGGAACCGAGGCCTATGGATATCTCTACAGGTATTCATTTGTCTTTTCATTCGTGTGTCTAACCATGGCTTATCTTGCTATGTGTCAGCGTAAAAATCATCAGGGGAAGATTCATCCGGGAAAGATTGCGATAGCCGGGGTGATTACGCTTGCCTTGTATGGAGTTGCTTCGTTATCGCATGTGAGATTTCTTGGAGGGATAGTTCTTTTCCTGAATTTATTGCTTATTCTTGCAGGCGGGGCGGCAGTGGTTATATGGGGCTGTTTTTATAGGGAAAATGAGCCGGTACAGAAGGCTGGACTCACTGCCTTACTGGTTATGGGGCTCGTTTTGGCGGCGGACCTCTCTCTCAATTTTATATGTGTGTACAGAAATTCTTCGATGAACGGCGAAACTGCGTCACGAAACAGGATGAAGTGCATCCAGACGGAGGCAGCGCTTAGAATTATCAGAGACCGAGAGGCGGAGAACGGTGAGGTGCTGACTGACAGCGAAAAGACTGGCGGCAGTAAGGCTGAGGCAGATAACGGCAATTACAGAATAGAGTCGCTTAGTCCCAGGACACCGAATGAAAGTCTTCATTTTGGGTACAGAGGAACTACGACTTACAACAGCCTTCTGAAGGTTGAGAACAGACTTTTCATGTACAGGCTGGGTTTCAATGATAACGGCCTTTATACGATGTATGACAACTGGAATACAAGCTGTGCCGATGCGATTCTGGGGATAAAGTATCATATAAATGACAGTTCGACGCACAATGTGATTACGAATGAGTATGCGCTGTCGGCGGATCTCATTACGGATAAGACGATTCCGGGACTTATGGAGATTATCGAGTCGGCGGCAAATCCTTTTGAAGCGCAAGAGCTTTTGTGGAATTATTTCACAGATGCGGAGGATGAAGTTTTTATAAAGGCAACATGTGAGCCGGCGGATGGTAAGTTTGAGTTTCTGATTACACCGAACCTCGATGGCGAGCTGTACTTCTACATGAACCGCGAGGGGACGAATGAGCGCTCGCTTGAAATCAGGCTTGAGGGCGAGAGTCTGTGTGGCTATGGTAACGCATCCTGTCAGAAGGTGGTGGATCTTGGCTATCATAAGGCGGGTGAGAAGCTTCATCTGGTGATAGTTGATAACGATAATTTAGGTTACCTTCCGGATGAGCCGGTGGTGGTGACAGAGGATTTGGAAATTCTAAAAAAAAAATAAAATTTTTTTCATAAATAGGGGTTAAGTTTTGCTAAGGGCTCTCCGATACTATTATTGGTGAGGAAGATAAAGCACAATACCTTGGGTTTTCAGGAGCGACACCACAATATCGGGTATGTAGAGTCCGATGTCCACAAGATAGATTGATCAGGATGACATCGGTGAGAGGCCGGAAAATATATTTGAAAATATTTTCAAAAAACTCTAAAGTAATTGCAGAATACGCCGATAAATGTAGTAGAACTAAAGAAATTCTCCAAGGAAGGAGGAAACGATATGCGTATAGAAGCTTACAGCCAGATTCAACAAGTTTATGGCACCAGCAAAGTGAATAAGACCGCTAAGACTCAGAAGACTAATAATATTTCTGATTCTCTGAAGATTTCTTCAATCGGAAAGGATATTCAGGTTGCTAAGCAGGCTGTGAAAGAGGCTCCGGATGTCAGGGAGGACGTTACGGCACGCTTAAAGAGTGCAATCAAGGACGGCACATATGACGTTAGCGGAGAGGATTTTGCAGACAAGCTCCTCGCTAAACTTAGTGAATCATTAGGTTAATCCTAACCAAATACATATAGAAACTATTAGAGCCGGCTTAATCAAACGGTTAAAGCTCCGATGGCTATTAGGCAGGCTCTATAACTTTGCCCTTTTTTACCTTCGGTAAAAAAGCACTCCGTGGGATGCGCAGCTCGCAGAATGGAAGTTATTGCTAAAGCAATCTGCTCGCGCGCAAGGATTTCGCAAGCGAAATCCTATTTTAAGTCCTAACTATTTCTTGGAGGTACTACTATGGCAAGCTTATTACAGAATCTTGTTGATGCTCTTGACAGAGAATGTGCATTATATGAAAGACTTCTGGTTTTGTCCGGAAAGAAGACACCGGTGATAATCCAGAGAGATCTGAAAGAACTTTCCAAGATTTCAGGAGATGAGCAGGCTGTGGTTTCCCTTATAGCTGCAGTGGACAAAGAAAGAGAAGCTGCCATGGACGCTATCGCAGACGTAATAGGAGAAAAGGGCAACAATCTCAAGCTTATCGAACTTATCAGAATGCTTGATTCAAGGCCCAATGAGCAGAGAAGTCTTGCACAGATGAGAGACAAGCTTAAATCACTGGCAGAAAATGTTCAGAGAGTTAATGATCAGAACCAGATTCTGCTTCAGAGTTCACTTGAGATGGTTCAGTATGAGATGAATATCATTCAGGCAGCAAGACGTGCACCTGAAACTGCAAACTATACAAGAAAAGCCGGCACCAGAGGTGATCTGATCGGGGTTGCACCTATGGGAAGGTTTGATGCGAAGCAGTGATGTTAAATAATTGTAATAAAGTAAACTTTGGCATAGGTGTAAGTCAATTTTCAAATTTTGAAGAAATGGATTTACGGATTAACAATATAAAGAAGATTTTTCCTGAAAAACATAAGTCTACTTCTGTGAAAACATGAAATAGACTTATTTTTATGCATGAAAAACGGTAAGAGAAAACAGAAAAAAAGTGAGCGCATATATATAAGTAAATAGCCAAATTAACCGATACATTATATGAGTAATAGTGTAATTGACAGGGATAGCCCTTACCAAAACAGCAGATGTCAGTCCGGAAAAGGGATATCTAGACAAGCTCACATAGGCAATGAGGTAAATACATGGCATCTTTAATGGGAAGCTTATATATTGGAGCATCGGGACTTCAGACATCAAGTAACGCTCTGAACACCACCGCCCACAATATGTCAAATATAGACACGGAAGGCTATACGAGACAACAGGTTTCACAGGGCACTCGCCCTTACATCACCACTGAAAAGGATTTCAGAATAATTTCCTGGAAACAGACAGGACTCGGAGTTGTTTACAACAATTGTAAACAGGTCAGAAGTTTGTTCCTTGACCAGAGCTACAGGCAGGAGTCAGGAAGACAGGCTTTCTATGATGTGTCTGTTACAACCCTTGAAGAGATCGAGGATCAGCTTCAGGAGATGAACGGAAATGAGTTCGCGGATTCTCTCAGTAACCTCTGGGTAGCAGTTCAGGAGATGAGTAAAAATCCTACATCCGCGGTTAACCAGAGCACACTTGTGACAAGAGCTAACGAGTTTATCACAAGAGCTAACAGCGTATACGAAGGCCTCACAAATTACCAGGATAACATGGATCTCAAGGTTGCGGATCTGGTTGAGCAGATCAATAAGATCGGTGACAGGATAAAAGAGCTTAACCTTCAGATAGTTGAGATAGAGTCGGGAAATCAGGAGCATGCAAACGATCTTAGAGATGAGAGAAATCTTCTTCTCGATCAGCTCGGAGAGCTCGGAAGAATTAGCTACTACGAAGACATCTTCGGAAATGTACTTGTACAGTTTGAGGGAACACAGTTCGTAACAACAGATCATGTAAACCACATGGCATGTGACAATACACTTCCGGCAGATAAAGGCGGAAGCCCTTCAGGATATAACACTCCTTACTGGGAGTTCGCAGCAAAGAAAGAATACGATCCTATCCAGGAAGAATGGGTAGTAACAGATATCAGAGGAGCTAAGGTATTTGACCTTACACAGACAGTCTCCACAGCGATGAACACAGATATCGGAAAACTTCGCTCAACACTTCTTGCAAGAGGTGACCACCACGCAAATTATCACGATATAACAGATGATCCGACAGGTGCCTACTACAATACAAACATCGCACAGTCAGTCATCATGAACGTGGAAGCAGAGTTCGACCAGATGATCAAGAATATCTGCACAGCAATAAATCAGGTGTATGAGGATGCGGGAAGTAACCCCGTAACTCTCGGTGAGGTGGAAGGAAGAACTTCCGATTATGATCTTTTCAAAGTCCTTAACGAAGAGGATTGCCTCAACTACGACATCGATGAGAATCACAAGGCAGGAGAAAACAGAAAGGGCTACATAATCACCAACATCGCAGTTAATCCGCTTTACATGGCAGAGCCCACCGCAATGAAGTTCCTCCTCGCAGACGGAAGTGAAGATAATGATACGGTTGAGAAGCTGAAGAGTGCTTTCACCACAGCAAAATATCTCATCAACCCCAACGTGGCAACAAAAACTGATTTCGTAGGATACTACAACATGCTGGTTTCACAGGTTGCGAATTCAGGTGATGTATATAAAGGAATCAAGTCCAATCAGGAACTGACAGTATCTGCAGTATCTAACGCGAGAGAGCAGATCGTCGGAGTATCAAGTGATGAAGAACTTGAATTCATGATTAAGTTCCAGAATGCATTCAATGCATCGAGTAGATATATAAATGTAGTCAGCGAGATGCTCGAGCACGTGGTTACGGCGCTTGGCTCGTAATCCCCTCATCCGGCACTTCGTGCCACCTGTCTTCGCTCCGCTTCGGTCCGCGCTGAACCGACGTCCCCCGGACGTCGAGCGCCCCCAGGGGGAAGGCTAAAGAAAGGAAAAGATATGCCTTCAACATTTTTTGGATTAAACATAGCTGCATCGGGACTTAGAGCGGCGAACGCAGCACTTAATACAACAGCAAATAATATCGCCAATGCCAATACCGATGAATACAGCAGACAGAAGGTTGATCAGAGAGCATCGGATGCGCTCAGAGTTTTCACAACTTACGGATGCGCAGGTGCCGGTGTTGACACCATCGCGATTGAGCGAGTAAGAGATGAGTTCTACGACGTCAAGTACAGAACCAACGAGTCACTTCTGGGCAGAGTATCTCAGAGAAATTACTTCAACGAGCTTGCAGAGGAGTACTTCAAGGACGATGGAACAACCGGATTCTCAAGCCTTTTCTCCAAGATGCAGTCAGCGCTGCAGGACGTTATGAAGGCATCGGGAACTACAGAATCCAAGGCGACTTTCGTATCATCGCTCTCACAGATCACCGACTACTTTAACCACATGTCAGAATCATTAAAACAGCTCCAGAACGATATCAACCAGGAGATAAAAATGGACTGCGATACGATCAATTCCTACGCAGAGCAGATTTGTTCCCTTAACAAGCAGATCAACATCATCGAGATGCAGGGTTCAAGAGCGAATGAGCTGAGAGATCAGAGAGATGAGCTTCTTGATAAGCTTTCAAAAATAGTAAATATAGAAGTAAAGGAAACCAAGGTTGTCGATGCAAGTAATCCCGAGCGTGAGACCGGAGCAACAAGACTTATCGTAAATATCGCAGGAAAGCAGCAGCTCCTTGATTCCTACTCCTACAGAAAGCTTGTATGTATAGCAAGAGAAGCAAATGAAAATGTAAACCAGTCAGACATCGTCGGACTTTACGACATCAAATGGGCACCCACAAGCTTTAAGGACGGCGACGATACCAGCAAACTTGACGTATTTGATCTTGATAATAAGTTGATCGGCGGAGAACTTCAGGGTCTCATCGATATGAGAGACGGAAACAACAGCTTCTTCTTTAGCGGTGAAGTTCAGAACTCGGTAAAAGATCAGAAGACCGGACTTACAACAGTGACAATCAAGGTTTCGGATCCCGACCTTATGGACATGACAAAATGTACACTTCCTGCTGCAGGAAAAATCGAAGTTGCAAGTAAGATTTATTCATACGAGGACTGGCAGTACGATGGCGGTGATACCTACACCTTCATACTTACAGCGGAGAGTACAAGGTCGACAACTCCTCCCAAATATAGGACAGCAACAGTCGGAGCCGATTTTTCATATCAGGGCATTCCGTACTACATGCAGCAGATGAACGAGTGGATAAGACGTTTTTCAGACAGAGTAAACGACATAATGTCCAAGGGCTACACTGCAGACTCACTTGAAGGACGCTATATTCTGACAGGAACGAGCGACATGGATTCAAACGCACAGTTTTCATATCCTCAGCTCACTTCCCTCTCAAACAATAAAGGCTACTACGAAGTTACTGCAGGAAACTTTACAGTTACAAGGGAACTTCGAAGCAATTCCGATCTACTGGCAACCAAACAGGATGTGACCGAGGGCGAATCGGAGTACAGAAATATTGAGACACTGAACGAATTTTTCAATAAAGAAGATATCTTCAGGGGAGCTACAAGCGGCGAGTTCCTGGATAAGGTTCTCGGAGATGTGGCGCTCAATACCAGCAATTCCGGCACATTGGAAGAGACCTACACAGCACTGGAGAAGACTATAGGAAATCAGAGACTCAGCGTAATGGGCGTCGATGAAGATGAAGAAGCTTCGGCACTTGTTCAGTACGAGCACAGCTACACACTCAACTCAAAGATGATAAACACGCTCACAGAGGTTTATGACAGACTGATAACTCAGACAGGAGTTTAAAGAGAGGTTTTACCATGAGAATTACCAACAAGATAATGAACAACAACTCACTCTACAACATCAATAACAACAAGGTGGCAGAGGATGAAGTGAACACTCAGATGGCAACAGGAAAAAAGATTGCCAGACCTTCTGACGACCCGGTTATTGCAATCAGAGCTTTGAGACTTAGATCCACAGTTACACAGCTTGACCAGTACTACGACAAAAATGCAAAGGATGCAAAGAGCTGGATGGATGTAACTGAGGATGCCCTTTCCACAATTACCGATGTTCTCACGGATGCGATTCAGCAGGCCAACAGAGGTGCCAATAAGGACCTCACCATGGCAGACCTCAATACAATCGTTACCCAGCTGGATGCTCTTTCAGCAGAGTACTATTCCACAGGTAATGTTGATTACGCCGGACGCTATATTTTCACAGGGTTCAGGACTGATACAGCTCTGTCCTATTCAAAGCCCACGACAGAGAATTTCACAGATATAAATGACGAATTCAACGCGGGCGATATCAGCAAGTCCTGCAGAACTCTTAATATGCAGTATCTCAATGCCGGCGACGTTCTTGATACCAGCACCTCAGGAAGATTTAAAAATGAGACAAAGGAGGATGACATCCGCCAGGTTGAAATCGGAAGAATCAGATGCTCCTATGACAACCTCGATTACACAGTCGGAGATGGAAACTATGCGGAGCTGAAGTTCAGGGAAAATCTGGCTCAGGAAGCAACCTCTTCAATAACAGATACAAATCTTACATATTTTGATCTTACTTTTGTAAACAGCGAAGGCGTGGAGCAGAATGCATATGTTCCGCTTTCAGATACCTATACAGTAACTGTTGGTAATTATCAGTATACCGCAGAGAGAGCAAGCATCACTCATCCCGAGAGAGGTTACATCATCAATGTGACAGATCTTACGTCCTATGATGTTTATCAGTTCGAAGTTAGTAAAGACGGAGTTCTGACAGACGGCGACGGAGATGGACAGTTCGATGTTCCCACAGGAATTGAGAGCGCGATAGTTTCCATGCATACCACAAGTGTAACAACATTGGCCTTTTCAGATGGAGAAAATACCGAAGTTACAATGCCGCTCCTTGGACCCGTTGGGCAGCAGTATAAGATAGAAGTTGATAACGAATTCGTTGCAACCGTAAGCGGAGACGGAACCTACAAGATCGAGAAGGCAACCGAGCAGGATGAGTACGGAAACGCTACCAAGACAGTGCTGCAGGTAACAGCAAACGGAAGTATGCATTCTTCATATAAAGAGACAACAATTAAAATCGATAAGGATCATATCCTCTATTCAACTTCATCTGATGATGAGATTGATGAAGCATATAAGCAGCTTAAGGGCGAATACGCACCCAAGAGAAGCAATTATAATTTTGGTAATGTAGCAAGAGATGAAGAGATGTTCCTGGAAGCTTATGAGGAGTACTCCAAGACCCTTAATAACATGGTTTATCTCAATGCGAAAACCGGTGAAGTTCTTCTTAACGATTACCTTTCGGAGAAACTGGGAGCACTTGCTTTTATCAGCAACGCCAACACAATTGATGTTGTTTACGACAAGAAGGAATGGGCGCAGGGAGATATCAGACCTCAGAACCTGTTTGCTTGTGTGGACAGTGAAGGAGTTATTTACAACGGTGGTAATGCGGCTCACGATATTCAGTATGACGTTGGATATTCACAGAAGATTACGGTAAATACCACTGCGAATTCAGTTTTCACAACAACAATTAAGAGAGATGTTTTCGATCTTGATCAGCTCGCAGCACAGATAAATGTAGTAAATACAACTCTTGAAACTCTTAAGGAAAAAATCGCAGACCTCACAGATGAGGATGAAATAAGAGTTGTTCAGAACGAAATCGATGCCTGCAAGAAGGCATATGATTACCTCCGCCAGAACATCCAGGAGGAATTCGAGCACAAGATCACCAGCATTCAGGAGGCTCTTGATAAGGCAAACGTAGCTGTAACAGACAACGGTACAAGAAGTAAGAGACTTGAGCTAATCAACTCCAGACTTCAGGACCAGACCACAACCTTCAAGACTTTGCAGTCCGATAATGAGGACGCTGATCTTGCAGAGACAGCAACCAATCTCGCAACCGCACAGCTCACCTACCAGGCAGCCCTCATGGCAACCGGTAAGATTGGTAAAGATACACTGATGAACTACATCTGATATGGTAGAAAAGATGCCTTCCCCCTTGGTGGAGGAAATATAAAATGCCTTCCCCCTCTGGGGGAAGGTGCCCGAAGGGCGGATGAGGGAATGAGGGGAGCACTTTATACTTTATTTACTTGCTAAATACCGTTAACTTGTCTACAATGAATAGTAGTGATGTTTTTTCATATGGAGGGGTACCAGAATGAAATTAACAACCAGAATTTTCGGAGAGATTGAGATTGAAGACAGCAAGATCATAGAGTTTCCGAAGGGTATTATCGGTTTTCCGGACATGACCGCATTTGCGCTCATGCATGATAAAGATAAGGATACCAACAACATCAGATGGCTGCAGTCACTTGATGACCCGGTATTCGCTATGCCGGTTATGGATCCGCTTTACGTTAAGCCGGACTTCAATCCTGTAGTTCCGGAGGAAAACATTAAGGACATACTTCCTCTTGAGGATGAGGACCTTCTGGTTCTGGTAACCGTGACTGTTCCTCAGGATATCACTAAGATGACAGTCAATCTGAAGGGGCCTATCATCATCAATTCGGGTAACTGCAAGGCATGTCAGATCATTATTGACGACGATGATTATCCTGTAAAATACCCTATTTATGACTATCTTCAGAAACAGAAGGAGTTGGCACAGCGTTAATTTTACTTAAGGTACTTCTGTGGGGAGCTTGGTATAAAAAAGGAGAGAGAGGAAGAGCTATGTTAGCATTATCCAGAAAAAAGAACGAGTCTATCATCGTTAACAATAATATTGAGATTACAATTTTAGACATCAGGGGAGATCAGGTGAAGGTGGGAATCGCCGCACCGAAGGAGGTTCCGATCTACAGAAAAGAAGTATATCTGCAGATCCAGGAAGAGAACAAGGCTGCTACAAATACAGATGGTATTTCCGCATTAGCAGACCTTTTGAAACAGTAATAATTAAATACGATGTTGTGGGAGTCCCGTGCAGGGTGATGCATGGGGCTCTTATTTATTTCCTGTATATAAACATTTTATTAAAAAACTATAAGAACCTAAATGTTCTGTGTTTACATCCGATATAATGGATAGAGGATAGTATAAGTATGTTTATGTATATTTTTAGGCATACTGATATGAAAAAAGCGGAAAGGGATAGCCGCTGTAAAAGAAACACAAGGAGGTGAGCGAGATGGCTATGGAAGCAATCGGAAACATTGGTGCAGTAGGCACAACACAGATTCCCGATGTCCAGAAGGCAGAGCGCGTTGTTAATTTTCCTGAGGGTGCAGGACAGGGACAGGAGAAACCGGATTTTTCACTGGATACTCCGTCTACTCAGACTCCCGCGCCTAAAGTAGAAGTTCAGGAAAGTACCAATCCCAACGTGCCTACCCGCCAGGAGAGGACACAGGAACAGATCGAGGCTGAGAACAAGCGCATAATGAACGCTATCAGCGAGATGAACAAGAAAATGTTCAATAACTCTGAGGCAGTGTTCGGAATCCACGAGGATACTAACCGTATCACAATCAAGATCGTGGACAAGACCACCAGAGAGACAATCAAGGAGTTGCCGCCGGAGAAGACTCTCGATATGATAGCAAAAGCTTGGGAACTGGCCGGACTTATGGTTGACGAAAAAGGATAATAAATCCCTTTTCGGAAGTCTATTAAAAACGTGCAAGGGGTATTTTGCGCTTTTTTAGAAAGGAGCACCATATGACCATGAGAATAACCGGACTGGCCTCCGGACTCGATACAGAGAGTATCATTACAGAGTTAACAAAGGTACAGTCCAATAAAGTAGATAAAATTAAAAGTGATCAGAAAAAGCACGACATGAAAATGGATAAGTGGAAGGAACTCAACAAAAAGGTTGTGAACTTCTACAATAAGACATTGAGCAATCTTAGATTTGATTCCTCTTTTGTAAAGAAGACTACCACGGTATCCGATGAAAGCGCAGTAACGGTTACTACTTCCGGAAATGCCATGAATAGTAATCAGAAACTGTCAGTGAACAAACTTGCCAGCAGTGCATATCTTACCGGTGGCAAAGTTACATCCAAATCGGGAGATTTAAAAGCTACCACTTCTATTACAAATCTGACCGGATATTCAAGTACTCCCGGAATACATAAACCGGCTGTACTTGATGAGGAAGGAAATGAAACTACTCCTGCTGTAACGGATAATGATTACAAAGGAATAGTCAGAGTAAGATTTGGAAAAGCACCTGCCGAAGGTGAAGAAGATACCAGAGAGTTTGTTGATATCAAGATTGATGCCGACAAATCAATAACGGAAGCTCTTGCTGAATTTAAAGAAGCAAAGTCGGCGAGCGGCTATGGACTTAATGCAAGCTTTGATGCTAAGCAGGGACGTGTATACATATCTTCTTCCGAATCAGGTGAAGATCAGAATTTTGATATCGATTTTGACCATAGTGATATGAGAATAGTTTCAGCAATGGGACTTGACTATGGCACCAATGAGGATGCTGTTCATAATGCCGGAGAAGATGCGGAAATCACTTTAAACGGTGCTGTATACAAATCAAACAGCAACACCTTCGACATAAACGGACTTAGCATTACTGCAAAGCAGGTTGCATCCGACATATCACTTCAGACCAGCGATGATACAAGCGGTATCTACGATATGGTAAAGGGATTCCTGAAGGAATACAACGAACTTATGGGAGAAATGTATACCCTGTACAACGCTGATGATGCCAAAGATTATGCTATTCTCACCAAAGAGCAGAAGGATGAGATGACGGATGATGAGATTGAGGATTGGAACAAGAAGATTGACGAAGGTCTTCTCTCCAGAGATCCTACAATTTTCAGAGTCATGAACGAAATGAAAAATGTCATGATGCAGTCCTTCGACTGGGGTGAACTCGACTATAACGAGGAGAAGGCAGAATGGGTTGAGGTAAAGACATCGTTCTGGTCATTCCATATTGCTACGCCTGGATATTTCGAAGGCGAAGAAGCTGATAGAATGAAGTGGCACATCTATGGCGACGAGGATGATGAGCTTACAAGCGGTAAGGAAGATAAGTTAAAGGCAAAGATAGAGAAAGATCCTGAGATAGTTTGTAAGTTCTTTAAGACTATTGCATCCGATATGTATTCAAAGCTCGGCGATCTTATGAAGTCAACCGACTTCTCCAGCGCTTATACATTATATGAAGATAAGCAGATGAAGAAGCAGGTAGACACCTATAAGACGCAGCTTAAGGATGCGCAGGACAAGCTTGGTAAGATGGAAGATAACTATTACAACAAGTTTGCCCAGATGGAAAAAGCCATGACCAAGCTCAACGAGCAGACCAATTCCCTCGCAGGAATGCTTGGAACAGGCTGATGAAACAAGTATAGGTCTTCCCCTCAGGGGAAGGTGTCAGCGAAACTGACGGATGAGGTTATCAACACGACACACGGAGGTATGTTATGCCGGTAGCAAGAAATCCTTATGCACGACAGAGCAATATGATGAACCAGTATCAGAATACCAAGATTCAGCAGGCTAAGCCTGAGGAACTTACTCTGATGCTTTACGATGGTGCAATAAAGTTCTGTAATATCGCAATTATGGGACTTGAGAAGGAAGATGATAAGAAGTTTACGACATACCTTCTCAAGGTAGAAAATATTATTGACTATCTCAATAACACCCTGGATATGAAATATCCTGTGGCAAAGGATTTTGAGAATGTCTATAACTATCTTATGAAGCGACTTGTTGAAGCGGATCTTCACAGAGAGCAGTCTCTTGAAATCATGAACGAGGTTAATAAGCACATTCATACCATGCGTGATACATGGATGGAGGCTATCAAGATTTCAAGAGGACAGGCTCCCGCGCCACAGACGGTTCAGGCAGGAGCATAAGATAACAAATTAAAAACAATGGGGAAGCTATGCGGCTACTGCATGGCGAATCTGAAGAAAGTGGGGAAACAAAGGTGACAGAATCATACCTGGATATGATGGAAGAGAGTCTCAGGGACAAGATAAAAGTCTTAGAAGAAATAGTAAAGGAAAACGAGACTCAGAAAGAAATACTTGAAAGTACGACAGCATTTGATGAAAAAGGCTTTGATGAAGCAATAAGTCGCAAAGGTGAACTGATAAGGCGGGTTGAGAATCTGAATGACGGATTTGAAAGCTTGTACGAGAGAGTAAAGAAGGAGCTTGAAGACAACAAAGATAAGCACCGTGAAAAAATAAAAATTTTCCAGAATCTTATCAGAGAAATTACTGATTTATCTAATTCCATAGAAGCCGGCGAAAAGCGCAACAGAGCGCTCGCACAGAACTACTTCAATATGTCGAGGGGTCAGATAAATCAGAATCGGAAATCTTCGCAGGCAGCCCTTGATTATTATCTTACAATGAACAAATCCAAGATTACACCGCCTCAGTTCTATGATACGAAGAACTAGGTGATAATGTGAACGAACTTCCAATTGTAAAGGAATACGAAAACAGAATAGTTGAGATACTGTCAAGTGACGATATCACGGAGTGCTTTGACGAGATGCTTCAGATAGGGGCGAGGATAATAAGCGGAGCGCTTTCCCAGGAAGGCAAGAGAGAGCTTGCCGACAGAATAAGGAGAAGCGTTTATTTCCTTCCCAATGAAGATACGGCAGAGATGCTAAGGCATATAGCATATCTTCACCTGATGGTCAGACTGACTGACAGCAAGGATTTCTATACTGAATTTCTTGCTTATATTGATGGAATAAGGATAGATGAAAGATACAGATTTTTCTTATTAATGCAGGCACGCTATCTTTCATACCAAAAACCGTATATAATTACATTAGAATCCGATAGACTGTTTCATAAGATTTACAAGAGAAGCAAAAAGTTTTATGAGTGCAGGCTCGGAAGTATTGGAAGCTTTTTAAAACTTAATGAGAGAAGACCGGATCAGACAATCATTCTGACTCAGCAGTATCTTGCTGATACTCACAGGGAGACACATATTACCAATCTCATCGCACAGGAGATCATGGTCAGCATGTGTCAGAATACATTCATAATAAATACGAATGATCTACTTCCGGTTTCAAATGTGGTTCCTTTGTTTGGAATAGAGGGACATAATCAGATGCAGTATCTGGCAAACGCCAATAACGTATATGTCAGAGGACTGTCGGTACCGTTCTTCCAATGTGATGACAGAATGCCATCCGAGGATGAGATGAATATTATTCTGAGTACAATACTGGATGTGAGACCGGAATATATCATAAGCTGCGGAGACCATTCGATCACGGCATCTCTTGCTGCTAAGTTTATACCGGTAATACCGGGCTATCAGATAGCTCCGGTGGATGATCCGCAGATTGTCAGGGAGAATCTTCTTAATTATAGAAGAATGATCGAAGAAAAGAGATTTTGGCAGATAAGATTCAGGGTAAGTGAGAATAAGGCAAGTATATGATTTGCTGATAATAATATAGTTCATCAATTCAATAAATACTTCCCATAGTGGAAGATGAGTGTTGAAAGAACATATAATCCATTGCCTTCCCACCTCTTGGGGGGAAGGTGCCTGCGGAGCAGGTGGATGAGGGGTATTAGAAGGGAGACGAAAAATGAAACTTAATACCAGAATCTTTGGCGAAGTAGACATTGAGGATCAGAAAATCATAAGCATGCCATTCGGCCTTGTAGGATTTCCTGATCTTCAGAAATTTGCACTTATCCATGACAAGGACAGACCGGTTGGATCTGTGTGGTACTTACAGTCAATGGATGATCCGGACATTGCTCTTCCGGTCATTGATCCATTGTGCGTAAAACCCAATTACAATCCGCAGATCAATGAAGATGAGGTAGAAGTATTGGAACCTCTTACCAATAAGAATCTTCTTATGCTGGTAACGATTTCGGTTCCTGAAGATATCACTAATATGACAGCCAACCTCAACGCTCCGATCCTGATCAATGTTGATACAGGAAAGGGAGCCCAGATAGAGTTGGAGAATGGCAAGGAAGAATATGTAACCAAGTATCCTATTTATGACTATCTGAAGGGAAAGAAGTAATAAAGAATAAAACCATTATTTTGATGGTAGAAAGAGCTGAATATACCATTAAAATAATGGTTTTTTGACAGTTTATAATTATTTTAGAATTTTTTTGAAAAAAGGGGTTAACTTTATGATAGTTAGTCCGATATAATGGATGTAGGAACACAAAGTGCGTTTGTTTTGTGGCACGGAACACAAAGAAATCAGCGCTTGTGTATATAGTAGGATAGCAGGGAGAGAGCAGCCTAGGAACTCCGCTCACCGGATATCCGAATCGAAACAATTTCATTTTTTTAACTACCGCAAAAGGATTTGCGGCGTACACAAACACGGAGGTATATATTATGGTAGTACAACACAACGTAACAGCGATGAACGCAAACAGAATGCTCGGAGTAACAACTGGTTCACAGTCAAAGTCAGCCGAGAAACTCTCTTCAGGTTATCAGATTAACCGTGCAGCAGATGATGCAGCAGGTCTTTCAATTTCCGAGAAGATGAGAAAGCAGATCAGAGGTCTGGATCGTGCTTCAACAAACGCAGAAGATGGCGTAAGTTCTGTACAGACAGCAGAAGGTGCACTCACAGAAGTACACGATATGCTGCAGAGAATGAATGAACTTGCAGTTCAGGCAGCTAACGGAACAAACAGTACATCTGACCGTGAGTCCATCCAGAACGAGATTGATCAGCTGACAACCGAGATCGATCGTGTTGCAGAGACAACCAAGTTCAACGAGACATATCTTCTTAAGGGCGGCACTGGTTTCAGAGATAAGTACATGGCAGCTCATGATGCTGGTCTTAAAGGAACACTTGCTGATATCGGATCAACTGCTACATTTACCGTTAAGATTGAAGACGATAGTGATGTTACCATAGCTGGTAAGAACTACCATGTAGGTGGTTCAGCTATTAATGCCATTCAGGGCTCTATTACTGGCACAAAAGATATCACAATCAATGGAACAACCTATAAGGGCAATAATACAAGCTCAGAAGATGGTTCAACAAAAGTATACAAATATGGTGATGACGAGTTCACAGTTGACCAGATTAAGGCAATGGTAGTTGATGGTGCAAAGGTTGCTATTAGTACAGGTGATGCAGTTACAGCAGTTGACAGTACTCTTGATAAGAATATTTCTGCTGCATCAGCACAGTCTAAGATGAAGGATGCCCTGATTCAGGCAAACAAGATTGGTGTAGATACCGATAAGGTTGGTGTTGTTGCTGTTGCAGCTGCTTCCGCAAGTGGCACAACTACATTTACAATTACTAAGGGATCAGCACAGGTTAAGAAAGACCTTGGATTACAGCTTCATGTTGGCGCAGATGCTGATATGACTAACAAGATTGCAATCAATGTTGAGTCTATGTCTTCTAAGAACCTTGGAATCCAGAACATCAGCGTTGTTGATGGAACAGGTGTTGCTGCAACATATGCTATTGATGCCATCGAAGATGCCATCAAGACAGTATCTGCTCAGAGATCTGCACTCGGTGCTGTTCAGAACAGATTAGAGCACACAATTAAGAACGTTGACAACGTAGTTGAGAATACCACAGCAGCTGAGTCCCGTATCCGTGATACAGACATGGCTGAAGAGATGGTTACCTACAGCAAGAATAATATTCTTGCTCAGGCAGGTCAGTCAATGCTTGCTCAGGCTAACCAGTCCAACCAGGGTGTTCTTTCACTCCTCGGCTAATAACGTTTGCGAAATACTTAGACGTACATTAAGTACAGCCATAGAGAGGGCTCTCCCGGAAGGGAGGGCCCTTTTCGCAGCTTCAATGGAAGTAGCGATTTTAAAACCGGATATGGTATAATTATCAATAAAAAGTATTTATTTATTCTGTTTGAAATCAAATTGCGTTTATTGGTGTCAATAACGGAGGGGGTTATGAGACTTAATAAGGATGAGGCTCTTCGGAAGAAGAATTTTGATGCATTTGAGAAAAAATATGATTATCGACCGGCAATTGACCCTGACGAAGATGAAAAGTACTGGATGGAGGAGTCGAGAACCGGAAAACCCGTATTGTTTATAAAAAATGGTGATGGCACTAATGATATAAGGATGAACAGCATCTACGACCCTGAATATGAGGCTGAGAGATGGGCCAAAAAGGTGGATTTTGGCAGTAAACGAAGCATTGTTATGGTTTTGGGGTTTTCTGTCGGATACCCAGTTAGAGCTCTTAAAAAGGAATTAAGACCGGACACTTCTTTTTATATCTATGAACCGCAGGAAGGACTGTTTTCTTTTGTCATGGCATTTATTGACATAACGGATCTGCTTTCAGATCAATATTGCGAATTTTACATATCGAAAAAGCAGACGGCTCAAATGGAAACAGCTATTATGACTGAGCAGAGTAATTATGGCGCTGAGTTGCAGGGGGTGACCTCTCCCTATTATAGGATAGATGACATATTTGATAATACGCTCAGATCATTGTTTATGTTTGAGGCGATGCACAAGAATTACCAGAGAAACAGAGCGAGGATAAGTTTTGAGTGTAGACTTTATGCCTGGAAGCATATGAATGAAGCTTTGGATATAATTAAATTTGCGGAAGCTATTCCTGAGGGCATTCCTGCAGTAATAGTATCTGCAGGGCCATCGCTCAAGAAAAATGTAAAAGTTCTTGATAGGATTAAAAATCATGCTCTGATAGTTGCAACGGACAGAGCAGTCAGTGTATTGGACCATAATAATATTATTCCTGATATTGTTGTATCGCTTGATTCTCAAAAAGATTCCTCGATGCTTGATGGAGAAGTGGTAAAAAAAGTTCCGCTTATAGGATCTTTTCAAACTAATATTGAAACACAGAAGAAATTCAGAGGGAGAACTGTTTATTATGATGTTACAAAGGTAGAAAGAGCCTTTTTGGGTGAAACAGTCGATTCTTTAGGGGCGTTTGAAAGCGGAGGAAATGTTGCCAGCTCGGCATTTTCTATTTGCAGGCTATTGGGAATAAAGACAATTGTTCTCATAGGTCAGGATCTGGCATTTCTGGATGGAAAGCACCATGCCGATGAATCTGAGGCGGGAAAGCCAACCTGTAATACACTTGAAATAGAGGGTATATATGGTGGGACAGTTACTTCCTGTACTGAGTGGCTTGCATTTAGGGATTTCTTTGAGCGCCAGATAAAAATGTATGAGGATATGAGGGTTATTGACGCGACAGAGGGAGGAGCATTGATTCACGGATCAGAGATTATGACTCTTAACGAAGTGGCTGATATGTTTGAAGATAAAACATATAATCTTACGGAAGCGTTTGCAAAAATTCCAAAAACCCAGACTCTCGAGGGGCATGAAAGAACTCTGGAACTTATGAATAAATGTTTGGGAGATTTTGATTTTATCGCAAAGAGAGGAGAGGAAGTAGCAGATTTTTGCAATAAGCTACTAAGGATTGCCAAATATCAGAATATTGCTGATTCAAAGGTTCAAAAGAAATTAAAACTGCTTGATGATATGAGGATGAGTATATATGAACTTGGGGCATATTCATTATTGGATCAGTTTTGGATACAGGATGTAGAATCAATTCCGGATTATACATTCATGCTAAGGAACAACGAAGAAGCTATTCCGATACTTGAAAATGCAATTAAGTTTTATACACACCTTAGAGAGGATGCCGAATCGATGAAGGAAGCTATGATTAGAGCACTTCAGACGGATTAAGGAAGGGGGATATATGGGCCAGTTACAGGATATGGGAAGACAGGTAATAGCCAATAATGAGAAGGCGGCAGATATAATTTATCAGAGAAAGCCCGGAGGTCCTGAGATGATAGCTCCGGTTATGAAATTGCTGGTAACATTCACTGAGCTCCTTGTTACAAGTGGAAAGGCCGGTGTAGATAATGCTGAGCAGATGAAGGTATGGCAGACAGATTTTGCGAGGCTTGTAGAGGCAAATAATCAGAAGGATTATATTTTGGTTGCCGATATTCTTCACCACGATCTTAACCGAGAGATAGAGGAATGGATTAGTAAATAAAAAGGAGTAACACCTGATAATGCCTGAAGTATCTTTGAACGTTCATAAAAATGAACAGTTAAGAGAAAAAAATCTAAGATTGTTTATGGAAAGATACGGCGAAGAGCTGACCATAGATCCTGACGAGGATAAGAAGTACAGACTAGAAGTGGCAAAGGACGGAGAGGCGGTTCTTGTTATTAGAAATGCTCTTCCAACCGGTGATTTAAGACTAAATAGTATATATGATCCTGCGTATGAGGCTAAGAGGTGGGCTGATAAACAGGATATACGTAATCGAAGGACGACAATAGCTCTATTGGGCTTTTCAACCGGTGTTTTTTTAAAAGCACTTATGGAGAAACTGCGTCCTGACACAGTTTTTTTTGTCTATGAGCCGGGTGAGTCCTTGTTCTCATTTTTGTGTGCATTTACGGATCTAACGGACATTATAAGTGATAGCAGGGTAAAGCTTTATGTTACTGATAGTCAGAGGAGACATTATGAAGAGGATATGCTTCATGATATGTCTACTTTTAGACCGGAGGCTAAAGGAATCATTACCCCGTTTTATCAGACTAATGATGAATTTACCGGTGCCTGTAATGCTATTGCAAAGGTAATGGAATCTAACAGAAACTATATGCGAGGGAGAAGCCGCATAGCACTTAAGGCAAGAATGTACGCGTGGAATCATATCCGGCATGCTTCATTTTTTCCGGATTTGAAAAAGCTAATTCCCCAAGGGATTCCGGCTGTTATCGTATCTGCTGGACCATCTTTAAGAAAAAATGTAGAAACTCTTAGGAAAATAAAAGGACGAGCTCTTATCATATGCACAGACAGAGCAGCAAGTGTATTGGATGAGGTTGGGATTGTTCCCGATCTTGTAGCATCGCTTGATGCAGAGAAAAGTGCAGACTATTTAAATTATAAAATTCTGGAAAATGTTCCGATGATAGCTTCATATCAGGTCAATATTGATGCTCAAAAGCTTTTTGAGGACAGATGTATTTTTTTTCATGCGCTTACTTATGAAAATCGTTTGTTTGGAGAGGCTGTAGGAAAAATGGAACAGGGAATTGATCTTGGAGGCAATGTTGCAGGCGGCTCTTTCATTGCCTGCGAGATGCTTGGCATTAATACAATAATACTGATCGGACAGGACCTCGCATTCTTGGATGGGAAACATCATGCAGATGGAAAAAATGAGGGGATGCCTGACATTGATGCGAAAGAAATAGAAGGAATAGATGGGAAACCTGTACTTTCCAATGATATGTGGATAGCATTCAAAGAATTCTATGAGAGACAGATGAATATCCACCCGGAACTTACGGTTATTGATGCTACAGAAGGCGGAGCTCTCATTCGCGGAAGTAAGGTTATGACGCTTGAGGAAGTCGCGGAGACAGTATGCACAGAAACTTATGATATTGATGACATATTGGCGAAGCTGCCAAAAGCGGTTGACGAGGAGGGATACAAAAAAGCAAGAGAAGTCATGAATGGATGGCTTGATGAAATTGATGAACTTATACATAATTCTGAGGAATTGGAGGTGCTTTGCAGGCAACTTTTGAGGGTTGCAAAATATCAGAACATAAATGATCCTAAGCTTGAACGCAAGTTCAAAAAACTGGATGATTTACGGAAACCGCTGTATGATTCGGTAATAAATTATATGCTTGAAGAATACTGGATAGAGGATATGTATTCAATTCCGGATTATACGTTCATGGTAAGGAATAACGAGGAGGCTATTCCGCAATTTGAAACAGCAATGAAATTCTTCGGACATTTGCCTGAAGATTTGAAGAGTTTGAAAGAAGAACTAAAAAAGGCAATGGAAGTATAAAAGAGTTTATGTAAATAGAAAAAGTGACGATATATTATTTGGCATATTTTTAATCATTATTATGTTGAGACTAAGTTCGTGAGGGGAGAATTATGTCTGACAAGATAAGAATGGATTCACATAAACTAATATATCACCCTGACAGGGTGGCAGCATGGCAGCGAGGCGAGCTCATCTATCCCATTGAAATGGAAATTGGGATTAGCGGAGCTTGCAATCATCGCTGCATTTTTTGTGCCGTGGATTATATGGAATATCAGCCCAGAATGCTAGATAAAGATGTCCTGATAAGAAATCTTGAGATTCTTGGAAAGAAAGGACTTAAGAGTATTATCTATGCGGGTGAGGGTGAACCTATGGCTCATCCCAAAGCACCGGAAATAATAAATTCTACAAAGGAAAATGGAATAGATGCTGCGATGTCAACTAACGGAGCACTCTTTACAGGAGAAAAAGCAGAGGACTGTCTTAAGTCGCTAACATGGGTAAGATACAGCATAGCCGGAGCAACTGATAAAACTTATGAGTATATTCATCAGTGTAAAAAGGGTGATCTTCAAAAGGTCTTAAAGAACATGGAGGATACAGTAAAAGTAAAGAGAGACCAAAAGCTGCAGACTACTCTTGGAGCACAGCTTTTACTTCTTCCGGAAAATAAAGATGAAGTGGTTACGCTTGGAAAAATGATGAAAGAGATTGGTTTTGACTACTTCACTGTTAAACCATTTTCGCAGCATCCCTCAAGCAAGGCAAAGCTTCAGGTTGATTATTCTGAAGCAGAAGATATAGGAATAGAACTAAGTACTCTTCAGACAGCTGATTTCAAGATATATTTCAGGTCTCAATCAATAGAAAATCTTGGAATGGAAAAGCCTTATCATGATTGCTGCGGACTTCATTTTATGGCTTATATGGACTCCGCCGGAGAAGTTTTTCCCTGCATAGTTTATATGGGACAGGATGAATACATATACGGAAATATCAATAATGAAGACTTTGACAAAATATGGGAGTCTGAACGAGCCAGGAATATCAGAAAAATATTCTGTGGTGATTTCATAAAGAAGAATTGTCGTAAGAATTGCAGACTTGATGAGATGAATAAATATTTGGATGAAATAAGATACCCAGGTGATCATGTGAATTTTATTTAGAAAATATACGATTTTATGAGGAAGGAGATACAAAATGGATAAGTACAAGATGGATGGACATAAGATGTTATGGCATTTGGACAGAGTCCTTGCATGGCAGAATGGTGAGCGAATTGCACCACTATCAATTGATTGCGGCTTAAGTAAAGGCTGTAATATACAGTGTGAGTATTGCTTCGGACAGATGCAGGGCAATGGCTATAAAGAAAAGGCGAAAATAGTATTCCCAAGAGAGGCATTATTGGAATACATGCGCAGTGCCGGAAAAATGGGTGTTCGTTCCATAGCTCTTATCGGAGAAGGAGAGCCTACTCTTAATCCTGCAGTATATGATGCAATTATTGAAGGAAAAAAAGCCGGAGTGGATATGTCACTTGGAACAAATGGTGTTTTATATGACAAGGGAGATAAAGGAATTGAGGCTTTAAAGAACCTCACATGGATACGCTTTAATATTAGTGCAGCAAGTAAAGAGGCATATCAAAAAATACATAATAGTCCAATGTTTGATACCGTTATTGATAAGATTTCTTTTTGCGTCGAAACAAAAAATGCATTAAAACTAAATACTACGATAGGCTTGCAGATGGTTCTTACTCCTAATAATGCAGATCAGGTCGTTCCGTTGGCCAAGCTTGGTAAGGAACTGGGTGTTGATTACTTAGTTGTAAAGCAGTGTTCAGATTCAAAAGATAATACACTTGGTATCTATGAAAATTTGGGAGAATATAAAGATTTTACAGAGATGCTAAAGGATGCAGAAGCGGTATCGACAGATAATTATAATGTAATAATCAAATGGGCACATATAACGAATGAAGGACACAGAAATTATAAGCATTGTATCGGTGCACCATTCTTCTTGTATTCAAGCGGAGATGGCAGAATATATCCTTGCGGAATGTTCTTTGATTATAAGGAAGAAGAGTATAGGCTTGGAGATCTAACCAAACAGACTTTTGAAGAGATTATAAAGAGCGACAGATACTGGGAAGTTATGGATAAGGTTGCGCATATAGATACTGATACCTGCTACACAAATTGCAGAACGCACATGATAAATGAGTTTGCATGGCAGATCAAGAATCCTCCGGAGCATATTAATTTCGTATAAGGAGCAAATAGGTGAGAGTTCTTATTACAGGTATCAATGGTTTGGTTGGAAAGGATATTGCTGAACTGTTCGCTGCGAATGACTATGATGTAGTCGGCGTAGGGAGAAGTGCAAATTGTGTAGTTGATGTGAATTATTATTCGCTTGATCTGACTGAACAGGATAGAGTTGAATCCCTTATCAAAGAAGTTAATCCGGAAATCACTATTCATTGCGCTGCATATACCAGACTTGATGATTGCGAGACAAACAAAGACTATGCTTATAGTATGAACGTTGATGTTACTGATTTTTTGGCGGGACATAGCAAGAGGTTTGTATATGTTTCAAGCGACGCTGTATTTAGCGGTAATGATGGTGGTGGTTATTCTGAGGAATCCATTGCTGAGCCAATAAATTATTATGGATTGACTAAATTGGAAGGTGAGAAGAAAGCAAAAAATAATGCCAACTCTTTGATTGTCAGATCCAGTTTATATGGTTATAGACCAGATAATGAATCTGCAATAGCTGAATGGGGATTAAGAAGTATTCTTAACGGAACCGAAATAACCGGTTTTTCGGATGTTATTTTTAATCCAATGTATTCTAAACAGTTTGCAGATGCAATAAAGGTATTGATTGAAAAGGGCTGCTTAGGGACATACCATCTGGGATGCGATGAATGTATTTCTAAATATGAATTTTTTTGCAGAATAGCGGAAATAGCCGGCAAAAATTCAGAATTAGTAAAATGCGGAAATATGTCCGGAAAGGTATTTAAAGCGCAGCGAACAAAAAATACCAGCTTGGATGTCAGCAAGTTTACATCAGAAATCAAGAAGAAATACAGCTTAAATGAAGGCTTGAGTGCTTTTGTGAAAGATGTCAGAGAGAAGAAAGGCTTTTGAGAAATGATCAAGAATAGCAATGAAATGGCTTTACTTGTAAGAAAGAATATTTATAGAATTGCTCATTATGCCGGCGGAGGACATTTGGCGTCAGCTCTGTCTATTGCTGATATAGTGGCTGTTCTTTATTTTGGCGGGGTGATGAAATATGATCCCCAAAAACCTGATTGGGTGGATAGAGATTTCTTTATTCTAAGTAAAGGACACGCCAGCTACGCATTGTATTCTGTACTTCAAAGCGCGGGTTTCTTTGATGAAAAGGAATTATGGAATGTGGGAAGGCCGGGGTCATTGATAGGTGAACATCCTAAGAAAGGTGATATTCCGGGAGTCGAAGCTTCTACAGGTGCTTTGGGGCATGGCCTTTCTTTTGGAATAGGGATTGCATATGCCAACAGGGTGGATAAATTGCCCGGTCATGTATATGTGGCTCTTGGTGATGGAGAATGCCAGGAAGGATCAATATGGGAAGGTGCATTATCTGCGCCAACACTTAAGCTGGATAATCTTACTGTTATAGTTGATCACAATAAACTGCAAGCAATGGATAGACTTGAGAATATTGTAAATATGAAGCCTTTTGCAGACAAGTGGCGTGCATTTGGATGGCATGTTATTGAGATAGATGGCCACGACCACACAGCGATAAAGGATGCTCTGTTATATAGAGCAGAGGGAAAACCTGTGGCTGTAATAGCTAATACAGTTAAGGGCAAAGGCGTATCATTCATGGAAAACAAACCGATATGGCATTATAGGATGCCTAACGAAGAAGAACTAAAAATTCTTATGGATGAATTATGTATAAGTGCAGAAGAACTGCAGTGATGGGGGTATAGATGAGAACAGCATATCTTAATGCTTTATATGACATTGCAAAAAAAGATAGCAGAGTATATGCAATCATATCTGATAATGGAGCCATTGTATATGACAAATACAGGAATGATTTACCGGATCAATACCTGAATGTGGGTATTTCAGAAGCAAATATGCTGGGAATGGCAGCGGGCATGGCAAATAGAGGAAAGATTCCTTTTGCCTATACTATAGGCGCTTTTTTGGCTTATAGGGCATATGAATTTATTCGTAACGATATATGTCTGCAAAAACAAAATGTCAAAATTGTCGGGACGGGAGCAGGTGAAGTATATAGTGCTTTGGGACCTACTCATCATACAACTGAAGATTTGGGCGGATTGAGGAGTCTTCCGAATCTTACAATTCTTTCTCCGGCAAGTCCTATGGAAGTACAGAAATCTGTCAGGGCTGCATATGAATATGAAGGGCCGGTATATTTGAGGATAGGTACAAACAAAGAACCTGAAATTTACAGTGAAGACTATGAATTTGTTATTGGGAAGGGAATTGAGTTAAGAAAAGGAAAAGAGATCGCAATTATCGGAACGGGGAGCATTCTGAAAGATATTATCGATGTTGTTGATAGTATCAATCAAACCGGAGATGTAGTAAGGGTTATAAATATTAATACTATTAAACCGTTGGATACAGAAATAATTGAAAAGGCAATAGATGAATGCGGAAAAATAATTACGGTAGAAGATCATAATATTATTGGTGGCATAGGCAGCGCTGTAGCAGAAGTTGTTGCAGAGTATGGTAAAGGTATCAGGTTTAAACGCATCGGATTATCTGATTTTTCGCATGGTTATGGTAAATATATGGAAGTAAAAGATGCGAATGGTATTGGTAAAGAGGTCCTGAAACAGGCCATTGCTGAAATGCTTGAGTGAGTTGTTTTATGGATATGCTGATTTGGAAGATGTATGGGTGTGAAGAAAAAGGCAATTTTCCTGGATAGAGATGGAGTCATAACCGTAGAAAGAGGATATGCGATATCATCGATTGATGAACTCGAGCTATATCCATTCACAGCAAAGTGCGTAGAAGATATTAAAGAACAAGGTTATCTGGCTATAGTCATAACCAATCAAAGCGCAGTCGCTAAGGGACTCTATACTGAAGATGATCTAAAACATATGAACCAGTTGGTGATGGAGCAAACCGGAATAGATGCATTGTATTATTGTCCGCATCATCCACAGGGAATCGTCCCTAAGTATACTATGGTATGTAATTGTCGTAAACCTAAGACAGGGATGATAGATCAGGCATGCAAGGATTACGACATCGATTTGGATAATTCATATATGGTTGGCGATAGAGCTTGCGATATCATACTTGGACAGAATGTAGGTATAAAGACTGTGCTACTAAACTCCGGGTATGGAGAGAGCGGTCTAGAAGAAGATTGTAGTCCTGATATGATAATGGACGATCTAAGAGAGTTTACAGATTATTTAATACGATATAGAAGCAAAGATTGATAGTTGTCATTGGTATGAGGGGGATTATTCATGAAGACTATTGTAACAGGTGGCTGTGGGTTTATAGGTTCACATATGGTGGACAGACTTCTTGCTGAAGGCCATGAGGTGGTTGTAATTGATAATTGCAGCACAGGAAGACTTGAAAATATAGAACATCAAAAAGGAAATCCTTCGCTTAAGGTAGTTATTGAAGATATTTGCAATACAGATAAGATTATGCCTTTGTTTGATGGTATCGATTGGGTATTCCATTTTGCGGCACTTGCGGATATCGTTCCATCAATTCAGCATCCCGATGAATATTTTCATTCAAATGTAGACGGAACTTTCTCTGTTCTGCAGGCAGCAAAGGCAGCAGGTGTAAAGCGGTTTATGTATACTGCTTCATCTTCATGCTACGGCATTCCTGACAAATTCCCGACAGATGAAAATGCAGATATAAGACCTGAGTATCCTTATGCTCTGACAAAGAGACTCGGTGAAGAACTGGCACTCCATTACGCCAAGGTGTATGGGCTACCGGTTGTTTCGCTATGCCTTTTTAATGTATATGGACCGCGTTCAAGAACATCGGGGACTTATGGAGCAGTGTTTGGAGTTTTTCTTGGGCAGAAACTTGCAGGGAAACCGTTTACTGTTGTGGGAACAGGTGAGCAGACGAGGGATTTCACTTATGTTACCGATATTGTTGATGCATTCTATACAGCAGCAAAATCGAATGTTGTAGGTGAACGTTTTAATGTTGGTAGCGAGCATACCTATTCTGTAAACAGGCTTGTTGAGCTTCTTGGAGGAACGGAAGAAAATGTTGTTCACATTCCTAAGCGCCCGGGTGAGCCGGATTGTACCTATGCTGATACATCCAAAATTGCAAAAATGCTAGGCTGGCATCCACAGGTAACACTTGAGCAGGGGGTTCAAAATATCCTTGATAATATTGATTATTGGAGACAGGCCCCGGTATGGACACCTGAAACTATTAAGGATGCCACTGCTGACTGGTTCAAATATTTGGGTAAGTAAATTTATAAAGGAAAGATGATTCGACTTAATGCCTTCTCCCTTTGGGAGAAGGTATCAGCGAAGCTGACGGATGAGGGGAATATGCGTAAGCCAGAAAACAAGATTGTATCAAGAGAAGACTTTCCGAAGATCAGAGAGAAACTAAAAAAAGAGGGCAAAAAAATAGTACTGTGCCACGGTGTGTTTGACCTTGTTCATCAGGGGCATTTGGAGCACTTTGCAGATGCAAAGAAGCAGGGAGATATCCTTGTTGTATCTGTTACTGCCGCAAAATACGTTAACAAAGGTCCCGGAAGACCATATTTTAATGATGCGGAGCGGCTGAATTTTATTGCGAACCTTGAGATAGTGGACTATGTCCTTTTGAGCGAGGCGGTAACTGTTCATGACATTGTAAGGGCAGTACAGCCTGACATCTATGCAAAGGGCAAGGAATATGCTGTTGCTAAAAATGACCTCACCGGAAACATAGGTAGTGAAGAGGCGATAGTAAGAGAATATGGTGGAGAGGTCTATTATACAGAAGGAAAAGTATTTAGTTCCACAAAACTTCTTAACAACTTCTTTTCTGCTCTTCCTGAAAATGTCGTTGACTATGCAAATAAGTTAAAAAAGAAATATGGGGATGATGTTCTCTCGCAAATAAGAGACAATATCGAGGCCTTTAAAAAGAAGAAAGTTCTTGTAGTTGGTGATGTTATTTTCGATGAGTATTCCTTTGTGAATATCCAGGGCGTAACCATGAAGGATGGAAGCCTCTCTACTTTCTTTGAGGAGAAGGAAAGATATGCCGGAGGCTCACTTGCTATTGCACGGCATCTGTCTGAGTTTGTGGGGAAAGTTACTCTATGCTCAATGATTGGGACTGAACCCGGATATATGGATTTTATAAAAGAGTCTATGGATGGGGTTCATCTGGATATTATAGAAGATGAAGAGTTTGTAACTCCGGTTAAGCATAGATATGTTAAATCAAACAAACAGCGCCAGGAGTATGACAAGCTTTTCTCGGTAAACACGCTGATGAGGCGGCATGATATCAGGCATCATGACTATAGTATTTTTTATGACAAATTAAAAAAAATGATTCCCAAATATGATGTTGTTATAATCGGTGATTTCGGACATGGTCTTATTGATCAGAGGGCAAGAGATATTATTCAGGAAAAATCGAAATTCCTTGCGCTGAATGTTCAGACCAACTCAGCAAATATGGGAATGAACCTAATTACCAAATATGATAGAGCCGATGCCTTTGTTGTTGATGAGAGAGAACTGAAAATGGCATTTGGGCAGCATCTTGCAGGTAAGGATAAACTTCTTGAAAAGCTTATCAAACAGATGAGTACAAATGTCGGATGGGTAACGGTCGGAGCTATGGGCGCGATAGGCATGCGGCCCTCTGCAAAGCAGAAAGCGTTATGTCCTGCGCTTACTCTGGAAGTGACAGATACAGTAGGTGCGGGTGATGCATTTTTTGCACTTGCATCTATGTGTGCTGAAGCTGATATTCCAGTGGATATGGCGACACTGGTTGCCAATGTGGCAGCAGCGCTTAAAACAAATGTAATAGGTAATAAGGACTATGTTCATAAGGTAGATCTTTTGAAGTTTTTAAGCACAATACTTAATGTTTAAATTTTTTGATACCGGAGAATGAATATGGAGACAAAGAACCATAATGAATACTTAAAAGATGTGATAAGACTGCTGGAAAGTGTAGTGATTACACAAAAGGGGAAAGAGCTTTCATACAGTGATGGAATTGAGAGGATGATAAATATTCTGTGTGCAACAAGGCAGGCGCACAGACAACTGTTTTTTGCAGGAAACGGAGGGAGCGCAGCTATAGCTGAACATATGACAGCTGACTATTTAAAAAACGCACATATGAGAACTGTTAGCTTATACGATAGCCCTGTACTTACCTGCCTTGGCAATGATTATGGTTATGAATATGTTTTCTCCAAGCAGCTTGATATGATGGCGGAAAGAGGAGATCTTCTGATTGCAATAAGCAGTTCCGGGAATTCACAAAACATTGTAAATGCCATAGATATAGTAAGGCAACTTAGGGGAACTGTAATCACATTTACGGGATTTGAATCTTCAAACAGAGTCAGAAAAATGGGAGATATCAATGTTTATGTTCCATGTTGTAGTTTTGGAAAGGTTGAATCCATTCATCAGCTTATTTTGCAGCAGGTTGCTGATGAGATTATGAGCGCGGAGGAAGAATAACTGTGAGTGATAATCGAGAAAAAGAACTATTTGAACAGTCAATACACTCTATCCAAACATTTGCAGAGAAAGGGTATATAAATGAAGCATTTAAAATGCTTGAAGCTCTTGAAAAAGCTTATCCCGGTAAGCGGCAGGAATTACTGTGGAACAAGGTTTGGCTTCAAGAAAAATGTGGAGATGCTAAGAACATCATTCTTAGTCTTTTTGAACTTTATGATTTTTATAATGATGAGAATGCTTATGAACTAATAGAAGAAAGTTTTTTTATTCCACAAAGGGAACAACTGGAGTCGAAGTACAAGACCAATAAAAAGATTGTTGAAAATTATAATATGTTTTTTGGGAATGTTCCGGAATCCCCTGCTTTTTTTGTTTTATATCATGATGATGAGATGGTAGTTATTCTTGATAAGAATAAGAAAAAGCTATACGGATGGACAAAAGATAAAATAAATATCGATGCTATCGAAAAAAGTGCTCTTTTTTTGGAGGGGGCATTATTTTGTAAGCAGATAGAGGAAATAGCAGATAGAGTGAAGCCTGAATTATCTGCAAATGGTTTTGAGCTTGCTATATATTTGGTTTTTTCTGAGTGGGAATTTGAAGCTTTTTTACAAATTGCAAATACTGAAAAGCTAATAAAATATGGAAGATATGTCTTTTTGGTCGAAAAGGAAGGAATATATCAGTGCTTTAAAGATTCTGAGTTTGAATTGCCGGGGCATGGATATAGCTTGAATGGACGAAAGTTAACACTTCATACCTGCTTTCACGATATTTTAGATGCGCAAAATCAAAGAAAAAGAGAATTAAGTGAGGAGGTGAAAAGGTATTATAAGGAGAATGTCAATGAAGTAAATGAAAGAGTAAAGGTGGGAAAACCCAGAATACTTTTTTCTACATCGAGGTTCTCAACGGTACTTCAATATCATGCTCGAAATGCTATGGAGGCAGCTAGAAAACTGGGGTGTGAATGTGAGCTATCCATTGAAACCGAAAATATAAAAAGAGTAACTCCGCTTAAGCAGATGGAACTGTTCATGGAATTCAAACCGGATGCTATTTTTGTTTTAGATCATTTTAGATTTGAAGAGAGGGGATTTTTCCCGGATGAAATATATTGGATTACTTGGATTCAGGATCCAATGAATCATATTATTGATTCGGAAACATACAAAAAGCTTGGGAAGAAAGATATGGTTATAAACCACTTTATTTCATGGGACTGGTTGAAGGAACTATATCATGGGAAGTTAATTGATGCACCAATTCCGTCCAATCAGGATATTTATAAGCCTTATGAGCTTACAAATGAGGAATTGGATTTATATAGTACAGACATATGTCTGGTGTGCCATTCCAGTGATGTGGAAAAATGGATTGATGATTTTTTGAACGGAACTGAAATGGACGAAGAAATAAAAATAATTTTGAGGGAGATATTAAATCTGTATTTTGAGGACGCGAAAAGGGGTGAATTTTTATATAACAAAGCGGATTTTGCTACATACATAAAGGATGGATTTGCATGTAAAAATATGGCTTTAAATGACTTAGGGATAGAATATTTGGCTGAACAGATGTATATGTGGTTTAATCAACGTGTTTTCCGGCAAGTGTTGGTCGATTGGCTTTTGGATGCCGGATTTGAAAATATTAAGCTTTGGGGCAATGGGTGGAAGAATAGTCCCAAATATGAAAAATACGCTATGGGACCGGCAGAAAATGGAGTAACTTTATCAAAAATCTATCAGGCTTCAAAAATAGTTGTAGGAAATAATATTATGACAACTGCGGCTGCCAGAGCATGGGAAAGTATGTTTAGCGGTGCTTTCTATCTATCAAATTATATACCGAAAGGAGATGATCTTGTTGATATAAATTTGATCATGCCGGAAGGTACTGTTGAATTTTTCGAAGATAAGGAAGAACTTATAGAGAAAATACGTTATTACCTTGAACATGAAGATGAGAGAAAAAAGATGGCGGAAATAGGCAGGGGGGAAGCCCTAAAACGTATGACCTTTGATGCTCTAATGGAAAAAGTGATAGGTTTACTACCTGAGTATGTATGATATGGCTGAATTGTTGCCATAATTATCTAAAAAATCAAAAAAATTGCAAATTATATACAATGGGCGAAAGGTCGGTAAACACTGGGCTTTCGCCCATTTTGTTAGCGAAAAATAATGCAAAATGTAATAAAAAATCAAAAAAATTAAAAAAAGGGGTTAAGGAAATGGAAAAGCGAACGATATATAAAGTGTAAAAGAAAATAAAACATCGTCAAGGATGATCGATGTGGGAGCGCACTCAACTTAATAAGTAACTATTATTTTGAAAAAGTATCAAGCAGCAGGCTCAGACTCTACGGATTAGAGGGAGAGACTGCACCCACATGGAGGTATACTATGGTTATCCAGCATAATATTACGGCGATGAATTCTAACAGAATGCTTGGCATTACAACAGGTAGTCAGGCAAAATCTTCAGAAAAACTTTCCTCAGGTTATAAAATCAATAGAGCAGCAGATGATGCAGCAGGATTATCCATCAGTGAGAAGATGAGAAAGCAGATGAGAGGTCTTGACAGAGCATCAACAAACGCAGATGACGGCGTAAGTTCAGTACAGACAGCTGAAGGTGCACTTACAGAAGTACACGATATGCTCCAGAGAATGAATGAACTGGCAGTACAGGCAGCAAACGGAACAAACTCCAAGACTGACAGAGATTCCATTCAGGCAGAGATAGATCAGCTTACTATAGAAATAGACAGAGTAGCAGAGACAACCAAGTTCAACGAGACTTATCTGCTCAGAGGCGGCACCGGATATCATGACAAATACATGAAGGCACATGATGCAGGTCTTGACGGAACCCTTACAGATATGGGACATAATGCAATGTTCACAGCATATGTTAACTCTGATACAGAAGTGAAGATCGCAGGAAAAGATTACCACCTTTATGATAAAGCGAGAGATTCCATAGGTCTTCTTCAGACAAGTATAGGTAATGCTGGTTCCTCTATTGTAACTATAAATGGTACATCATATTTCAAGGGAACAAGTTCTCTTGATGGACAGACAAAGGTCTTCATCTATGGTGACGAAGAATATACAGTTGCTGAGATGCAGGCGATGGTTAAGGATGGAACAAGGGTTTCTGTTAATGGTCATACAACCAGAACGGCTACAGATGTAAACCTTGATAAGAATATTACAGTATCAGCAGCCCTTGACAAGATGATGATTGCACTAAGGCAGGCCAATGTTATCGGTGTAGATAGTGCTAAGATTGCAAATGTACAGGTTAATACCCCTGTAGGTACTCAGACACAAAGTGCAGGAATGATGTACACTTTCTCAATTACCAAAGGTACAGCCAGAGTAGCAAGAGATCTAGGATTACAGCTTCATGTAGGTGCTGACGCAGATATGTCCAACAAGATCATGGTCGATATCGAAGTTATGAATGCAGCAAACCTCGGAATCCAGAATCTGACAGTTACAGATAACAGTGGACTTCAGGCTACATACGCAATCGACGCAATCGAAGATGCAATCCGCCAGGTATCTGAGCAGAGATCAGCACTCGGTGCAGTACAGAACAGATTAGAGCACACAATCAAGAACCTGGACAACGTAGTAGAGAATACAACAGCAGCAGAATCCAGACTTCGCGATACAGATATGGCAGAGGAAATGGTTACTTACAGCAAGAACAATATCCTCGCACAGGCAGGACAGTCAATGCTGGCACAGGCAAACCAGAGTACACAGGGTGTTATGTCACTCCTTCAGGGTTAAGGGTGAGGGCAGCCTAATAAAATACATAATCAATCATAAGAGGCGCTCTCCGCACGGAGGGCGCCTTTTTCATTTAATAGGAAATTTCGCCTTGCGGCAAAACCTTGAATTAAAAGGCCCGGACAAGACCGGGCCACGCAAAGCGGAGGTATGTTGGTTTTAAATTACCAATCTACCTCGTCAAAGAATTCATCATCTTCATGCATAAAGTAATCCATGTCGAGAAGGTCTTCATCATCCATCTCGCGGATTTCGTTCGCCGACATGCCTTCCGGCGGATTTTGGATGTATTTCTCTCTAAGCTTTGCTATTAGTTCTTTACTAGCCATGGCTGTTCCTCCTGTAGCATGATTTTATCATGCACAGGAATACGAGGGAACACTGCCGATTTTTGGAGATGGAG
>NZ_AUJZ01000010.1:0-120716 GCF_000424485.1 Butyrivibrio sp. WCD2001 | reverse complement strand
AAGTCCAGCGGTGAAATGTCAACCCAGGAATGAATAAAATTCGCATTATTTTTATGTCATTCGCAAAAGGTTAAAAACACCTACCTAAGCCCCGCCGATCTGCGTAAAAAAAGAGGATTACATGGCCGGGCGTAGACGGAAAATCCTCATCTACAGGGATGAGTTACCTTTCTACGTATAGACGATTGTCTTTCAGCAGTCGAAAGACTAACCGCACAAGTTTACGGGCAGTTAACGCAAGTGCACGTTTATGCTGGTACTTATTCACCTCATTATATTTGAGGTGGTAGAAGCGGCTGTACTCTGCATCGCATCTTACAAGAGACATGGCTGCTTCGCCCAGGTAGTACTTTAAGAAACGGTTTCCGGTTTTTATGAGACGAGTATTTTGTGCCTCAAATCCACCGGATTGATGTTGAGTCCAGGCAAGTCCGGCATATTTTGCCAGCTTTTCCTGACTCGGGAAGCGGTTGATATCACCAATTTCTGCGATTATTCCTGCAGAGTATACTGGTCCGATTCCTTTGATCGAAGTAAGTGTATTCGGAATCAACTGCATTTGGTTAGCAATGGCCTTATCAAACTCCTTAATCTGTGACTCCAGTGCTTTTATGGAGCTTATGGATATAGCAAGCACTTGGTTTACAGAGTCGTTTACCGTTTTAGGCAAACGATAGGATGATCGGGCAGCTTTTTGGATGGCTTTGGCGATGGCTTCCGGATCAGAAAAATGGTTTTTTCCTTTCTTCTGAAGGAATTCCGTCAGTTCATGTAAGTCCATGTAGGCAAGTGTGTCTGCGGAGTCAAACTCTTCGTAGACAGCTAAGGCTGTAGCTCCGAATTTATCGGAGAACACCTTCTCCTGTGTGAAAGAAGAATACTTCTTGAACAACACGTTCATGAAACGCTGCTTTTCCTTGGTCAGGTTTTGAACAGTGACATAACGTGCGCGTGTGAGGTTTTGGAGAGCTTTGTGGCGATAGTCATCCAGATACACCTCTTTGTTGATTCTTCCAAAACGCAGGCAGTCCGCAATGATAAAGGAGTCCACGTAATCGTTCTTAGGCAGATCGTTGTAAGATTCTTTGAACTTACTAACCTGCTTGGGATTGAGGACATGTATTTTGCGGTTGTACGGCGTAAGAGAGCCGTCTTCTCTCAGAAAACAGACGAGATTGTCACCATAGACTGAAGTGGCTTCAAGCCCAAAGATGACGTCTGTGAGGCTATAAGAAGTAAGTGCCGACAGGACATCCTTTACAAGCTTTTTGGAACCGTCTTTCGAGTTTGGAACAGAGAAGTTTTTGATTTTGGTTCCATCGGGCTTCATAAAGTAAACCACGTTGTTTGTGCTACTTACATCAATACCGACGTAAAGTGGGTTCATACAATATCACCTCCTTTGTCCAATATTTGTGGTCAATCGGTTTGGTAATACCCACGACACCGAAGCATCAACATCCTCGCGTATAAGAATCCAGCTGGTGATGGACTGATGCGAACCTCACTGCTAGAAGGCAGTCCTAAGTCTCCAGCAAACAGCCAGCGGTTTGAAGCTAACTTTCGGCTCAGGGGAACAGACTTTACTTGAAGCGGTCTAAACAGACCCAACAGGAGAAAACAGAACTTATACCTGATTGACACTGTGGGCAATTATATCATGGGCATTAACAAACCGATTGATCTATTTTCAAGGTGCGTAGAACAAATGCTCTTAAGGGTGGAGGGATTCCTCCTAATTAACAGAGATATGCTCTTAAAACTAAGAGTAAATATATAACTTATTAACTTATAAAACTAATATACGAGGGAGATACGGTTATGAACAGAACAGAACTTATCGAAGCAATGACAAAGGAAAACGGTCTGACAAAGAAGGCTAACGACCAGGCTCTTAAAGCCCTCACCGACACCATCTCAAAGACCTTAAAGAAAAAGGACAAAGTTCAGCTTGTGGGCTTTGGAACATTTGAGACATCAAAGAGAGCTACAAGAAAAGGCAAGAACCCTCAGACAGGTGCTGAGATCAAGATTCCTGCTTCAATCGTTCCTAAGTTCAAGGCCGGTAAGGCACTCAAGGATCTCGTTAATAACAAAAAGTGATTCCGGTATATATTAGACGATACCCACTTATCAACATCAAATCATAAAAAGGAAGATTCCATCCGAATCTTCCTTTTCTTATTAATTACTTGTTGTTGTTAAAATTATCCCTGTTCTCTCTTGCTGCGTTTATCGCATCCTGAGTATCCTTCACGACGGTTGAATTACTATAATCATGATATCCTTACACAACTCTTATGTTATCGGACCCGAACTGTGAGGTGAGGATGGCGAGGGTGTCCTCGTCTGCCTTTACTTTGAGTGAAGTAGGCAGTTTCTTTATTTGTTTGGTGTCCTTGAGGTAGACTGCTACCTGGTCTTTGGCGCCGGGGCCTTTGACGGTGGAGAGGAGGGTGTCTTCGAGGAGTTTTGCTTTGGTCTCGTAGTCCTCCTTATTGGCAAACTGAATCCAGAGGGTGCGGGGCACTTCATCAAAGAGTTGAATTTTGGATGCAATGAGTTTTGCATTCTTTTCTTCTTCAGCGCTGACGCGTCCCTGGATGAATACCTTGGCATCTTCATTAAGCCTTCCCTGGTTGCCCTCGTAGGTCTTGGGGAATACGATTACTTCTATACTTCCCACGAGATCTTCTATTGTAAGAAAGGCCATAAGCTGATCCTTCTTAGTGTACTTCGTGGTCTTGGCTGAAATAATTCCTCCGATGGTTACAGTGGAGTTATCCCTTACAACGGTTTCGCCTGTCTCCTCATCAAAATAGAAATCCGTCGTCTTTGCAGTGATATGCTTTTTCCAAAATCCCTCGTACTCTTCAAGCGGGTGTCCGGAAACATAGACATCAAGGACTTCCTTCTCAAATTCGAGAAGCATATCTTTGGGGTATTCTCCTACATCCGGCAGTTTTATCTCAAACTGTTCCTTCACCTCCTGAGGTGCGAGGTCGAAGAGCGACATCTGTCCTGCGAAGGTGTTCTTGCTCTTGTTGTGAAGCTGATCAAGAAGCGGTCCGAAGACACACATCATCTGTTTTCTTGTTCCGCCAAGGCTATCAAGTGCACCGGCCTTGATGAAGTTTTCGACAGCTCGCTTATTTATATCTCCGTAAGGCTCCATCCTTGTAAGGAAGTCGTTAATGCTTTTGAACTTTCCTCCGGCTTCTCTCTCCCTGACAACAGACTCGATAACAGGACGGCCCACTCCCTTTATGGAGGTAAGCGCATATCTTATTGCCTTTCCGCGAAGTCTGGGATCCTTATTCTCATCATCATCCGATGTTTTGGCAACCGAGAATCCCGAATAGCCTTCGTTTATATCAGGCGGCAGAACCTCAATCCCCATACTTCTGCAGGCCATAATATAATAGGAAACCTTAGCCTGAACATCTATAACAGAAGTCATAAGCGCAGCCATAAACTCTACCGGATAGTAGTATTTCAGCCATGCTGTCTCAAGCGCAACCACTGCGTAGCAGGCGGCATGGGATTTATTGAACGCATACTTTGCAAAATCCATCATTGAATCATAGATTTCATTTGCAACATCCTCTCCAATTCCCTTGGATACACAGCCGGGAACATTTTCTTCCGCATTGCCGTGGACAAAGTTTTCCCTTTCAACCTCCATGACGTGCTGCTTCTTTTTACTCATGGCACGGCGTACAAGATCAGCTCGTCCGAGCGTATAACCACCAAGCTGCTGAACTATCTGCATAACTTGCTCCTGATACACAATACATCCGTAGGTCGGAGACAAAATAGGCTCAAGGAGCGGTGTCGAATACGTGATATTCTGGACGTCCGTTTTTCCGGCTATATACTTAGGTATAAAGTCCATCGGTCCCGGACGGTAAAGAGAAATACCCGCAATAATATCCTCGAAGGAATGTGGTTTAAGTTCCTTCATGAACGATGTCATTCCTGCACTTTCAAGCTGGAAAACGCCTTCGGTTTTTCCAAGTCCGAGTGCTCCGAGTGCATTCTGATCATCATAATCGATTTTCTCTATATCAATAAAATCAGGATCGCCCTCTTTTGCTCCTATCGATTCATTAGCAAAAGCGACCGCATCCTTTATTACGGTGAGGGTCCTAAGACCCAAAAAGTCCATCTTCAGAAGTCCCAGTTCCTCACTCGTAGGCGCATCAAACTGGGTTGTTATATTTCCTTCCGCAGATCTTGAAAGAGGAATGAGATCCTCTGCGGGGCTCTGACAGATTACAACTCCGGCGGCGTGAATGGAAGTATGCCTCGGCAATCCCTCCAGTTTCATACACATATCAATCAGGTGATGTACCTGTGAATCCGTTTCATACATATTTTTAAGCTCGGGATTTATTGAAAGAGCCTTCTTCAAATCCATCGCTTCATTTGGAATGGTCGGGATCATCTTAGCAAGGTTATCGCCAAAGCTGTAGGGAAGATCCAGCACTCTGGCAACATCCCTTATTACACCCTTGGCCTGAAGCGTTCCGAAAGTAATTATCTGTATGACTCTGTCTGCGCCGTATTTTCTTGTGACGTAGTCAATAACCTCCTGCCTGCGCTCATACTCGAAATCCACGTCTATATCGGGCATGGATACACGTTCCGGATTAAGGAAACGCTCAAACAGCAGATCATACTTAATAGGATCAATGTTTGTAATATGGATACAGTAAGAAACTACAGATCCCGCCGCCGAACCTCTTCCGGGGCCTACCGCTATCCCACTCTCTCTGCAAAAGTTGATGTAATCCCATACTATAAGGAAGTAATCGACATATCCCATCTTCTGGATTACAGAAAGCTCATAGTCAAGCTGTTTCTTGATGGTTCCGTCATCGTCCGGATATCTCTCTTTTAATCCGTCATCGCAGAGCTTATTTAAATATGTCCAGGAATTATATCCTTCAGGCACATCAAAATGCGGGAGTTTTGTCACGCCGAACTCAATCTCCACGTTACATCTGTCCGCAATCTTCTGGGTATTCTCAATTGCTTCCTGTGCATAAGGGAAAAGAAGACGCATTTCGTCTTCGCTTTTCACATAGTACTGTCCGCCCTCGTAGCGCATACGGTCCTCATCCGTGACCTTCTTACCGGTCTGGATGCACAGCAGAAGATCATGAGCCTCAGCATCCTCCGCGTTGGTATAGTGGCAGTCATTTGTCACAACCATGGGAATATCAAGTTCTTTGGACAGAGTTAAAATAGCGGAATTCACTGTGTGCTGCTCCGGAATTCCGTGATCCTGCATCTCCAGGAAGAAATTGCCATGCCCGAATATCTCATCGTACCTAAGAGCTGCTGCCCTTGCTTCCTCGAGGTCGCCTCTTGTTATAGCCTTCGGAACCTCACCTGCAAGACATGCGGAAAGGCAGATTATTCCCTCGTGAAACTCTCTTAAAAGTTCAAGATCAACTCTCGGCTTATAGTAATATCCTTCAGTAAATCCCCGACTTACAATGTGGGAAAGATTCTCATATCCCTTATTATTCTCTGCAAGAAGTACCAGATGATAGTATCTGTTCTCATTAACTCCCATCTCCTTCTCAAAACGGGAACCGGGTGCAACGTATACCTCGCAGCCGATTATTGGCTTGATTCCCTCTTGCTTAGCCAGCTTATAAAATTCTATAACGCCGTACATGACTCCGTGATCCGTTATGGCTCCCGCAGTCATTCCGAGCTCTTTTATTCTTTTTACATAATCGGCAACCTTGTTGGATCCATCCAACAGGGAATATCCGGTATGTACGTGTAAGTGTGCAAATGACATGTATATTACCTCATCCGGCACTTCGTGCCACCTTCTCCTTAGGAGAAGGCTTATTTACGCAATCCCTACCTGCATATAAAAATATTTTGCGTAGATTCCATCCTTTTCAAGGAGCTGTCTGTGGTTGCCCCTCTCCTGAATACCTTCGGAATCCAGAACGATAATCTCGTCTGCATTTCTAATAGTAGAAAGTCTGTGGGCAATTGTGATTGTGGTTCTGCCCGCTGCGAGTCTGTCGAGACTCTCCTGTATATAGCGCTCGGATTCATTGTCCAGAGCACTGGTAGCTTCATCAAGGATCAGTATCGGAGGATTCTTAAGAAATACTCTTGCAATAGCAATTCGCTGTTTCTGTCCTCCGGAAAGTCTTGCTCCGCGCTCGCCAACCATAGTGTCATATCCGTTGGGAAGAGAGGATATGAACTCATCAAGGTCAGCCTTTTTCGCTGCATCCATTATATCATCAAAACTGGCTCCCTCCCGTCCGTAGGCGATGTTCTCACGAATGGTTCCGTTAAAAAGATACACCTCTTGCTGTACGATACCAATGACACCTCTCAAAGATTTCTGCGTAAGGCTTCTTACATCCTTGCCATCAATTTTCACAGCGCCCTTGGTAACATCGTAGAATCTCGGAAGCAGGCTGCAAAGGGTGGATTTTCCTCCGCCGGAAGGACCGACTATGGCAACCTTTTTTCCTGCATCAATATGAAGATCTATGTGGTCAAGAACTCTCTCCTCGTCATCATCGTAGGCAAAGGATACATCCTCATAATCCACGTCTCCCTTGCAATCTGTCAGCACTTCCGCATCGGGAGCATCCTCAATCTCCGGTACCACATCCATTACATCGCGAAATCTCTGGAATCCCGCAGCGCCCTTTTGAAGCTGCTCAGTGAACTCGATAAGTATCATGACCGGCCCTATGAACACGTTTATATACAGCGCATAGACTGCCAGATCCTCTACTGACAAGGTACCCTTCGCAATGAAGAGTCCGCCGAAAACAATTACCGCGATATACATAAGTCCTTCAAAGAAATTGTTTCCCGCAAAGAACATTGCCATCGTCTTATAATTTGCTTTTTTTGATTCAAGAAAGGCCTCATTACTCTTTTCAAATTTCGCTTTCTCTATGTCTTCTCCGGTGAAGGATTTCACCACGCGAATTCCGCCGAGGGTGTCCTGGAGAGAAGAATTTATGCCGGCAATCTTTTTCCTGTTATCAAAAAAAGTCCTTCGCATAATTCCGTTCTGCACATATGAAAAAATCGCCATACACGCTACGATTGCAACGAGAATCATCGTCATCGGCACGTTCATTGTCATAAGAATAGTAAACGAGCCCAAAAGCTTAACTGTAGATATAAAGATATTTTCAGGCCCATGGTGGGCAAGCTCCGATATATCAAAAAGATCCGATACAAGCTTACTCATCATCTCGCCTGTGTTGTTCTTATCATAGTAGGAAAATGAGAATCTCTCGAACTGCTCGAAGAGATCACTTCTCATCCCCGATTCCATGCGGGCTCCCATCATGTGTCCCTGATAAGTTACATAGTGCTTACACAGAAATCTCACGATGTACATGATAAGCAGTACTACAGCCAGCTTTATCACTCCTGCAACTATCTTTTCAGGAGCCTCAAGAAAAAGCGTCTGCCGAAGAACCCTCAGCAGCTGCGGAAAGACAAGATCAATCAGCGACAGAATCGATGCCGCCACTAAATCCAGCAAAAATACTCCGATATATGGTTTGTAATATGGGATAAATTTTTTCAGTAAGTCCATATATGTCTCCTATCGAAAAACATCACCTATTCAATATAACATATAAAACACCCTCTATGCTGATTATCTCAGAATAGAGGGTGCCGTAAATATACTTATGTAATTAAAACAAATTTAGCAAGATTGGCTTATGCGTTAACTGCCTTCTTAAGCTCCTCAGCCTTGTCTGTCTTCTCCCAAGGAAGGTTAAGATCGTTGCGGCCAAAGTGTCCGTAAGCAGCTGTCTGCTTGTAGATAGGACGACGAAGGTCGAGCATCTTGATGATTCCTGCGGGACGAAGGTCGAATACCTTACGAACAGCCTCTGTAAGCTTCTCATCGGAAACCTTACCTGTGCCGAATGTATCAACAAGAATTGATGTGGGCTGTGCAACACCGATAGCATATGAAAGCTGAATCTCAGCCTTGTCAGCAAGACCAGCAGCTACGATGTTCTTTGCAACATAACGAGCTGCGTAAGCACCTGAACGGTCAACCTTTGTGCAATCCTTACCGGAGAAAGCACCGCCGCCGTGACGAGCAGCGCCGCCGTAAGTATCAACGATGATCTTACGTCCTGTAAGACCTGCATCACCCTGAGGTCCGCCGATTACAAAACGACCTGTGGGATTGATGTAAATCTTTGTGTTCTCATCAACCATAGCTGAATCTACAACTGCATCAATAACGTACTTTCTGATGTCAGCGTGAATCTGCTCCTGTGTAACCTTCTCATCATGCTGAGTTGAAACAACGATAGCCTCAAGTCTTACAGGCTTGCCGTTCTCATCGTACTCAACAGAAACCTGGCTCTTACCGTCTGCTCTAAGATAAGCAAGAGTTCCGTCCTTACGAACCTCTGTAAGCTTCTTTGTAAGTTTGTGAGCAAGAGAGATAGCGTAGGGCATAAGCTCCTCTGTCTCGTTTGTAGCATAACCGAACATCATACCCTGATCGCCGGCACCGATTGCCTCGATCTCTTCGTCAGTCATCTTGTTCTCTCTAGCCTCGATAGCCTTATCAACACCCATAGCGATATCTGCTGACTGCTGATCAAGAGCTACCATAACAGCACATGTGTTACCATCAAAGCCCTTCTCTGAGCTGTCATAACCGATCTCAACGATTGTCTCTCTTGCGATCTTAGCGTAATCAACAACAGCCTTGGTTGTGATCTCACCTGTGATAAGTGCGAAACCTGTGCATGCAGTTGTCTCGCAAGCAACACGGCTCATGGGATCCTGCTCAAGGCAAGCATCAAGGATAGCATCGGAGATGTTATCACAAATTTTGTCGGGATGTCCCTCAGTAACTGACTCAGAAGTAAAAATAAACTTTTCTGCCATTTTAAATTTCCTTTCTGCGCTCACAGCGCTCAAACAAAAACGTGGACATTTGTTCAAAAAGAACAAATAATAAATCCGCTTAGCTGCGCAGCCAAGCGGACCTGATATCAGATAATCAAATCCTCTTATTGCTCGCAGATCCTGCTGGTATAAATAACTGTAAATCCAGCACTCGATCACTTACTCACTACGCTCAGGTTGGCACCTTCCGGATGTCCGGGGTTGCCGTGGCTTCACAGATCCTATGTATCTCCACCACTCTGAATAAGAGAAATGTCACAATATGGAATTGTCATATCTTTAAGATACACTACTATATTAATTTGATTCTTGCAAGATATTTTTATAAATTACTGAAAAAACGGCTCATAAATATATGAAAAAAAATATCCAAACTAATAAACTCGTTATTTGAAATTTATATACTCGGAGCTGCCAATTGGCAGCTCTTTTTTGCTATCATGATAGCATTTTATTGAATTAAACGAGCTAAAATGCTATTATTATAGCAATAGGAGAATTGAACATGGATTATTTATGGGACACCCCTTCTGACGTTGCAAAAAGATTAGCAACAAAAATAAGAGATATCAGAAAAAGAAAAAAGATAACCCAAAAAGAATTAGCAGGACGTAGTAATGTAAGCTATGCTACGCTCCGAAAATTTGAAAAGACCGGGCAAATATCTTTGGAATCATTTATAAAACTAACCATGGAACTTGGCGTTGTTAATGAACTCAATGAACTATTTACCGAACCCGTTTACAACAGTATTGAGGAAGTTATAAATGCGAACAAATAAGACACTTGACGTATATTATCACGGACATCATGTGGGAACACTTGCGGAAACTCCCGACAAGAGAATTGCCTTTCAATATAGTAGCGAGTGGCAAAGAAATGGCTTTGCCATTAGCCCCTTTTCATTACCTCTACGGAATGATGTCTTTGTGCCTAACGAAAGGGCTATGGACCGTTTTGGTGGTTTGTTCGGCGTTTTTGCTGACAGCCTGCCGGATAGCTGGGGTGAGCTGTTATTAGACCGACATCTTGAGACACTTGGAATAAAGCGTGGAGAAATATCAACTCTTGAACGTTTAGCATATGTAGGCCAAAGCGGAATGGGCGCTCTTGAATATTTACCATCTAAGGAATCCGACTTTGATTTGAAAAATATTGGCCTTGACTATGATATGATTGCGAAAGAATGCGCAAATATCCTATCATCAAAGCATACTGAGCAATTGGATATACTCTATAAAATGGGTGGATCAAGTGGTGGAACACGTCCCAAAATACTTCTTTCCGAAGGAAATCGGGAATGGATTGTGAAATTCCCAGCCAAAACCGATCCCGAAGTTAGTGGAAAACGCGAATATGACTATTCCATATGCGCTAAAAACTGCGGCATTTCCATGACTGAAGCAGAACTTATTCCATCTTCTGTCTGTGACGGTTACTTTAAAACCGAACGATTTGACAGAAAAAGCGGAGAAAAAATATTCACCATAACCTTCGCAGCACTTTTAGAGGCAGATTTTCGATTTCCCTCATGTGATTATGAGGCTTTTTTCAAATTAGTAAGAGTGCTTACAAAAGATGCCACTTATGACAAAGAACAGTTGTATAAAATAATGTGTTTCAACGTATTGGCTCATAACAGAGATGATCATACTAAGAACTTTTCATTTCTTTATACAGATATGAATGGTTGGAAACTGGCACCGGCATACGATCTCACCTATAGTGATACCTACTGGGGCGAACATACAACATCTGTGAATGGTAAAGGAAAGAACATATCCGACAACGACTTAATTACACTCGGAATTGGCGCAGGATTATCTGAAAAAATGTGTAGCCAACATCTGACTGATATAAGAAATCATGTCAAAAAACGGACATAAAAAGACAAATTTCGGTAAGACAACAAACTATCCCTTTGTGCTAAACTTTATAAATGGAAACTATTCAAAGTGATTTTACATAAAAACAAATAAAATAAGCAAAACCAGGGATACAAAAAATGGCACAAAAAACTACAACAAGAAACATGACAAGCGGTTCAATCTTAAAACAGATAATTACGTTTTCTCTCCCGCTTATGTTCGGTAATATTTTTCAGATGTTATATAACACCGTAGATTCGATCGTGGTGGGCAATTTCGTAGGAAAAGAGGCCCTTGCGGCAGTGGGCTCCACCACCATGATTGTAAATATGCTGGTGTTCTTTTTTAACGGATTTTCAATCGGAGCAGGCGTTCTGATCTCCAGATATTTTGGAGGAAAGGATTTAAAAGGTCTCCACCTTGCTATCGAAACCACCATTGCAACTACACTCATCTTCTGCGTTCTCTTTACAATAATTGGAAGTATCGGCGTTACACCTATGCTTAAATTTATGGCCACTCCTGAAGATGTTATGCCGGATGCTACTACATACCTCAGGATATATTTTCTTGGTTTTTCCGGTCTTCTAATCTACAACATGGGTAGTGGTATCTTAAGGGCTGTAGGCGATACCACCAGACCTCTTATGTTCCTCATTCTTACAAGCCTTATGAACATAGTTCTTGACCTTGTTTTCGTAATTGGGCTCCACGCAGGAATTGCAGGTGTAGCCTATGCGACCATCATCTCTCAGATGATATCAGCTATTCTGACACTTATGCTTCTGACAAGGACCAATGACATTTATAAGCTTATATGGAAAGACTTAACACTCGATGCAGGAATCCTTAAAGGCATATTCATGGTTGGTCTCCCCGCAGGAATACAGTCAGTCATCACAGCTTTTTCAAATGTATTCGTTCAATCCTATATTAATCACTTCGGTTCAAGCTGCATGGCAGGCTGGAGCAGCTATAACAAGCTAGATACCTTCATAATGCTGCCCATGTCCAGCGTTGCCATGGCAGCCACTACCTTTGTCAGTCAGAATATCGGCGCAGGAAAAGAGGATCGTGCAGAAAAAGGCACAAGATCCGCTATTCTCTTATCCACAGGTATCACCTTTGTGATAGCTTTTCTTCTGTTTGTCTTTGCAAGACCGGCCATAAGGCTGTTTTCAGCGGATGAATCTGTAATTGAATTCGGAGCTCTTTTCATTCAGACAAACGTTTTCTTCCTGATTGCCAACTGTGTAAACCACACGCTGGCTGCAGCTCTTAGAGGGCGCGGCGATTCAAGAGGCCCCATGGTCATCATGATCGCAACCTTCGTAGTAATAAGACAGATTTATCTTTTTGTACTCACTCACTTCATAGTAAACGACCCGAAATGGGTTGGATTTGGTTATCCTGTAGGCTGGATGTGCTGCTGCGTAATAGAGCTTATCTACTACAACATAAAATGGAAAGGAAAAGCACAAACCAGTACCAGGCCTATCGTATTAGATTACAGCGTAGATTCCAAAGAGCACAAAAAGGCATGATTTTTTGAAAAAGAACACCCAAAATGACATTATTGCCAAATGAGAGATTTGATAATATTGCTCGATGGAGGCAAAAGATATGTTTAAAAAATTTGATAATGAAATGAAAAGACGCCTTGCCATGACTTTGGGTGGCGTACTTATAGCAGGCTTTTCGGTAGGAATGTTCCAGTTTTCACTTATGGGAATGGATCCCTTTCAGGTATTTGCCCACGGAATCTGGACACAGTTGCAGCACATTTTGACAGGCGGAGCACCTAGATTTTTCACAGACTATACCGATAATCCCGTGATAGGATATGGCATCGTCTACATGGTAATCAACATGGTGCTTCTGGTATTCGATTTCTTCCTTGATAAGAAAAAGATCGGAATCGCCACCTTCATCAACCTGTTCCTGCTGGGATATGTAGTTGACTGGTCACATGCCTTTTGGACAAAGCTGATTCCCAATCCTTCATTTATAGTAAAAATGCTCTTCCTTATCGTAGCGATTGTAATCATGTGCTTTGCGTCAGCTCTGTATTTTACCAGCGATCTTGGGGTATCAACCTATGATGCCATAGCACTGTCACTTTCAGAACAAAAGGGCTGGGATTTTAGAATTCTCAGAATTGCAGGAGACCTCATCTGTACAGGCCTTGGTTTTGCGATGGGTGTTCTTCCAGGAATAGGAACAATAATCACCGCATTTTTCATGGGACCTCTCATCGAGTTTTTCAATGTTCATGTAGCAAGACCCTTAAGATACGGAAAAAATAAATAAAAATGCACATAATAAATGCCACCGCAGCTTACACCATGGTGGCATTTTTAAACATTAACGTATTTTTTACTTCTTAATCTTCATTGTAAGTCCGATTCTCTGCTTCTTCACATCTACCTCAATTACCTGAACATCAACGATATCACCGACGCTTACTGCATCAAGAGGATGCTTGATGTAGCGGTCTGTGATCTGTGAGATGTGAACAAGTCCGTCCTGGTGAACTCCTATATCTACGAAAGCACCGAAGTCTACGATGTTTCTGACTGTTCCCTTAAGGATCATTCCAGGCTTTAAGTCCTTCATATCCATGACGTCACTTCTAAGAATAGGTGCGGGCATGCTCTCTCTGGGGTCGCGGGAAGGCTTCTCAAGCTCTGAGAGGATATCTGTGAGAGTGATCTCACCTACTCCGAGCTCCTCTGCAAGCTTCTTCTTATCGCCAACTTTCTTAAGAAGGCTTCCTGAAGCTGCTGCATTGCCGCCCTTCTGACCGGATGTTTCCTTTGCTGCAGGTTCCGTATCCTGGCTGAGACTTACCCCGCCAAGAGCTGCTGCCAGCGCAGCACCCATAGCTGTATTTGTATTCTTAACAACAAACTGCTTTTCCTTCTTCTGCTTCGGCTTAGCCTGAGTCTTAGCTTCTGCCTTCTTAGCTTCAGCTTTAGCCTTGGCACTCTTCTTCTGAGCTTCCCTTACATCCTCCATGGTGAGGCCGAGCTTATCCATAAGCTTCTCTGCTGCCTCATAGGACTCCGGATGCACGCTTGTGTCATCAAGGGCATTCTTACCGTCGTGAATACGCAAAAATCCTGCGCACTGCTCATAAGCCTTGGGTCCGAGCTTCGGAACCTTAAGAAGTTCGTCTCTGCTCTCGAATTTTCCGTTAGCCTCACGATAATCAACGATATTCTTGGCAATAACCTTGCTGATACCTGAAATATATGTAAGGAGCGGTGCTGATGCAGTGTTAAGATCAACACCTACCTTATTAACACAGTCCTCAACCACGCCTGAAAGGGCTTCACCAAGCTTCTTCTGGTTCATATCGTGCTGATACTGGCCGACGCCGATGCTCTGGGGATCGATTTTTACAAGCTCTGCAAGAGGGTCCTGAAGACGTCTAGCGATGGAAGCCGCACTTCTCTGTCCTACGTCAAACTGAGGGAACTCCTCTGTTGCAAGCTTACTTGCCGAATAAACCGAGGCGCCTGCCTCGTTTACGATTACATACTGAACGGGCTTATCAAGTTCCTTAATAAGCTCGACGATAACCTGCTCTGATTCTCTGGAAGCAGTACCGTTACCAACTGAAATAAGGTCAACGTCATACTTCTTGATGAGCTTTTTAAGTTCTGCCTTTGCTTCCTCAACCTTATTCTGTGGCGCTGTGGGATAGATAACCTTTGTATCGAGCACTTTTCCTGTAGCATCTACTATTGCAAGCTTACAGCCTGTTCTGAAAGCGGGATCCCATCCGAGAACCGTTTTTCCTGCGATAGGAGGCTGCATAAGAAGCTGTTCAAGGTTCTTGCCAAATACGCCGATGGCGCTGTCCTCTGCTTTTTCCGTGAGCTCATTTCTGATATCGCGCTCAATAGCGGGAGCGATAAGTCTGTCATAGGAATCCTTACAAACGGCCTGAAGTACGGGAGTTGTCTCAGGATTTTCCTTTGTTATTGTCTTCTTTTCAAGGAAACGAAGGATCTGCTCCTCAGGAGCTGTGATCTTAACTGTGAGGAACTTCTCTGCCTCACCTCGGTTAAGTGCGAGCACTCTGTGTCCGAGGATCTTATTAACCGGCTCCTCGAAGTTGTAATACATCTCGTAGACGCTCTCTGCCTTCTCGTCCTTGGCATTGGAGGTTACGAAGCCCTGATTCCAGGTCTCCTCACGGATATAGGTACGATAATCGGCATTGTCGGAAATCTCCTCGGCAATGATATCCATAGCACCCTGGATTGCTTCCTGTATATTCTTAACTTCTTTTCCGGCATTTACATAAGGAGTTGCCTCCTCAACAAGGCTCTTAGTAGTCTCCTGAGCCCTGATAATATCTGCAAGACCGTCAAGTCCCTTCTCCTTAGCCACAGAGGCTCTGGTCTTTCTCTTCGGTCTGTATGGTCTGTATAAGTCTTCAACGGCTACCATGGTCTGCGCAGCAATAATCTTAGCTTTAAGCTCATCAGTAAGCTTACCCTGCTCCTCAATGCTTGAAATAACCTGCTCTTTTTTCTCCTCGAGACCTCTTAAATATGTAAGTCTCTCACCGAGGGTTCGCAGCTGTTCATCATTAAGGGAACCTGTTACTTCCTTACGGTATCTGGAGATAAAAGGAATGGTATTGCCCTCGTCAATCAGCTTTACCGCTGCTTCCACCTGCCATTTCTGTACATTAAGTTCTTCTGTTATTTTCTGTAAAATGTCCATTTTGCCTGTTTTACTCCTTGTGCAATAATAAAATGCTTCCTCCAAACAAAGGTCACTCGTATATTTTACTATGTCAAAGCGAACTTTTCCAATCGAATTTCACCGGCAGGACCGGACCGTCACTGCACAGTAATTTTACCAATTTTTAATACACTTCTCGGGCTTTTTGCGGTACAATTAACTTGAAGTATTGTCATCTTTTGGTGGCAAAGGAGGAGTTCACAGATTCCTTTTCTGCATACGAATCTGTGAAAATTAAGAAATGACTGAGAGTTATGAGTATAATCAGACCCACAACCCTCTTAATCCAAGGGTTTCATTTGCTTCTGTGGCATCCATACTGGGTCTGATCTCAATCGCGCTTATACTAAGCGTGTATTTCTCCATAATACTTGGAGGAATTGCAATTACAATGGCTTTCCTGTCCAGAGAACAGAACGGGAAGCTCTACCCGCAGGCCAAAAGGGGAATTATTTTTGGTCTTATCGGGCTTATCGGGGGATACGCACTTATGGTTACCTCCTTCGTGACGGTATTTACCGATCCCGAAGCACACAGGATGGTTAATCAGTACTCGCAGGCTATCAGCGGCGAGAGCTTTGACGACATGGTCAAGGAAATCACTGATAATCTCGGCATCAGTATCGACCTTCCTGTAGAAAGTCAGTAGAGGGTGTGCTTATGAGCGGAATAAGTGGTATCGGATTTAACAGTTCTTATGCATCAGGATTTTTCGGCCCTGCTTTTAACAGCGGCACCGGGACAGCTTCAGAAGCTGCTGCGGGAGCCCTTCAGGGCGAAACGAAAGTCACACTTAATCCCGGCGAATCCGTCGAGAAGAAGCCCGGTATGCGTTCTTCACCGGCTGAATGTGAGACTTGTAAGAACCGCAAGTATATTGACGGTTCCGATGAAAATGTTTCCTTTAAAAGCGCTGCACATATTTCACCTGAAGCAGCACCTTCCAGAGTGCGCGGTCACGAGCAGGAGCACGTAGCCAACGCATATAAAAAGGCCGCCCAGGGCGACGGCAAAGTACTTCAGGCTTCTGTCAAAATTCAGACAGCAGTCTGCCCCGAGTGTGGACGCACCTATGTATCAGGTGGACTTACCACAACTCAGATTATGTATAAAAATGAGGATAATCCCTATCAGAAAAACCGCAAATCAGCCGATGCAGCCAGTGGTCTTATCGGTTCGAGCTTTGATGCGGCAGTATAGGGTCAAATGACAAATGAGACAGACAAAAAACACTAAAACATTGAAAGCCATTGCAAGAGAAAGGCTTCTTGGTAAATACGGAACGACAATAGCTGCAGTTGTACTCTACAGGTTCATAGCCTTCTTAATGATAAATATCATTACCGCAGCAATTATTCCAACTAATCTAATCACATATTTTGCCTACTTCGGGTCTACCATACTGGTGAACCTTTTCCTCGGCGTGTTCGACTCCGGACTGGCTTATCTTTTTATGAACGTCGTCTATGCGCAATCGGTTTCCATGTCGGATTTATTCCACGGATTTAAAAATCATCCCGACAAGGCAATTCTTCTTCATGTTCCGATTGCTGTAGCGAATACACTAACCATCATTCCGCTGCAGGTTTTGATGGCGATGCTGGTTAAAAACAATAACAGCGCGGTTTCTATCGATCCCAGATACATAATGTTTGCACTGCTTATATCTGTGGTGATGACGATCGCCAATATCTATATTCGTCTCATATTTTCGCAGTCTTATTATATCCTGCAGGATTTCCCGGAAAAGAGAACCTCGGATATCTTAAAAGCCAGCATGAGGCTCATGAAAGGAAGTAAATTCAGACTCCTTTTACTGTATCTGAGTTTCATTCCTCTCGCACTCATCGGAGTACTTGCATGTTTCATTCCGCTCCTATGGGTCGGAGTTTACAACTCGGCATCAATCGCCGCTTTCTATCAGGATCTGATAGCTTCTAAGAACCAAAATACCGACGTCTGAACACGAACTTAATGCGCCATCCATTTTTAGTAATCGGATGGCCTTAATATTTTTTAGGGGAAATGTTATGAAAATGGATCTGCTCAATGCAATTAAGGCAATAGATAAAACTCATGAGGATGATGTGCTCCACAGGCTTACCACTGTTTGGGGAGACAATCTGGACAAGGATCATGTCCTAACGGAATATCCTCGTCCGCAGTTCAAGAGAAACAGTTATATCAATCTTAACGGTCTTTGGGAATATGCTTTCTCAAAAAGTGACGTTCACCCAAAAGAAATGGATGGGCAGATCCTCGTTCCCTTTTCTCCCGAATCAATTCTTTCGGGAGTTGAGAGACAATTGCAGCCTGATGAATATCTTTGGTATAAAAAGGAACTTTCAGGAATCACTCTTCCCGATGAAAAATCCAGAGTTCTTCTTCATTTTGGTGCGATCGACCAGAGAGCCATCGTATTTATAAACGGAACTCCCGTCGGCGCCCACAATGGCGGATATCTTCCTTTCACCGTTGATATCACGGATGCCATGACTTCATCGCAGTCAGGACTTGCAGGAACACTGACCGTCTGCGTCCAGGATGACAGCGACACCTCTTATCACAGCAGAGGTAAGCAGACTTTAAAGCGCGGAGGTATGTATTACACTGCGCAGAGCGGAATCTGGCAAACGGTTTGGATGGAGATTGTTCCGGAAACTCACATCACCTCCTACAGAATCGTTCCCGACAGAGACCTCGACATGATCTACATAACCATGCATACAAACGGCGAGTGCCCTGTCTCTTTAAAAATATATGACTCAGAGGGGCAGATCCTTATCGCAGAAAATGAGGGCGACACTGTTCACAGAAGTGATAAGACCAGGGACCGCTTTGAGCCCGAGGATTTTTACGGTTCAATTACCCATTCCTCCGACGAGCTCAGCACCTACTCACCCGACATCGAAGGAAAAGGCGCTTCGACTTATGTTTATTCCTGCAAAATTGCGATGCCAAAGCCTCACCTTTGGAGTCCCGAGGATCCCTATCTCTATCAGATTCAGTTAACTGCAGGAAGCGATACCGCCTGGAGTTATTTCGGAATGCGCTCCTTTACAAGGCAGCTTGATGCTGAAGGACATCCCCTCTTTTTCCTGAATGGAGAGCCCTATTTCCTTAACGGCGTCCTCGATCAGGGTTACTGGCCCGACGGATTATATACTGCGCCGAGCGATGAAGCACTCATTTTTGATATAGAAGAGATGAAATCCCTTGGCTTCAACATGCTAAGGAAGCATATAAAAGTTGAGGCAGCAAGGTGGTACTATCACTGCGACAGGCTCGGAATGATCGTCTGGCAGGACATGGTAAGCGGAGGTTCTTCCTATGCAAAGCCCGTAGTGAGCTATCTTCCCACTCTGTTCCCCGGCGTGTTCGGACACATGCCTGATGGTCCCACAAACTATCACATGTTTTCAAGAGGCTCCGCAGAGGGCCGAAAGGAATGGACTGAGGAGATGGAGGAAACAATCCAGCATCTGATCAACGTTCCGAGTATCTCAGTCTGGGTTCTCTTCAACGAGGGCTGGGGACAGTTCAATGCTTCCGCCGCTACTATCCAGACAAGGCAGTTTGCCGACAACAGACTTATCGATCAGGCAAGCGGCTGGTTCGATGAAAACGGCGGTGATTTCAGAAGTGTACATAATTACTTCAGACCTCTTGATGTCATAGCAGACAAAAAACACCGCGCCTTTGTCATCTCCGAATACGGCGGTTACACCTGCTATGTAGAGGGACACAGCAGCGTAGACAGAATCTATGGCTACAAAAGGTTCGATACCGTGGCCGATTTCAAAGCTGCCTTTAACACTCTTATGAATGAAACCATAGAGAATCTTAAGAAGAAAGGTCTTGCCGGTGCAGTTTACACGCAGCTCTCCGACGTTGAGGAGGAAGTAAACGGCATCATGACCTACGACAGAAGACACAACAAACTGAAGATGTGAAAATACTTGAAAAATGCATAATTACCAAGTATCTCGCAGTCTATTTTTATGATACAATCTATAAAACAGATTTTTACGGAGGAGCAACGCTATGGAAAACAAGAAGGCAGTGGTATCACTGGGACACGAAGCTCTCGGCTATACCACCATGGAGCAGAAGGAAGCCGTTCAGGTTACTGCGAAAGCACTCGCAGATCTCGCCTGTGCAGGATATCAGTTAACCATCACACACAGTAACGGACCTCAGGTCAGCATGATTCACAAAGCCATGACCGAGCTGCGCCGAATCTATATCGACTATACTCCCGCTCCCATGAGCGTCTGCAGCGCAATGAGCCAGGGTTATGTCGGCTACGATCTTCAGAATTCGCTTAAGAGTGAGCTCACAAGCCGCGGTGTTTCAACCCCTGTAAGCACAATCCTTACACAGGTTACGGTTGATCCCTACGATGAAGCCTTCTATTCTCCGACCAAGGTTATCGGAAGATATATGTCAAAAGAGGATGCCGATAACGAAGTTAAAAAAGGGAACTTCGTTCAGGAAGTTCCGGGAAAAGGTTATCTTCGTATAGTTGCTGCTCCCAAGCCGATAGATATTGTTGAGATCGATGCCATCCGCACACTCTCTGATGCCGGCCAGATCGTCATCGCCTGCGGCGGCGGCGGAATCCCGGTTATCGAACAGGGTCATGTATTAAAGGGTGCATCAGCTGTTATTGAGAAGGATGCCATCGCCGGAAAACTGGCTTCAGATCTTAATGCTGACAGACTTATCATCCTGACCTCCGTTCCCTATGTATACACCGATTTCGGCAAGGACACTCAGGCTCCCATCGAGCGCATGAATGTCTCCGCAGCCGAGCAGTACATCAGAGAAGGTCAGTTTGGAGCTACCGATATGCTTCCCAAGATCGAAGCCGCGATAGAATTCCTTAAGAATAATCCTTCAGGCAGCGTCCTTATCACCTCACTTGCAGAGGTCTCCGACGCCCTCAAGGGTAAAGCCGGCACCTTCATTACCGCCTAACGATGAGCCCCAGCGTATGCTATGGTGTCTTTCAATCTCGTTGCAAAATACGCATAATCGATTGAAATCCACCATAGCATACACTGGGGCTTTTATCTTTCCCTTATCAGTTCTCTGCCGACTTCATCCCAATCCCCTTAAGAACTTCCGTAGTTCTGAGTTCAATCACCGGGCCGCCCTTGCCCTTGATATAATCGCCGGTAATGGTAACACTTCCGATATTATCATCCTTCGGAATCTCATACATGATATCCAGCATGAATTCCTCGATAATGGCGCGAAGCGCTCTGGCACCTGTATCCTTTTCCATCGCCTTCTCGGCTATGGCTTCCAAAGCTTCATCGTCAAATTCCAGATTAACCTCATCAAGCGCAAGGAGCTTCTGATACTGTTTCAAGATAGCGTTCTTGGGCTCTTTTAATATCTGAACAAGCATCTCCTTGGAGAGACCCTTAAGTGTGCATACTATAGGGAGACGTCCGAGGAACTCGGGAATCATTCCGAATTTCTTGAGATCATCAACGGTTACCTGAGTGATAAGGTCGGGATCCTTGTCCCATTTGTCCTTGAGGTCGGCATCAAAACCGATGGAGGTCTGCTTATTCAGCCTCTGCTTTATTATATCCTCCATATCCGGGAAGGCTCCGCCGCATATAAACAAAATATTTCTGGTGTTAACGGTCGCCATTGGAACCATCGCATTTTTGCTGCTTGCACCCACAGGTACCTCAACATCGGCACCCTCAAGGAGCTTGAGCATTCCCTGCTGAACCGATTCACCGCTTACATCTCTCGATGTCGTATTCTTTTTCTTTGCAATTTTATCAATTTCATCTATGAAAATGATACCTTGCTGAGCTTTGTCTATATCATTTCCTGCTGCCGCAAGAAGCTTACTTACAACGCTTTCGATATCATCACCGATATATCCCGCCTCAGTGAGAGAGGTAGCATCAGTGATAGCCAACGGCACATCAAGAAGTCTTGCAAGAGTCTTAACAAGATAAGTTTTTCCGCTTCCGGTAGGACCGATCATAAGAATATTGGACTTCTCAATCTCAATATCATCCATGGTGCCGGTCTTAACTCTCTTATAGTGGTTGTAAACCGCAACGGATATAATTTTCTTTGCCTGCTCCTGACCGATAACATAATCGTCAAGCTTCGCCTTGATCTTGTGAGGTGCAGGAATATTCTCTATATTGAACTCAGGCTTAACTCTGGTATCTTCCTCTTTTTTCTTTTTGATCTTCTGAGAATTGGGGATTCCGGCGCCTCCGGTAAAATTGGATAAATCCATAAAGTTCAAGCCGGGCATACCGCTATGCTTGTTGAGCTCATCCATAAGAGCCGGGTTGTTTAAAAGATTCTGGTAATCAAACTGGCTGATCGTATCCATCGTCTTGTGCATACAGTCATCGCATACACTTATTCCATTGGGAAGATGGAACATTTTTCCAGCCTTGCTCTCAGGTCTTCTGCACACGAAACACACATCCTCATATTCGCTCTCATTGTCCTTTGACTGCGAGGATGTATTACCTTCTTTAGGAGTCTCTTCCACTGTCGTATCTTTTCTCTCTATCGGAGTGTCATCAACGGAGGAATCCATAACCTCCCTGAAGTCCATATCATCATTATCAAATCTATCTGCCATTATAGTTTGTCTCCTCTAAATTCCTCACAAAAATTTATAACTATTATAATATCCTCGCAAACCTATGTCATTAAAAACAGAGCCCCGCCCACTATAAATTTAAGAAAAACTGCCCCTGAGCATCATCGCTCAAAGGCAGTTCGTTCCTAACCTTTTTCTGTTTATTCTCTTTGCCGAGTACTATTTATTTTATATGAATAAGCTTAGTTACCAAAGTCAAAACCGAATCCGAAAGGATTTGAGAAGGGATCGATTCCCTGCTGTCCCTGCTGTCCTTCCTGTCCTTCTTCCTGTTTTGCATCGGGCTGCTGTTCGCCATCGTACTTCTGGCCTTGTGTATCATCACTGTCGGACTGAACAGTCTGCTTGGATCCCAGAGTAACCTGAAGCTCCTGTTCCTGATATCCACCTGATGCCTGTCTCTGAACAGTGATTGTTACTACCTCTCCTGCCTCATAATATGCCAGTCTGTTCTGGAGATCATCCATAGAAGAAATCTCTTTTCCATCAAACTTTGTGATGATATCTTTTTCCTGAACACCTGCTGCCTTAGCGCCGCCATCCTCAGAAACAGCTGCTACATAAACACCGAGAGGAAGTCCGTACATCTCTGATACATCAGAAGTAACGCTGACACCTGAGATTCCAAGATAGCCTCTGTTGTCCTCGTCAACCTTGGCGCGTGTCTTCTCTGTCATAAGCTGTTCAATGATAGGCTTAGCAATGGAAATCGGAATAGCATATCCCATACCTTCAACGGTTGAACCGCCAATCTTGTTGGAGTTGATACCGATAACCTCACCGTTGATATTTAAAAGTGCACCGCCGGAGTTACCGGGGTTGATCTCTGCATTGGTCTGTATAAATGTACCCTGCTTTTCATCATCAAGGTCAATTACACGGTTGATAGCGCTTACTACACCTGTAGTAACTGACTGGCCATATCCGAGCGCATTGCCGATTGCTATTGCGGGCTCACCAAGTGTAAGTGAATCGGAATCACCAAGGGCTGCTATAGCGATAGCGTTTCTGGTATCTGCTGCAAGGTCTGAAAGCTGTACTGCGATTACTGCAAGATCCATATCAGAATCTGTTCCCTTAACCTCAGCTGCTGACTTACTGTCATCTGCAAACTGAACCTCAAGAGAGTCAGCACCCTCAATAACATGGTAGTTGGTCGCAATTAAAAGCTCTGTATCATTTGTTCCTACTATGAATCCTGAACCGGAAGCTGTCTGTTCCTGACTGTACGTCTGTCCGAAGTAGTTATAGGACTGTGTGAAGTTGTTGTTAATGGAAACCATGGCAGGCATTGCCTTGGCAACAACCTCTGTTACATCTGTAACAACTGTTCTTGAACTTTCTACTGTCTCTGTCTGTGCAATTCCTGCATTGTCTCCACTTCCCAGAACAGAATCTGTGCTGCCGGTCTCTTCTTTAGCTGCTGCTACATCCGGCTCGTCAACAGTCTCGCTGTTGTCCTTTTCTATACTCTTTTCCTCTGCCTTAGCCTGATCGTCTTTCTCTGTGGCAGCAGGAATCTGTGAAATTCTGGTCATGCTATAGTAGCCTGCACCGAGTCCCAGACAAAGAACAAGTGCGATAGCTATCGCAGCTGCAACTTTCTTTCCTGTCCCTGATTTCTTAGGACCGTTTCCTCCATTCATACCGGGCTGATAAGAATACTGGTAATTACCATAGGTTCCCTGGTTGTTGTAATTGTAGTTACCGTAGGTATTGTTGTTCTGGCCGTAACCTGAGCCGTTGTTTCCGGAGCCTGTGTAGTTACCGTACGTATTGTTTCGGTTGTATGTCCCCTGACCGTAGGTATTGTTACCACCCTGTCCATAGGTGTTCTGATTCTGTCCGTAAGAGTTATTGCCCTGACTATAGGTGTTTTCGCTCTGTGCGTTGTTAGTTTCAGCTTCCCTTCCAAACCCCGTTTCCTGATTATTTTGTTGCTCGTTATTTTCATTATCAAACATCGTTCATTACCTCTTTTCTTTGATAAATTTGATAAATAAGTTCTCTCATTTGTTTTTTACAAGATTCAGTATAGTTTCAGTTTGTGACGAAATTGTGATAAAAGTATCAAAAAAATATTTCCCATACCTAAATCCAAACTAAATGTTTGTTTCAAGTGTGGGAAATATATTAATCAATAATAGAAGTCGTCCTCTTCGATTACCTGAATCTCCATGTAATCAAACGGAATTTCCTCAATAAATGCATCCTTTGTAAATCTGCATTTGTTATGTAATTGAAAATCGTGAACAGTGGACTTTAGCCATATCGGCTTACTAAGATCCATGTCATAACAGGCTTTCTCGAGAGCATTCATAACCTTGTGGGTTCTGGTGTCCATCGAATTGTCTTCTATGACGGTATCTTTTAAAAGGTGGTTGTCCTTTATAAGTCTTACCCAAAGTCTAAACATGTGTCCTTATTTAGTCCTCGTAGCCGTTAGGATTCTGGCTCTGCCATCTCCAGGAATCTTCGCACATCTCACGGATACCGTTCTGTGCCTCCCATCCAAGCTCCTTCTTAGCCTTGTCAGCATTTGAGTAGCATGTAGCGATGTCTCCTGCACGTCTGGGCTGAATCTCGTAAGGGATCTTAACTCCGTTAGCTTCCTCGAAGTTCTTTACGATATCAAGAACACTGTAACCAACGCCTGTACCGAGGTTATAGATTGAAAGTCCGCTGCCGGGCTCAAGTTTCTTAAGAGCCTTAACATGTCCTACTGCAAGATCAACTACATGGATGTAATCGCGGACACCTGTTCCGTCGGGTGTATCATAGTCGTTACCGAATACATTGAGCTTAGGAAGTCTTCCTACAGCAACCTGTGTAATGTAAGGCATGAGGTTGTTCGGTATACCGTTGGGGTTCTCACCCATAGTACCGCTCTTGTGAGCACCGATAGGATTGAAGTATCTAAGAAGAACCACATTCCATTCCTTATCAGCAAACTGAATGTCTGAAAGAACCTGCTCAAGCATTGACTTTGTCCATCCGTAAGGATTGGTGCACTGTCCCTTAGGACACTCCTCAGTAATCGGAATAAATGCGGGATTGCCGTAAACAGTTGCTGAAGATGAGAAGATGATGTTCTTGCAGCCATGCTTTCTCATTACATCAACAAGAGTAAGTGTTCCTGTGATGTTGTTATCATAGTACTCCCAAGGCTTCTGAACTGATTCACCTACTGCCTTAAGTCCTGCGAAGTGAATAACGCTGTCGATCTTTTCCTTTGTAAAAATCTCCTCAAGGCCTTCTCTGTCGCGGATGTCTGCCTTATAAAAAGGAACCTTTTTTCCTGTGATGGCTTCAACGCGCGCAAGAACCTTCTCGCTTGCATTGGCAAGGTTATCCATAACAACTACGTCATATCCTGCGTTCTGAAGTTCAACAACTGTGTGGCTTCCGATATATCCGGCACCACCTGTAACTAATATTGCCATACTCTATCCTCCCAAATGTTTATAACTCTATGTTATTCTTCTTGCACAACTCTCTTGCTGATTCAACCGAATCCTTACCAGTCTTATTCTTGATAGGTGCGAATTCTTTCTCACGAACAACCTCGTAAGGTACACAGCTGTCAAGCTCGTGGATCATATCAAGAACCAGCTGCTCGAACTTGCATCCGTTGGGTGTCTCGGGCTTAACAAGCTCGCCATTATCATTTATGAAAGGAATCTTCTTCTCAACAACGTGAAGAGGAAGTTCATTCTTTGCGATTCTCTCAAGTGCAGGTACATTGAAGAGGTAGTTAAGGATAACACCGTAGTTGTATGCGGGATCTCCTGCCTCGTCCTTGGCATCCATCATCTCCTGTGTGAGCTCATAGTACTCAACGATTGAAGGCTTGCCATCCTCAAGACACATAACACCAACGCCCTCATCGGGAGCATTTTTCTTAACAACCTTAGCACCAACCTCTGCCTTCTGTGCGATTGTAGCACCTACGAAACAGGGATCTGCGATTCTCTGAAGTACGTTGTCAACTGCGAAGATGTTAACCCACTCGATACCTTCAGCGTGAAGTGTCTTATCAAGACCTGCTTTAATCATAGAAGAAAACCATCCTGCATTACCGTTGGGTGATGTGGAGATGCGTCCCTTTTCTTCCATATAAACCTTACCTTCGTAATCTGAAGCGGGAGCCATGTCCTGCTTGAAGAAGGTAACCTTGTCAGCCTTATATCCGAAGAAATTCTTCTCTGTAAGGAAGTTAACTGTCTTCTCGTGATTCTTCTCACTTGTCATAATGAAAAGATGGATCCATGAACCTGTTGCATTAACAACATCAAGAAGGTTCTCTATAATTCTCTGGAAAATGAATACTTCCTTTGTAAGACCGATGTTGTACATTCCCTTAGGATCATCGGAGCCGAGTCTTGTACCCATACCGCCGGCAAGAAGACATGCAGCAACCTTACCCTGCTGAATTGCCTCTGTACCGATCTTATTAAACTCATCTTTTCTCTTCTCAATCTCTGAAAGCTGCATGCATGCAAGAGGCTCGAATTTTCCTCTCTCTGAACCATGACCTAAATTCTTTGCATTTTTCAGAACTTCGAAATCAGTCTCATCAATCTGCTGAAGAAGAGCTGCCTTCTCAGCATCTGAAAGCTCATCATAATACTTGAGGACATGCATCTGTCCGTTTGCTTCAAGTTTTTTCTTAGCTTCTTCAAATGTCATAATACATTCTCCTTTACTACAAAATAAGCGCTTCTATAATAATATCTCACACCATGAATAAAAACAATCCAAAAAACGCGCTCACTATTCCATTTTTCCCTATAACATGCGAAAATATATAGGGTTTATAGCCACTTACGGTCAAATATACATAGAAAGGACAAAAATCATGAAAATAGTAGCAGCAGAAATTGACAGCGTGGGAAATGATCTTGATTACACCGAGTTTTCAAAAATCGGTGACGTTACATATTATAAGAACAAAGTGACAGCAGACAATGCCGCAGAGCGCCTTGCAGGAGTTGAGGTCCTTTGCATCAACAAGTCAAAAATAACCACGGAAATTCTCGATAAAGCTCCGGATTTAAAGCTCATCTGCGAGTTTGCAACAGGCTTCGACAACGTCGACATCAAAGCCTGTGCAGAGCGCGGTGTGAAGGTCGCTAACGTTGCGGGATATTCTACTATGTCCGTTGCTCAGCATACCTTTGCACTTCTCTTTTATCTGATGGAGAGCCTCAAGGACTATGATGAGTTTGTGAAAAGCGGCGAATATGCGGCTCAGGAATACTTTTGCAAGCTTGACATCCCCTATCATGAAATCGACGGTATGACCTGGGGTATCATCGGAATGGGTAATATCGGAAGAAAAGTTGCCCAGATAGCAACTGCCTTCGGAGCAAAAGTTATCTTCTACTCCGCTTCAGGAAGAACCGAGCACAAGGATGAGGACAAAGCTTACGAGATGGTAAGTTTTGACGAGCTCTTAGAGCGAAGCGACATTCTCTCTCTCCACTGCCCTCTCACAGACAGCACACGAAATCTTATCGATGCAGCTGCATTTAAGAAGATGAAGAAAACCGCATATCTCATCAACGTTGCAAGAGGCCCCGTAGTTAACGAGGATGATCTTGCAAATGCAATTGAACAGGGTGAGATCGCAGGCGCCGGCCTCGACGTTCTTACTGTAGAGCCTATGAAAAAGGACAGCCCGCTTCTTAGAATCAAGGACAGTCAGAAGCTCTTTGTTACACCTCACATGGCCTGGGCCAGTGTTGAAGCCAGAATCCGCTGCGTCGATGAAGTAGCTAAGAACATAGCCGCTTTTGAAAAGGGCGAAAAAAGAAATATCGTTAACTGATTAGATAATAAAATGGCATATACCATTTTCAGGAAGGAACAGAACTATGAGAACTAGTCTTACCAATAATGTGATTATCGCTGAGATTGAGACAGCCGGTGCTGAGTTAAAAAGTATCAAAAAAGGTGGTAAGGAATATATGTGGTGCGCAGATCCCGCATTTTGGAATCGCACCTCACCAGTACTCTTTCCTTTTGTAGGTGCTGTTGCAGACGGCAAATACAGGGTTGGCGGCCACGAATATCCCATGGGCCAGCACGGCTTTGCAAGAGATATGGAATTTGAGCTTGAGGAAAAAGCTGATGACTGTGCAGTTTTCTCCCTTACTTCAAATGAAACAACACTTTCAAAATATCCCTTTGATTTTAAGCTGACCATCTCCTACAAGCTTGATGGTGACAGTATTATTGTGGGATGGACGGTAGAAAACACAGGAAAAGACGATATGCCTTTTGCGATCGGAGCTCATCCGGCATTTAACTGCGAGCTCAGCTCTGAAGGCACATTGAAAGGAAATTCAGTAGTATTAAAAACAGATAAGGATGTCCTCACTGTGAGAAAGTTCCATGATCCTCTCGCTGCAAACGAGACCTATGAACTTACTCTGAAGAACGACAAATCCTTCGAAGTTGATGAGCACACCTTCGACGGCGGCGCGATCATTCTGGAGAACAGCCAGGTTAGCGGTGCCAGCATCAAAAATGCAGAAGGCGATGTTTTCGTTGAGATGACCTTCGATGCTCCGCTTCTTGGAATCTGGTCTCCCGTCGGTAAAAATGCTCCGTTCATCTGCCTCGAGCCCTGGTATGGAAGAGCTGACGCAGAGGGATTTTCAGGTGAATTAAAAGACCGCGACTTTGAGCAGCTCCTTAATCCGGGCGACTCTTTTGACGCAGAGTATCGCGTTTCTTTTAAATAATGGTTGTATCTGAGTTTTGGAGATAATTGTGATATCAGAATTACAATATCTGACCTCCGGATATAATATCGTGATCTCCGAGCACGCGGCTCAAAGCTTCCTCATCCGCTACTATACTCACATTATTATGAAGCTGTAAGATGGATGCGGGAACCGCCGGTGTTATCGGACCAAACAATGACTCATAAAGGGCATCCGCTTTTCTCTCTCCTGAGGCGATGAGCAGGATGCTTTTTGCTTGCATTATATTCTTTATTCCCATGGAATATGCATATCTGGGGACGTCTCTCTCCGATGTAAAAAACCTGGCATTTGCCTTGATTGTATTCTCGGTAAGAGCCACGCAGTGAGTAGTTTTGTCAAATGAGATTCCGGGTTCGTTAAAGCCAATATGACCGTTACTTCCTATTCCAAGAAGCTGCAAATCAATTCCACCGCATTCGTTTATGACGTTGTCATAACGAGTGCACTCTTTTTCTGAATCCTCTTCAAGGCCATTAGGAATATTGGTGTTTTCCGGTTTGATATTAATATGATCAAACAGATTGGTGTGCATAAAGTGATAATAACTCTGCTCATCCTCAGGACTGAGACCCTTGTATTCATCGAGGTTTATCGTCTTCACCTCCGAAAAATCAAGGTCACCCTTTTTATACCAATCGATGAGTTGTTTATAAGTCCCGATGGGAGACGAACCGGTTGCAAGGCCAAGAACCGCATCCGGCTTCATGATTACCTGCGCAGAGATAATGTTCGCAGCTTTTCTACTCAGGTCATTATAATCTTTTGCTCTGTAGATTCTCATGCATAACCCCCTCATTATTTGGCATTAGCATTTTCAATATCTACATCCATTATAAATCTGTTTTCAGGCGCAAAAAAGCCGCAGATGCGTACCTTATGGTAAACATCTGCGGCCTATTATTTTTCCTAAATAATCACTTAGTAATTAAGCGAAAGGGTTCTCTGTAGGATAAGGAAGTGATGCAGGCTGGTTGTAGCCGATTACTTCTGCTCCAACATACTTGAATACCTCGAAGAGTGCCTTTCCGAAGTGACCGAATGCTACTGCACCGTGATGAGGGAAGTTGTGCTGGATAAGAATGTGTCTGTAGAATCTTCCCATCTCCGGAATAGCGAATACACCGATACCACCGAAGGATCTTGTAGGAACATTGAGAACCTCACCCTGTGCAACGTATGCCTTAAGGTGGTTATCAGATGTGCTCTGAAGTCTGTAGAATGTGATGTTGCCGGGAGCGATATCACCTTCAAGTGTTCCCTGTGTAACTTCCTCAGGAAGGTTTCTAGCCATGATTCTCTGGAACTTCATCTCGCAGCTAGCAAGCTTGCTTGTGCAAGTATTTCCACAGTGGAAGCCCATGAATGTATCTGTGTGCTTGTAGTCGAACTTGCCCTTGATGGACTCTTCGTACATATCAGCAGGTACAGAGTTGTTGATATCAAGAAGTGTTACAGCGTCATCAGAGATGCATGTTCCGATGAACTCTGAGATTGCACCGTAGATATCTACTTCGCAGGATACCGGAATTCCGCGGCCTGTAAGTCTTGAGTTTACATAGCAGGGAACGAATCCGAACTGAGTCTGGAATGCAGGCCAGCACTTACCGGCGATACATACAAACTTCTTGCCGCCTCTGTGCTCCTCGATCCAGTCAAGAAGTGTAAGCTCATACTGAGCAAGCTTAGCAAGGATTTCAGGCTTCTTGTTGCCTGCGCCAAGATCCTTCTCCATGTCTGCAACAACTTCAGGAATTCTCTTGTCATCAGCGTGCTTGTTGAAGCTCTCGAAAAGATCAAGCTCTGAGTTCTCTTCGATCTCTGCACCCATGTTGTAGATCTGCTGAATAGGTGCGTTACAAGCAAGGAAGTTCATCGGACGAGGACCAAAGCTGATAACCTTGAGCTCTGAAAGTCCGTAAAGTGCTCTTGCAATCGGAACGAACTCGTTGATCATCTTAGCGCACTCATCTGCTGTTCCAACAGGATATTCAGGAATATATGCCTTTACATTGCGAAGGTGAAGGTTGTAGCTTGCGTTAAGCATTCCGCAGTAAGCATCTCCTCTGCCGTCGATAAGGTCATTCTGTGACTCCTCTGCTGCTGCGCAGAACATTACAGGACCACCGAACTTCTCAGCAAGAAGTGTCTCGGAAATCTCGGGACCGAAGTTACCAAGATATACGCAAAGTGCGTTACAGCCTGCCTTCTTAACATCCTCAAGAGCCTCAAGTGTCTGAGTCTCGCTCTCGATGATGCAAACAGGGCACTCATAAATGTCGTCTTTGTTGTAAAGCTTTGTGTAGCTCTCTACAAGAGCCTTTCTACGATTGATTGCAAGTGATGCCGGGAAACAGTCACGGCTTACTGCAACTATACCAATTTTAGCCTGGGGAATGTTATTCATCCTTAAATCCTCCTACCCTTAAAATAATTGTTTTTGTTAAAATGTGTGTACGTTCACACACTCCTAAATCATAAGTTTTGGTGCCTTTTTTGTCAACGGGGCATATTTCACAGAAATAAAAGCAAAAATCTGTTAACTATTCCTCCTGCCTCCCCCCTCTGGGTGAAGGTGGCGCGTAGCGCCGGATGAGGGTCTACAAATTCTGTTCAATATGTATACTCAGCTCCGTATAATTCACCTTCTTAGGCACTGTGCCATACGCCAGATAATTAAACAGAATCTCCAGCGAGAGTTTACCCTGCTTCTCGGGCTCCTGACAGATCGTTGCGGTTATCATTCCCTTGTGGAACATCTCATACTGCACCGCTACAAGGTCATTCGTGATAATCCTTATTTTTCTCTGCGGATCCTCTGCTGCGATAAGCCTGCAGATATCGTAATCCCTCGGGTTGATGACATAAACCACGTTGGTCTCGGGATACTTAATAAGCATCTCTCTGACTGCCCGCTTGTTCTCCTCTCGGTCAAGGGATATGCTCCACTTTCCGAGAAGCTCCATATCGGGATAGCGCGAGTTCATCTCATTTGAGAAGCCTCTGATACGCTCAGTTGCACTCTCCTTGATGCTGTCGTACTCCGTAAAGAAGCATACCTTTGCATCCTCTCCTCCGGCCATTGCAGAAAGTCCTGCCGCAAGCCTTCCGGAAGCGATATAGTCACAGCCCACATAGGCCAGATGCTCTACGCCGTCAAGTCTGCTGTTGTAGAAAACCAGTGGTATGTCACGCTTTTTCTGTTCTTCAATTATCAGATCATTTACGGGAGAAGTGGTGCCTGTGATGCAAACACCATCATACTCTCCGATTGTTTTCTTAAGCGATTTTAACAGGCTCGCCTCTTCCTTCGCGCTGTCGGGATACTCGACTATATCCGTTGTTGCAGCATAGGCTTCCAGGGATTTTGCCTTTTTCTCGGCACTCTCCCTCACCGGAATAAAAAACGGGCTGTACTGTGTCTTGGGAATCATAAAAAGAAACTTCAGCTTCTTTTTCCTGACTGCAAGTCCCTGTGCCACACGGTTGGGTTCGTAGTGGAGTTCCTCGCACGCTTTCTCAACGCGTTCTCTGGTCTCCTGCTTGACGTAGCCTCTGTTGTGAAGCACGCGGTCGACAGTACCGATTGAGACACCGGCCTGCTTCGCTATTTCAGTTATCGTTGCCATTTTCCCCTCAGATGAGTCCTGCGATATCGATGTTCTCTCCTGTTATGCCTTCGTATGCACCGTCAGCGATCTCAGAAGCATCCTTGTGTGCAAGAAGCCACTTGTTTGTAGCGAAAAGTGTTCTGTCATCAAGGTTCTTGCCTGCTGTCTCGGTAGTTCCTACGTTTGTTCCCTTGGGAAGTGCGATGAGAACCTTGAAACCCTTGGAAGCATCTGCGTGGCAGGGTGCATAGTGAAGAGTTGAAGCATAAACCTCAACAAGCACACCCTTAGGGCACTTGAATGCTACAACCTTTGAAGAATCAAGCTTGCCGTCCTCGATGTCGCTGAGCTTAGCAAGAAGAAGGATGAAATCCTCTGTTCCAAGGTTGAACTCGCTGTCTCTGTGGTACTCCATGCAGTTCATCTTTGTGTTGTGTCCGTTGCAGTAACCAAACTGGAAGGGCATGCCGCCGAAAAGGCTTGTGCCAAGATCCTTGGTATCTGCTGTAGCCATGAGCTTAGGCTCCTCAGCCACATAAACAACACCCTCCGGACAAGGTGTGTCATTCTCAAGTGTCTTAAGAATTTCAGCTACGCTGTATCCCTCAACAACTCTGCCGTACTCTTTGAACTCTTTGTCTGTTACGCTTTTGATTACCATTTTTCTCCTACCTTTCTTTATTGTTATTGTGCTTTGTTTTTCTCATAACCAACTAACGAATTACGATTTCCGTTAACGTACACACATTATAGGTGAAAAGATGGTGTTGTTCAATTATCAGATTTATACAAAATTACGGGGAAGGTTTTTGACACTATTTTCCTATAGAAGCCCCAACTCTTTCTGCAGATACTCTGCAGCCTCTTTTATAACTTCCTCTGAAAATGCAGGTTTAAGACCAAGGGCGGATATAGCATTAAAGTAATCCATGCTCCCTCCGATCCGGCCAAGCTTCATAAATATATCTGTTCCTCTTCTCTTATCCTTCATAAACTCGTTCGCAATATAGATTGCAGATAAATCGCTTATGGAATATGAGATCAGGTATCTTGGAAGGCCTATAGCCTCTACATTTCTATACAGTCCTGCTCCCTTGTCAAGAAGTTCCGGATGCATTTGAACTACGCCGGGTTTATATTGTCTTGTGAGCTCATTGAATTTATCTATGCGCTCCTGCTTACTTGCCCCAGGACAGCCGTACAAAAAAGTTTCAAATTCATGAAATAAACAATACCCTGCAATTTCATCAAGAACTGACGTCAGATGACCTTTTCTGTACTTATCTGCATCCTCACCGAAAAACTTCTCTGCGTAATAATGAGATATAAATTCCATGGACTTGGATGGTATCTCCACCAAATCCTGCACAGGATCCTGAAGCTCCTGGGGCTCCAGCAAATCCATTGACAACATGGTCTGCATAGCATGACCGCTTTCATGTATCAGATCATTAACACTTTCGGCATCATCAAGAAAGTTTCCGTAAATAAAAGGAACTCTCATTTCGGGTATCCCTACAGTGAACGCCAGCCCTGTTATCCTGGTATCCGTTGACTTAATATCAACATAGCCGTTCTCATTCATTTTTCTGAAAGTATCGCCAAGTACAGGATCCATATCATCATACATTTCCTGCACCTTTTCTCTTATGAACTTCTCATCCCCAAGCGGCTTTGCATTTCCGTCAGCAAAGAATATGTCACTGTCATAGGACGTAAACTCTGAAAGTCCCAGCTCTTTTTGTAATTTCTTATTACTCTTTTCCAAAACAGGGAGGATATATTTCTTTACATTGTCGCAAAACTCTTGGAGCTCATCCTCTCCATAAGAAAATCTTCCTCTCGAAATATTCTCATAATCAAGATAATTCTTAAATCCATTAGCCTTTGCAAGCTTATCCCTTACTTCAACTAACTCTCCTATGAGCTCACCGAATCTCTCACCATTCTCGGAAAAAGCTTTTTCCACGGAATAGCGGGCATTATGTCTAACCTCTGTGTCGGGGGATTTTTTCTTGAATCCTATTTGAGATGCGGAAACCATCTCCCCGTTATATTCATACTTAAGTTCAGACAGACATTTGTGGAGCTCAGTCACAAGCTCGTTTTCTCTGATCAGGAATTCCTCGCCCGCTTCATACAACTTTTTTTCATTTAACTGTTTCTTTATCAGAAAGGCTCCGTATTTTTCTTCAAAAGCCTCGCGATATGCACTGTTTTCGACAGCTTCGTAAATTCTCTGTTCACCTGCTACAGCCATTTTTCCGAAAACATATGCCTTCTCTGCATTATTCTCCTCATCAGTCCCGTCAAGATAACTTCTGATGTTAAGAATTAGAGCCATGGTGGCACTATGAGCAACTACCTTCTGATATTCTTTGTACACCTCGTCGAATTCTTCAAAGCTCTCCCCGTTTTTTGCTGCTGTGACTGCCTGACCGATTTTAGTCTCCAACAAATCAAAATCCGGTCTCTCATACTGAATCTCATCAAACCTTTTCATCCCCAAAAATCTCCTTCGTTATTTGATTTCCCTCGTAATATTCTTAATCCATCCCTTGCTCATATAATGATGGATTGCAAACGGCATCTTGGCAAATTCATCCGTACACATAAGAATATAAACCGTAAGCGGCGGAAGCTTCAACACAAATGCGCTGATCAGTCCAAGCGGTACCGCAAACGCCCACATACAGGTGATGTCCAGTACCATTCCGTACTTGGAATCGCCGCCGCATCTGAATAGCGACGCAATAAGTACGGTGTTTATAATCTGTCCCATCTGATAGACCACGTTTATGTACAGCATTATTCTCAGATAATGCGCTGCGGTAGCGGATATCTTCACAAGTCCCGGCACGAACGGACTTATTGCAAAAAGCACGGCTCCCGAGACAATTCCCGACAATATGGTAACTCTCAAAATTGAAGAGGCATCTTTTTCCGCGTCCTTCAGACGGTTTTCGCCAATCTCTTTTCCAAGCATAATTGATGCCGCACCGGATATTCCAAAGCCCACGACAGTAACCAGATCCCTTGCCACTGAGACAACTGAGTTTGCTGCCACTATGTCGGACCCGAGATGTCCCATGATGATGGAGTTCATGTTAAAAGCAAGTCCCCACATCGCATCATTTATAAATGCAGGAAGTGAATACTTTCCGAAATCCACGATAAGGGCCCTGGGTATTCTGAACATGTTAAGCACATTCTTCGGAAGCTCTTTTTGCCTGAAGAAATCAATGATACAGACAGTTAATCCGATTCCCCAGGATATAGAAGTTGCAAGCGCTGCTCCCGCTATGCCCATCTGCGGAAACGGTCCTATTCCGAAAATCAAAAGCGCATTGAGAATAACGTTTATAATCAGCGTCGATGCTGAGAGGATTGTGGAAAAAAGTACCCTCTCACAGCTTTTCAAAATAGTAAGAAACGGCTGCGCGATTCCAAGGAATATGTAGGAAGGTGCGGCATATCTAAGATAAATTGCTCCGGCATCTATCAGCTCAGGCACATTTGTCCACACCCTGATAACATGATACGGGAAGAAAAATGCAAGAATTGCCACATTCACAGTCACAACAAGCGAGATAATAAGTCCTATTCCGAGTATCTTGGAGATGACCTTCATATCTCTTTTGCCCCAGTACTGAGCCGCCAAAATTGTCAGCGCAGAATTGAGTCCAAAAAACAGGACATTTAATAAGAACATCACCTGCCCCGCAAGGCTTGATGCAGATATAGAAGTCTGGTCAACTCTTCCAAGCATAACTACATCTGCCATGCTCACCGCTGACGCTATTAAGTTTTGCATTACAATCGGGATTACAAGTTTGAAAAGTTCGCGATAGAATCCCTGTCTTGCTGATATTATCTTTTTCATAGTAAAAAATGTCTGTAGTCCTGTTTATTTCTGTCGCCTTTCATAATTCTGTTATGCAATTTTAGTTGCACTTAATTTTATCGTATATAAAAACTCAAATCCATTATTTACATTTCTAAATTTATATGATATCGTATTGAACGTTTCAAGGATATTCATCCAAGTATTCCATTTTGGTTTTGATGATTTGTTTGAAAGATTTTTTCTTATGATGGGGTCCATTTTTATACTTATTTGCTGTTGTTGTAGCATTTTCATGTAAAAACTTACTAGAATACTATCTACTTAAGTCTAAAGAGAAATTTCCTGCAAGGCAGCTAGTTTTACAGAAAGGATCACAATGACTGATTATTTTTATACAAGAAAAGAGCAACTCGAAAAGCTGCTTAGTAAGTATGAATTTGAAGCATGTAAACTTCCCGACGGGACGCTTGCCATATACAACAACGGAGCACGATGCTATCACCACACTAAAACCAAGGAAGGAAAAAGCACACGTTCTTATATCCCAAAAGAAAACTATGATTTAGTTCGAAAACTTGCAAGAAAAACACTATTACTCGACAACATCCGCGATGCAAAAAACGAACTAGCTGCAATCAAAGCATATCTTAAGGTGCGTAAGAAATGCAGATATAATGATATCCTTTCTAAGAATTCACCATATTTACAATTTCTTTCACCCCAATTTGCCTGGCTGGATGATGATGGCTATGAATCAAATCCCAATCACCCCGAAGCACTTATTATAAAAGCCCCCAAGGGGCAATTTGTCCGCTCAAAGTCAGAAGCCATTATAGCTTATGCTTTATTTGAAAACCATCTTTCTTACCAATATGAGGCAAAGCAGATAATAGACAATATTATTGTGTATCCTGACTTTTCTATCAGGCATCCTGGTAATGGAAAGACTTATATATGGGAGCATTTTGGACTTGCAGATCAAATAACCTACCAGAATAGCATGACTTCTAAGATCAGGAATTACATAAACGCTGGATATGTGCCAGGTGATAATCTTATCTTAACCTTTGAAACCAAGGATTGCCCTCTTGATATAAGCTATGTTCACACACTAATCCAATATCACTTTGGACCTTTTGAAAACAGAATATAACCTTTGATTTTCACAAAAAGCTTGTACTATTATTTTTGTTACTCTTTTTCAGTGATTTTCAGGCTTATAAAGGCGCAGTTTTTCGCAATCTAAATAATTAAGAGCATTTGTTACTCTTAATAGCTACTATTGGGAGTAACATTCTGATGATTTTGGTCTATTTGCGAATTTTCCCTAAGCAAAAACATGATTTTACACCCAAAAAGAGTAACAAACTTATTTTTACTCTGGATTTGCGAAGTCTCAAACAGGAGAAGGATCGATGAATCACCGAAAATATAACAGCACAAGGCCCAAGCTCATAAGTTTAGCATATACATAAACACAGAAAAAGCGCCGCAGCAAGCCCCCTCGGCAAGCCACAGCGCCTTTATAAAGTTAACAAATTACTGTGCGGAACCAATTCGCACGAGTGCACGGTAAAGCTTGGCTTCAGCGCGTACTCTTGCTTCCTTGGTGAGCTGCGCATCCTTCAGCGCCTCCTCTGCCCTGGCTTTAGCTGAACGCGCGCGTTCCACATCTATCTCGTCGCTCCACTCCCAGGTGGTTGGCAGCACACGAACTTCTCCATCCATAACGGAAAGCATTCCGCCGATGCAGGCTGCTCTGCGCTCCTGTCCATTACCAAGGGTTACGTGAGCTGTACCCATACCTATGCCTGTGCAGTAATTGGTATGTCTTGCTAAAATCTCAACATCACCGTCTACCGTGCGTAGCATGATCTTCTCAACTTCGCCCTCATATTCCAATCCATCCAGGGATACGACCTGTAAATGATAAGTAGCCATAAATTAACCTCATCCGTTCTTCTTAGCTTTTTCGAACACTTCATCAATTGTTCCGACAAGCAGGAAAGCTGACTCCGGAAGATCATCACACTCACCGTTAAGAATCATCTTAAATCCGCGGATGGTCTCCTTGAGCGGAACGTATTTGCCCGGAAGTCCTGTGAACTGCTCAGCAACTGAGAAGCTCTGTGACAGGAAGTTCTGAACCTTACGTGCTCTGAATACTGTCTGCTTATCCTCATCAGACAACTCATCCATACCCATGATCGCGATAATATCCTGAAGTTCGCGGTATCTCTGGAGAACCTGCTGAACACCCTTTGCTACCTCGTAGTGCTCTTTACCAACTACGTCGGGAGAAAGGATACGGCTTGTGGAATCCAGAGGATCTACTGCCGGATAAATACCCTTCGATGCAATATCACGGGACAATACGGTGGTAGCATCCAGGTGCGTGAATGTTGTTGCAGGTGCAGGGTCAGTCAAGTCATCGGCAGGCACGTATACGGCCTGAACCGATGTGATTGAACCCTTCTTTGTGGAAGTGATTCGCTCCTGCAAAGCACCCATTTCTGTTGCCAGTGTAGGCTGATAACCAACGGCTGAAGGCATACGACCAAGCAGCGCTGAAACCTCTGAACCGGCCTGTGTGAAACGGAAGATATTATCGATGAAAAGAAGCACGTCCTGATTCTTAACATCACGATAATACTCAGCCATTGTAAGTCCGGAAAGGGCAACTCTCATACGAGCTCCCGGAGGCTCATTCATCTGTCCGTAAACCAGTGCAGTCTTGTTAATAACTCCACTTTCCTTCATTTCTCCGTAAAGGTCGTTACCCTCACGGGTACGCTCGCCGACACCGGTAAATACTGAAATACCACCATGTGCCTTTGCTACGTTATTGATAAGCTCCATGATGAGGACAGTTTTACCAACTCCCGCACCACCGAACAAACCGATCTTACCACCCTTAGCATAAGGGCAGATAAGGTCAACGACTTTAATACCTGTCTCAAAAATCTCAGTTGCAGGAACCTGATCTTCGAACGACGGAGCAGGTCTGTGAATAGGCCATCTCTCCTGCGTTGTGGGAGCAGGCTGATTATCAACCGGCTCACCGAGAAGATTGAAAATTCGTCCGAGGCACTCGTCACCTACCGGAACTGAGATGGGAGCAGCTGTATCAACCGCATCGATTCCACGAACAAGTCCATCCGTGGAACTCATGGCAATACAACGAACTACGTCATCACCAATCTGCTGTGCAACCTCTGCAACAAGAGTTGCATCACCATTCTGAATCTCAATGGCACTATGCAGATCCGGCAGCTCACCCTCGCCAAAACGAATGTCAAGGACAGGTCCTGTTACCTGTATAACCTTTCCAACATGTTTTTCACTCATTGTGAGTTTTCTCCTTTATGGTTCTTCTGCACCGGCAACAATCTCAGTAATTTCCTGAGTGATGCTTGCCTGTCGTGCTCTGTTATAGTACAAACTCAGTGTTTCTATCATTTCTTCTGCGTTGTCGGTAGCTGCTTCCATCGCAGTTCTTCTCGCTGCAAGCTCACTCGCAACGGAGATGTTGATACTCGAATAAAGCACTCCCGCCAAATACTCCGGAACAACTGTATTGAATACAGTCTCACTGTCCGGCTCGTACAGAATCAGCGATTTCGACTTTTTGGCTTTTCCCTCTTCCGCCTTTAAATCAGACAGCGGCAGGATGGGGCTTGCCTTGGGAACCTGTGACATCATTGATATAAAATCGGTGTAGCACAGGAAAATATGTCCGAATTTTCCTTCTTTATAGGCCTCACAAAGGATCTTCGCTACAGAGAAGCACTCTGAAATGGTTACCTTGGCAACCTCCGCAAATTCCTCGGTGAAAATCGGAACATTTCTGTGTTTGAAGTACTCAACCGATTTCTTACCTATCGGGAGTACTTCGATGTCACGTCCCTTTGTCTCGCTCTCCATGAACTTAAACAGGTTGGAGTTGTATCCTCCCGCAAGTCCTCTGTCACCGGCGATTACAACGTATAGCCACTTATCACTCGTTCCCACCTTTGTGTAGGGAGACTGAAAATCGTGGTTTCCGTTTGCGATGTCCTGAAGTGTTGCAAGCAGTGTCCCCAAATAAGGTTTGGAGTTATCTGCTTTCTCCTTCGCTTTTCGCAGCTTACTTGCCGCAACCAGCTGCATCGCTTTTGTAATCTGCATGGTGCTCTGTACGCTTTTTATCCGGAGTTTCACAGCTTTCATATTAGCAGCCATGTGTATTTCCTCCAAAAAGTGTTATCAATGGACAACTTCAGCTATCTCAGCCTTTCTTACTTAAGAAGCTCTCTGTATAAGCCTTGAGCACGTTCTTCATCTTCTCTTCGGTCTCGGCCTCGAGTTTTCCTGTCTCGCGGATAGTCTTCATGACTTCGCTTCCGTCAGGATTACTGTCAAGGTAATCGAAAAGTCCTGCCTCGTACTCGGCAATATCAGTAACAGCAACCTCTGTAAGCACGTTATTGATAACCGCATACAGAATGGCAACCTGCTTTTCAACTGCTACAGGTGAGCTCTTGTCCTGTTTAAGAACTTCCACGATTCTTTCACCCTGTGCAAGACGTGACTTTGTGTCTTCGTCAAGGTCAGAACCGAACTGAGCAAAGCTCTGCAGCTCTCTGTACTGTGAGTAGATCAGCTTCAGGGTTCCGGCAACCTTCTTCATAGCCTTGATCTGAGCATTACCACCTACACGGGATACGGAGATACCGGGGTTAACCGCAGGCATGATACCTGAGTGGAAAAGCTCGGTCTCCAGGAATATCTGACCATCTGTGATGGAGATAACGTTTGTAGGAATGTATGCCGATACGTCGCCGGCCTGGGTCTCGATGATAGGAAGTGCGGTAAGTGAACCGCCGCCGTTTTCATCGGAAAGTTTAGCTGCTCTCTCAAGAAGTCTTGAATGCAGATAGAATACGTCACCGGGATATGCCTCACGTCCCGGAGGTCTTCTGATCAAAAGTGAAAGAGCACGATAAGCAACCGCATGCTTTGAAAGGTCATCATAGATAACCAGCACGTGCTTACCCTTGTTCATAAAGTACTCACCCATTGTGCAGCCTGTGTAAGGTGCGATGTACTGCAGAGGGCTGGGCTCTGAAGCCGTAGCTGCAACGACGATGGAATACTCCATAGCGCCTGCATTCTGCAATTCAGCAACAAGTGAAGTGACTGTTGATCTCTTCTGACCGATTGCAACATAGATACAGATAACATCTTTACCCTTCTGGTTGATGATAGTATCGATCGCAATTGTGGTCTTACCTGTCTGACGGTCACCGATAATAAGCTCACGCTGTCCACGTCCGATCGGAATCATGGAGTCGATAGCCTTGATACCGGTCTGCAAAGGCTCTTTAACAGGCTGTCTCTCGATGATGCCCGGTGCCTTGATCTCAACAGGTCTGTAATCATTTGATTCGATAGGGCCTGCGCCATCAATCGGCTGACCGATTGCGTTAACAACACGGCCTATCATTGCATCGCCTACCGGAACGGAAACAACGCGTCCGGTACGCTTAACGGTCTGTCCTTCGCTGATACCAACATCTTCTCCGAACAGAACCGCGGATACTACTGTCTCTTCGAGGTTCTGAGCCATTCCGAATGTGCCGTTCTCGAACTCGAGAAGCTCTCCCGACATACAGTTCAAAAGTCCTGAAACTCTTGAAATACCGTCGCCGACGGTAAGAACTGTTCCGGTCTCATTCTGAATGATCGCATTTTGATAGTTCTTGATCTGGCTTCGAATCACCTCGGATATTTTTTCTGGTTTTAATTCCATTCTAAAAGCCTCCGTGGGTTTTATTCCTTACATGACTGTCTCGTCAACCTTTTTGCGGAGTTCATCAAGTCTGCCCTGTACTGTTCCGTCATAGAGCTTGCCTTCGATCTCCACCCGGATTCCTCCGAGAACAGCTTCATCGGTTTTTTCAGTTAGCAGAATCTTCTTTCCGCTGACAGATTCAAGCTTTGATTTAAGTGCGCCAAGCTGTGATTCGTTAAGCCTGATCGCACTGGTCACGGTTGCCTCGGCAATGCCGTGATCCTTGTTGTAGCTCTCTTTAAATCTTCTCGTACATGCTGAAAACTGTCTCAATAACCCTCTTTCAATAAGGATCTTGATAAAGTTAAGCAGATACGGCTGGAGCTGTCCGTCAAATGCTTCATCTACCAGTTTCAGTCTCTCTTTTCTCGGAACCGAGGGTTCTAATAAAAGAGTAATATAATCGGGATTCTCCTTGAAAATCTCCTTGACCGATTCCATCTGACTTAAGATATCATCCGTAAGGTTTTCCGAAAGCGCCAGATCATACAGACTCTGTCCGTATAAATCTCCAGCCTTGGTCATGACGCCTCCCCTACATTGTTAATGAATTCGTCAATAAGTTTCTTATGATCGTTCTCGTTGATTTCCTTCTCAACGACTTTTCCTGCAATATCCATTGCAAGTCCGCCGATGGTGTCCTTAGCCTCGTTAATGGCTTTCTTCTTTGACTGTTCGATATCAGCCTCTGCTCTCTCCATGAGACCCTTGGCCTGCTGCTCAGCTTCTTTAACGATGTTGTCAGCCTTGCCCTGAGCTTCCTTCTGTGCCTTTGCAACAATGTCTGCTGCCTCGGCCTGTGCGGAAGATAAGCTTGTCTCATATTCCTTCTTCATGGATTCAGCTTTTTCCTTGGCTTCACGAGCTCCCTTTATTTCGTTCTCGGTGAGCTGTCTTCTCTTTTCAATTACCTCGTTGATAGGCTTGAAAAGGAATTTCTTGATGAGCCACATCTGAATGAAGAGGTTGCAGATCTGAGCTATGAACGTCCACGGAACGAGTGTTACTAAGTCCTGTGTGCCCATTCGTTTACCTCCATAATTTCTACTGCGGGGCTTAAACTACTCTGAAATGATTAGTTCAGGTAGCCCATGAATGTGCCGGGTGCAACGAAGATAAGCAGTAGACCTGTAACGAAACCATAGATACCGGTTGTCTCTGCGATCGCACAACCAAGAAGCATGGTACTTGTTACGTCACCCTTACACTCGGGCTGGCGTCCGATTGCCTCAAGAGCCTTTGAAACGGCATTTCCTTCACCAATACCGGGTCCGATACCGGCGATCAGTGCACATCCTGCACCGATACCGCATCCTGCAAGTGCAATACCTTTTGCTAAAATCTGAAAATCACTCATGTTGAAATCCTCCTAAGATTTTTATTATGATTTTTCTTATTTAATTTTCCCCTCATCCGGCACTTCGTGCCACCTTCTCCCCCAGGAGAAGGCATATAGATGAATTAACCCTCTGCTGCGTTTGCGATATACATAATCGTCAGCATTGAGAAAATAAACGCCTGCATACATCCTGTAAACCAGTCAAAATATACGCCCAGGATTGCCGGGAGACCGACGCTCAGGATCGGAATTTGGGAAAGTACATCACCCACAGCGCCCGGTATGAGTCCGAATAATGCGGAAGACGCAATGGCAAGTGCTGCATAGATCAGTCCGTCAATAACAATACCGGAGAGTATGTTACCGAAGTGACGGCAAGCCATACTGACAGGTGTTGCCAACTCGGATAGAATATTGAACGGTGTCATAACAGCGATGGGAGTTGTAAATCCTTTCAGATACCCAAGGAAACCTCCTGCTTTAATCTTGCATGCAGTGATGATAACAAATACGACAATTGCCCATGCCGCTTCTGTCGAAAGATCGGCTGTCGGACTTCGAAGTCCCACAAGGCATATAAGGTTCGACACTATACTCGTGGCGAATATCGCGGATACCAGCGGAATCAGCCAGTCAAACTTGGTGCCACCGGTATTACTTCGAACCAGATTGTGTGCCGCTTCAACGATCATCTCTGCAACCGCCTGGCGCTTTGAAATATTCTCGACCTGAAGGTTTCTCGTCAGGAAGATACACAGCAGCGTTATGATTGCCATTACTATCCAGCTGACAACCAGAGTCTCGGTAATATTGAAATCGCCCAGAATCGGTATGCCGGTGTGGATGGAGTAATAGATCTTACTGCCGGCTACTTCAAAGTTCATACTTTATTTTCACCTTCCTTTCCTCGCAGTTAGAATCCCGCGAATTTTTATTAAAATACTGGGAATAAAAAGAGGTATCACACCGGTCACAAGATTGATCGCCGGTACGAAGATAGACAGAATCACCCATAAGAGCTGCATCATCGTGCGATACCGAAGGCTCACTGCCATGGTGCTTCTGGCTCTGTCTGTCTCCTCCTCACTCATCCCCGTGATCTTCTGCACTGTGAGTCCCATCCAGAAGAAGTTACCCACTGCAACGATAGTTCCACCTATCGCACCTAAGAAGACCTTATAATCAAAAGGTACCGTATAGCCAAAAGGCGCATCACTGGGTACCACTTGATGCAAAATAAAAAACAATATTATAACGATAAGGCTGGCCACCGCTGTCCCCACAGCAATAAAAGTGGTCTCCTTTTTGACTGCGTCCTGAATTACCATAAAACTTTCTCCGTCCCCCCTCGCCCTTTAAATATGCTTGTTAAAACTCACTTCGTTGTCCGGGCGTTTTTTCTTTTCGTTCTTCTTATCGACTTCCAGGTACACCTTGTAGGCTGTCATGGCTGATCCGCCAAGTCCGAAAAAGAAACCGATAATGTAGACCCAGCCGCCGACTCCGAGCTTCGTAGTCAGCAGATAGCACACAAAAATACAGATGAGGAGCGGTGTTACAAGTGATAACCCAAGCTGCCCCACCATCGCAAACTGCGTCATAAGTTTTGAAAAATCTGTCGTTTTCTTTATCATTTAAGCCTTTTTCCGAGAATTCGTGATAATTCTAAAAAAGTCCGAAATACCGCAACATATATTTCAATAATACAGTTATTTTTCAGAAAAAACAATTGTTAGTAATCGATTTTACAAACATTTTACAAAAAGCCAAGAATGCTTTTATAAGCAATTCCCGGCTTTTTAAGCTGATTATAAAATCAGTACAATATTTTTATTTCTTGGAAATCTTTTTTGCTGCTTTATGAACTTTATCGTAGGCAGCATATCGCTCTACCATCTCATAAATTACTATGTCGGGATCGTAGCATTCCACCCAGGAATCAAACTTCTTTCCGACATCATTCCAGACCACAAGGGTCTCTCCGAAGCTCTCGGCGAAATCCTCTTTCAAATAATTAACAATAAAGCTGTTTCCGACTATCATCACCTTGCAGTCATTTCCTGCTTTATTATTTATAAAGTGATAGGTCTTAATGCCCTCAAACTCCGAATGTTCCTCGTCATAATTCTCATCCATGACTGCATTAGTGACCTTCCTATTAAAGTTCTCGGAAACATTTTCCCTTCTGACTCCGCCGTAGAAGCTCATTCCCTGGTCGGTCATGTCTATATCAAAATCCGATTCCGCAAGGACACTGAACTTATCCTCCCGGTTTTCGTTTAGCTTTTCCATGACCTTGGTATATCCGATAAAGGCACCTCTCTGAGTCCAATGCACGGGATCCCCGTATTTGCTGTAAACCTCGTAGTTACTCTTTTCAGCTACAAAATCATCCTTTAGAGGAATCACCGGTACATCCGTCCTTGTCTCAAGGGTTTCCAGGAACTGGTCAGTCCTTGAATAATCTCCGTACTGATTAACACTTGTTGGGAAGTACTCGGGATAGATGGTCTGCTTATCCCAGCACTGCATATAATAAAACTCGCAGTCCCTGCCCTTTAAATAATCCGATATAGTTTGGAAATCGGAGGCGATACGATCCTTTTCCTTGTCGGTGAACAGATTGAAATGCTGATAGGTTTCCACCATATCATTTTCAATTATGTTGAACTCACCATCCGGTCCCAGTCTGTATCTCTTGCCGTTTTCCATTCTCCCGAATACGTGGTACTGCATCAGAGCGTTCATAGAGATTATCTGATCTCGGAAACCTAATCTGTCGTTAAGGTAGTTCTCTATATCTGTGGGCAGCTCCTTATTAAAACTGCCATCCTTTCTAAGCTGCGGAAAACCTGCAAGCGTTCTGTTTTCCTGCTCGGAAATGGCATCCTCATCCCTGTTAATAAAAATCAGAGGGAGAAGGAGCATCACGGCAAATCCGATTATGTATATTTTCTCTAAAAACTTATTTTTCATAATCATCCTTATTCTAAAACTGGAAATATATGAACGGATTATAGGTTCCGGACATAACCCTCATAATTGCAAGAAGGAACATTCCGTACACCGCTGCCAGCTTTACAACGCTATATGCTATGCCTGACATTCTGGCATCACAAAATTGTTTCAGGCGCGTAAATCCGCCAACTATATCAAATATTGCAATAGCCATCACAACCAGAACCCAGTTATTTACATACCAGGAGATCTTAAATCCGGGCATTCCGGATAATCCGATTCCGAACATCGTGCCCAGATACTTCATGGCCAGAGCAAAGTTATCCGCTCTGAAGAGCACCCACCCGGTATTGATAACAAAAAGCGCATATATGTGTCTTAAAATATTTTTACCTATTGCATTCTTTTCATCCGCAGAAGCGCTCTTGCCGCGGCCTCTAAGGAGTCTCTCCACAACAATAAAGAACCCGTTCCAGGCGCCCCAGATTACAAAGTGCCACGACGCACCGTGCCAAAGACCTGTCAGCATAAATACGATGATAAGGTTCCTGTAAAGGTGCTTCCTGTTTCCGCCAAGAGGAATGTAAACGTAGTCCCTGAACCAGGAAGACAGCGATATGTGCCATCTCCTCCAGAACTCGGTAATATTCCTGGAGATGTAAGGTCTGTCGAAGTTCTCACAAAAATGGAATCCGAGCATCCTTCCTATACCGATTGCCATGTCACTGTAGCCCGAGAAATCATAAAATATCTGCAGCGAATACGCGATACTTCCAAGCCAGGCAATCGCCACTGTGTTATTGGATATTCCCGCATCCCATATGGTATCGACCACCTCAGCCATCGTATTTGCAATTATGGCTTTCTTAGAAAGGCCGATTACAAACCTCGTAATACCTGCAGAAAAATCCGCCATTCCGGGATTCCTGTTATCAATCTCATTTTCTATATCGATGTATCTGACAATCGGTCCGGCAACAAGCTGCGGGAACAGAACAATATAAAGGGCAACCTTGAGCGGGTTCCTCTGAACCCTGACATCACCCTTGAAAACATCGATCACATAACTCATACCCTGGAAGGTAAAGAAAGAAATACCGATAGGCAGGATTATCCCTCTTAGAGGAATTGATATCCCAAAGGCATCATTTAATGTCTGAATGGAAAAATCCAGATACTTGTAGTAAAAGAGAAGCAGCAAGTTACAAACAACTGCCAAAAACAGAACCGCCTTCTTTTTATGTTCAAACAGGCTCATAAAAAGAGCAGACAGATAATTGATTATGATACTTGCCACAATGATCCATAAATACCGGGGCTGCGACCACCCAAAGAACACCAGACTCATGATAAGAAGCCATGCATTCCTATAGGTCTGACTTCTTATGATGTAGCAGCCGATCAGTGTCAGCGGCAAAAAACAAAACAAAAAAACTGTAGAACTAAAGACCATAAAAGCTCCATCTCTTGAAAAGAGGTTCCGACAACTCGGAACCTCCTACATTTTTTATTCCTCTACAACCGTTTTGATGTGAAGCTCTTCGAGCTGCTTCTCGGTAACCTCTCCGGGAGCACCCATCATGATATCCTGGGCGTTCTTGTTCATCGGGAAAGGAATAACCTCTCTGATTGTAGGCTCGCCTGAAAGGAGCATGATCATACGGTCTACACCGGGAGCAATTCCTGCATGCGGCGGTGCACCATAGCAGAATGCATTGTACATTGCAGGGAACTTAGCCTTAACATCCTCTTCGCCAAGGCGTACAAGCTCAAATGCCTTGATCATGATCTCGGGATCATGGTTACGAACAGCACCTGATGAAAGCTCGATACCGTTACATACAAGGTCATACTGGTCAGCCATGATATCAAGAGGATCCATCTCACCTCGCTCAGCCTTAAGAAGTGTCTCCATACCGCCTGTGGGCATTGAGAAAGGATTGTGGCAGAACTCAAGCTCGCCTGACTCCTCACCGATCTCGTACATCGGGAAATCAACAATCCAGCAGAAGGAATACTGCTCCTTGTCCATGTGTCCGGGAACAGCAGCACCGAAAGTCTTAACAACTACGCCTGCTGTCTTCTGTGCCTGAAGAAGTTTGCCTGAGCTGAGTACCACAAGATCACCGGCCTTAAGTCCAAGTGCGGATACAACAGCGTCCTTGTTCTCCTGAACGAACTTGGCGATACCGCCAACAACTTCGTTATTTTCATCTATTCTGAACCAGTAAGGCTTAACACCTGCCTGAACCTCAACGTCAGCGATGGTCTTATCGATAAACTTGCGGCTCTCCTTGAAATCAGAGATAACAACTGCCTTGATTCTTACATCTGTATCGTTTCCGTCTTCGGCCTTGGTCGCAAACGGACCAAATCCGCAATCTTTAAGAACCTCTGTAGCATCCTGAACAGTAAGATCGATACGAAGGTCGGGCTTATCTGAGCCATACTTCTCCATAGCTTCACGGTAAGGAATTCTTGCAAACGGAGCACCTGATGCTCTGTCATATGTGCCATATTTAGCAAAGATCGGAGGAAGAACATCCTCACATATCTCAAATACATCTTCCTGAGATGCGAAAGCCATCTCCATATCAAGCTGATAGAACTCACCGGGACATCTGTCACCTCTTGCATCCTCATCACGGAAGCAGGGTGCGATCTGGAAATAGCGATCTATTCCGGAGGTCATCAGAAGCTGCTTGAACTGCTGAGGAGCCTGGGGAAGTGCATAGAACTTTCCGGGATGCTTTCTCGCAGGAACAAGGTAGTCTCTTGCACCTTCGGGAGATGACACTGTAAGAATAGGTGTTGTGATCTCCATGAAGTCATGCTCGATCATAGATGCTCTAAGAGCAGCAATGACATTGCTTCTAAGAATAATATTCTTTTTAACCTCAGGATTTCTAAGGTCAAGATAACGATATTTAAGACGAGCTGTCTCATCTGCCTCGCGGCTTCTGTTTATCTCAAAAGGAAGCTCGTTGTATCTGCAGCGTCCGAGAACCTCTATCTTCTCGGGAACGACCTCGATATCACCTGTCTCCTGCTTGGGGTTCTTGGAGCTTCTCTCCCTAACTGTACCCTCAACGGAAATAGTTGACTCCTTATTGATTGCCTTAACAACCTTCATCATGTCCTCGGTCTCGACGACAATCTGTGTTGTTCCATAAAAATCTCTCAATACTACAAAGCCGAGCTCAGCTCCGACTTCACGAAAATTCTCAAGCCAGCCTACAAGCTTAACTTTATTTCCCACGTTCTCGGCTCTAAGTTCGCCGCATGTATGTGTACGTGACTGCATTTCTAATACTCCTTAACTAAACTACGCATTTGGCGCGAAAATATACCAGAAACCATTTTAGCACAAATAACTCACCTATGTTATTAATTTTTCAGCTCATCCCGTCTGTTTCATAGGCAAGCACGTAGCCTTCATGACCGCCTCTTGCATCCCACGCCGCATAGATTCTGTCTATAGGAGTATGACCGTTTTCTTCACTTATGTCAGTAAGTATCAATATTACCTGGTTTTTGCCGTTCGGCGCTATAACATCATTACTTCGGAGGTTATCGGTAAGTACGTCGATAAGGATCTGCATTACTTCCTCGGCGACTTCTCCGCCGTCCTCTCTTGTAACAATAAACTGCACGATCCAGACATTCACAATGGTTCTCTTCGCCATTCTGGAAAAGAGTCTGTAGACCATCTGCAATTTATCGAGATCTACAAGATATGCGCCTTTCTGACTTCCGCGCTCCTCGAGAAGCATCTTTATTCCGGCAACGCCGTTCGCTTTGAGTTCGCTTTGATCGTTGCCATTCATGCCGCTGCTTCTGAACATATCATATCCGTGTTTTCCGTTTTGCTTTACATTATAAAGCGCTTTATCGGCTTTTCTGAAAAGCTCCGAATAATCCGTTCCCTCTTCAGGGGCACAGACAGCTCCGATGGAAACACCGAGCGGGATTCCCATCTCCTTACCCATGATATCTTCTCCGGATTTCAGTATCTGTTCGTTCAGATATTTTTCTTTCTCTGAAACCGCCAGCTCATCATTGGCTCCTTTTATAAAGGTCACAAATTCATCTCCGCCGATTCTGCCCACAAAATCATCATCACGAATGCAGGACCTGATTAGTTCCGCAAATTTAATCAGAACCTTATCACCTGTCTCATGTCCGAATACATCATTAACAAGCTTGAAATTATCAAGGTCAATTACCATCAGGATACCATCAGTATTCTTGCACATTTCTTCCAGTGCCAGCTGAGTATATCCCTTATTCCAGAAGCCTGTCATCGGGTCTATCTTCGCTTCCTTTTGCCATCTCTCGAGGCTGTTAATACCGAGGCCGATTCTTCCTATCATCCAACCGATGAAGATTACAAAGAGGGTGCATACCGTAAAGAGATATGCTTTGAAATAAGCCCTTTCAAAAATCTGGGATTCCTTCATAACATGGAAGCTTTCCTGTCGTATTACATTTTTTCCTGCAGAGTCATATACCTCCACATTTAATTTGTAATCTCCATAAGGAAGGTTCATGTAGCTAAGAGGACTTATCTCCCTTTGAGTGCATATTATGCCTTCGTCTCCGCTCCCCTCAAGTACTATGTGTACAATAGGATTGGATAGAGTAAAATTCAAAACAGCAACATCAAAAGTTACCCTGCCTGAAGTAGCCGGAATTAAATAATTTCCGTTTTCGTCAGGTTCAATCTCTTCATTATCCGCTGTCAGCTTTCCAACTCTTATTGCGTAATCCTTTTCATCAAAAGTCTCCCCGTTGATGCCTATTCTTCGTACGCCGTCAGTACAGCATAGATACAAATTCCCATCGTAAACAGCGTTGCGGGAATTGGCCGTAAGAGTTGAATAAAGTCCCTTACTCTTATTAAAAAGCGTATAGCCCATGTCCTCGACATTATTTATCAGATCTTCTCTTTCCACTATATAGATTCCGGCACTGGAGGTTATCCACACCCTTCCGTCGTCGGTAAACTGTACATCATAATTGTTTTTGTACGGGAAATTCGTAAGTCTGGTTACCTTCTGATCCTTGTAATAATAGAGCGCATTACTGGTAACATAGATATATTCCCCATCTCCGCAGGGAACGATCTTCATAATAACAAGGGATTCCATACCATCATCCTTGGCATAGCGATATATAATCTTTCCCTCGGAAATAATCATTATACCCCCGCCGTCTGTTCCGACAAGCAGATCTCCGTTTGCAATTTCAACCATAGTAAGAACCTGAGTTGTCAGCCCATCCTCTTCACCCATGGTTCTTTTTACAACACCTTTTCTTATAAAATTAAGTCCCGTGCTGGTAGCCGCAACAATTGTCCCATCCTCAAGCTCTATGACACATCTGAATTTACCGCCTAAGGTTCCCCTGTTTCTCTCATTATAGGTCTCTATTCCGCCGTCAGTTTTTAATTCTATAAGTCCGTGTTTCCCATAGGTGCATGCCCATATATTGCCCTGTGAATCCTCCATGAGGTCACGTATTCTTACATTCTTGAAGTAGTTTGGATGATCAATAGGAACTGCGTAATAAGTCTTTAAATCTATGGTAACAAGCCCGCTGTTGGTTCCCACATACAAAAGGCCGTCCTTCACAAGGACGCAGTTTACAACATCCTTATCAACGTTCGCCCTGGCAAAAATGTCCATGAAAGGATTCCAGGAATATCGAAGTATTCCCTGCTTATTGGATACAAACCACACGTTCCCCTGATAATCCACAGTTATATCCGTAATAGAGCTGGAAAAATCGGCAACGGACATACTCGTACTTATTCCCTCTTTGGTCATAAAACCGTTGCCCTTCTCGCAGCAGTAAAAGTACCCATTATTTTCCTCGGAATAATATATCTTGTTAAAATATTCAGCGTCATCCACCGAATACCTTCTGCCCTCTATTACCTGCTTATTTACTACGGTAACACACACAACAAAATCAGAGGTTGTGCCTACAAGAAACTCATTATTGTCTCCTGTTCCGATTGCGGAAAAAGATGCCATATCTTCCTTCAGCTTCATCTTGTTTATGAGCTGAGATCCCTCTGTAAAGAAAAGCTCGCCGCCATTTGTAACACCGCCCACTATGCCATGATCGTTACATACCATAGAGCGCACGCCGTTTATTTCTTCGTCCGGATATTCCTTGATCCTTCCGTCTGCCCCCACTATACAGAGTCTTGTTGCTGTTGCAACAAACATATTTCCGTAAGGATCCTCACAGAAATGCCTTATGGAATTTGAAGACAGTCCCTCAAAAACCGTATAGAAAAGAATCTCCCCATTATTGGGGTTATACTTTGCCATTCCGCTGTCATTGGTACCGATCCAGAGACATCCCTTTGTATCCACGTACAAAGTCATGACGTTACTAATTCTCTCATCAAGTATAACTTCCTCGAATTTATTTCCGTCACATCTGAACAGCCCGGCATAGGTTCCCGCCCAGACATACCCATCTGGTGTCTGTGCTATCGCATTTATCTCCATCGTAGCCAGTCCGTCATCGGTATCATAGATAACAGCTGCATATTCTGACTTCATATCAAAAGCTTTTACCTGTATGGAAAACACAAGAGAAGCAAGCGGTATCAGAGCCAAAAAAAGCATACTTCCGGAAACAGTCCTTTTCCTTCTATCCGTAATACTCATATGAATGCGCACAAACAGTGTTGCGATAAGAACACTTAATACCTTATCAGGAACATTTACAAATGCATCTCCAAGAAATGACCATACTACCGGAACATTTACGTCCCTGGATATCATGTCTATCAGTCCGTCGCCCCAGATATTTCCCGTCCTTCCCTCATAAAAATGAAGACTTAGGGGCGTCGAAATACACACCGACAAAAGTCCGCAGAACATGGCTGTTGCCAGCACTCTGAATAAGGAATAGTTTCTTGATTTTGAAAAGATGATACCTGCTGCTATTCCTATAGCAATAGATACCAAAGCATACGCAAGATTTATCGGATTTTCAAATGCGGTAATAATATTCAGACTTGCACCACAAATAGCTCCGCCTACAGGGCCGAGCTCAATTGCTGCAATAATAGTACCAATCGCATCCAGCCAGAAGGGCAGCTGAAGCGCGGTAGCTATATATCTTCCAATTAAGTTGACGAGAATGCAGACAAGCATAAGCACATACGTCTGCCATCTCTTTAGCTTTTCCATTATGTCCCCTTCACAAGCCTTTTTGTGCAAGTATACTGGTCACAATTTTACAAATTAATTCTATCACTGAGCCTTATTTGCACTCAATTAAGCATATGAAAAGAGACAATTAAGAAATTATAAAATATCCTTCTTCTTGGTGCCAACGCTCTCAACAACGGAATCCCCGATGAAAATTTTATAGGTCTTCCCTAAACTTTTCCCAGGCATCCTCATGAGTTACAAAATATCTTGGGCACTCCTTTCCGGTCACGTCATAGTGCCTTATGACGTGATTTTTCTTTAGCCCGAATTCCTTCATGAGCCACCTTGTGAGCTTCAAAAGTGATTCGTAGGAAGCGTCCGTGAACTTTCCGGTATCGTCGGGATGACTCACCTCTATGGAGATGGTATCATGGTTTCTGTCGTTACTTGCTGCAGATCTCTCATTCAAGGGAAGACACATAATGATCTCACCTTCCATTCCCACAACAAAATGAGAACAGACATCGGAATCCTCGTGATTGAAAAAATCCCTGTTCTGCTGCGCTGTTGTTCCCGGATTACCAACATAGTGGATTACAATATCATTTATTCCATCCAGTAAAAGTCCTGTCCTCGAGGGATTACCCTCATCTATCAGTTGAACATCAATCCATTCCGGAATCTCTACCGTTTCCGCATACTTCACATAATCAATCGGTTTGAAAGTTTTGTATACTATGAAACCGAGTATTACTACTACGATTAATTCGATCAGCAAAATAACTGTACGCGCGTTTTGCTTTTTTCTTCTTTGGGCGACCATCTTTTTATGCTCACTTTTAATTTATTGAATATAATGATGTAGGTGTCAAAAGTACCTTTTGACACCTACATCATATTATTAGTTTATTATTCAGTAAATGGATTTGTTGTATCTGTAATAATCGGCTTTACATATCCATCTACTTCTGTTACCTCAATCTTGTACCATTTTTCAGGACTGATCTCATGCAGGTAATAGGTTCCGAGACTGAGCTTACCGATATAGAATGCACCGCCATCTCCCGATTTGCGCTTCTGCATCGTTCCGAGCGCTCCGTTGCCTGACTGATATTTCTTAAGTTCCTCAAGACTCGACGCTATCACGGTCTTATCGGGTCTAAGTATCTCAAACTCTTTACCACTTAGAGGATACTGCTCACCATCAACTTTCTTAAGAAGAAGCTTTCCTCTCTTCAGGTTGATGTTGATTATTCCGTACTTTGCAACATCCAAAGTAGTGTCTGCAGTGTCTTCATCGATCATCCTCTGGATAACGAAAGTCTCCTCGGAATTCTCATATCCCTTAAGAAGTTTAACATTATCATTACCTACTGTAATTCTGTATACATACTTGTCATGATACTTGTACTTCTCACCTTCCTTCAGGTCGGGATCTGCACCCTTCGGCATATCCTTATCAAGATAGTAATCTGCCTCGTAGTCCTTAGGCGCTGCTGTCTCAACCATGTAGTAAGTACCTACCGGGACACTGAATATTACATTAGCCTTCTTGTCCTCGGTGGAAGTTGGTATAGCTTCACCGATTGATACAACTTCATCGGTTGTTACATCCTTATCTCCATCCTTGATTGTAATATTCTCGTAGGCTTTTCCGTTGCCGGCAAGTACATCGGCAAACTTATTATTATCACCGGTCTTGGCAGTATCATAAATCTTGAATTTTGCTCCGGCTATTACCTTTCCGTCTCCGTCGATCTTCTTGAAGAATACCTCTTCGGTTCCACCGTTGATAACCTTGATGTAATTTGTGATGACCTTATCGTTTTCATAGTCAACACGCTTCCAGTCCTTATCGCAAGGTTCAATCTTTCCGTAAGCAGGCTTAACCTTGACATCATCCTTCTTCAAAGTAATCTTGCTGTTATCGTCAATTGTGATCTTGAACTGCGGCGGATTTACGTAATCCTGGTAACCTACATAGCCTTCAGGAATTGTCTCCTTGATGACATAAGTTTTAACTTTATTTTCCTTAGCGGAAGCTGCCATGGTGATATCAAGCAAGCCGTCCTTGTCTGTCTTAGCCTCGTTAACCACTGTAGCATCATTCTCAAAGAAAATCGTATACTTTCCATCATCAAGCTTATAAAGTTTTAGCTGGTCCTCCTTACCATCTCCGTCAACTTCAAATACCCTGAACTCAACATTAGCCATTGTCTTTTCAGAGCCATCATCGTTCTTTTGGTTTCCGTCGACCTTCTTGATGCTTAGTATCGAGCCCGGTGCATAAGTGTTGAACAGATTGTTCGCTACGCTTGTTTCCGGATTAAATTCAACATCAGGTGTATGCGGCGATGTCGAGATGGTATCTGTTTCAGGATCCCAGTCCTTAAGCATCTCATCATCAGCATTACCTGTTCCGGTCTTGTTGTGCTGAAGCTTAATTCCATAGCTTACCTTCTTTACTTCATCAGTGAAGTTGTAATTCTTCTCTGTTAATGTAAAGGTGTGATCCTTCTCATACTCATCGAAAGCTACTACCCAGGTGAGTTTTACCAGCTTATTGCCATCAGCATCAGTGGAGTCGTTTCGCCTGATATAACCGAATATATTCGAATAAGCTCCAAGTTCTCCTTCAGACACCCTGGCCACATCTTTACCCGTATCATCTTTCCTGGTTCTGTCGTACAAGGCAAGCTTAACAACATGATTTTTATTTTGATTGTCATCAAGTCTGATATAGAAGCACTTATTATTATCATTTGTAAGCTTTTGACCTATTGTTTTCAGGCTATCATTATTATCGTAGCTATTCTTGGCATTATCCATGATACCTTCTATAGCATTAATAGTTGCCGGCTCTTTGAAGGTTTTTGTTATGGTAATATAGCTCTCTTTTTTGGTCAGCTTTCCATCGATATGGAATCCAATCTCATCACTGGACTGATACTTAACAAAATACCAGCGAAGCGTGTAGTTATCAGGTGTGAGCTCATCAAATGGTATGTAGTTGTCAGCATCAGCATCTGCCTTACTCAGATATACTTTTTGCTGTTTATTTCTAAGAATACTAAGTGCTTTCTCATCCGATGGCAGATATGGAACCGACCATTTATGTATCTCATTATTTCTTAAGGTAGTCGGATTTGGATCGTAGTTATTGGTTCCTCTTATATCCGAAGACAATCTCGGCGCAAGTTGATGGAACTTATTCTCCATGTATCCGTCATCCGTATATCCATCACCATATAGTTCATATCTGATGGCATTATCGGTCTTTAATACCTCTCTCTCTGTCGACAGATCCCTGTCTGAATACGGTGCAATCATCCAATATTTCACGTTTGGATTAGTAGGTGATTTGAACTCATCCGGATACTGAATGCTTCCATCGGGATTTACACCATGCATAATGGTTCCGCCCACATGAACAGCATACTGACTCAGTTCCTCACTGATAGCAACAAGTTCGTCCGCGTCAGTATATGTATTATCCGGAACATCCGCAATCCTTATGATTGAGAAGCTGACATTAGCCATTGTTCCATTCTGGAACTCATATACCCACTGCGCGGTAAGTGTGACTACGCCTTCATCATTCATATATTTTTCAAGACTGATTGTATCTCCGGGCTTTATAATATCGCCGTTATCTGCCTGCCAATATTTAAACTCATACGTGCGATAATTATCATTACCAGCGGTCTTCAGCCTTTGATACATGTGATATAATCTGGAATCACTCTCAGTGGTATTTCTTATATCACGAACTTTATAGTTATGAGTTTCCGTTTCACCGATAATCATCTCAGTATTATCAGGGATTGCATTGCCGCTATCATCAACTGCAGCCATAGGCAACTCATTAATTCTGTTACCGTTAGCATCAATCAGATATCCATAGTTAGTCTGGGCATGCGGAATCACATATTCAACGATTACGGTGTCGGGATCATACTCCCATAACGCCTCGAAATCGAAGGCATTTTCCGTCCTTGCGGAAATATCAACTGTATCGCCCGGATTATATATTGTTCCGGTTGCGGTATCTCTCCAGCCCTTGAAGATATACGCATGGGTATACTTCTCGCCCTTGGAGATATACTTAGTAACCTTGGGCTGCTTTAATACAATACTGTCTCCCTGGAACACAATTGTCTCAACAGGCGGCAACTTGTCCGCAGTTCCTTTATCCCCGGGATCCTGGTTATAAATGTAGTGAACTGTTTTCATAGGTTGCGCGGAAGAAATATAATGCCACGAAAGAATATCTTCAATACTTGTACTTGTTTCATAATATGGCTTGTCTCTATTACTTGCATTAAATCTCAGACACTGATCCGTAATGGTTGTACTTAGTATTCTATAGGTTCTCGTAGTCGGAAGTCCCTCTGTACCAATCTCCAGTCGAGGTGCCATTACTAAAGCTTCCGGTGCGTCTGATAAAGAAACATTACCGTTCTTAATTGAAAGATATTTTGTACTTCCACCTACGTTACAGGAAATATAATGTTGCAGTAACTGCCCTTCAACTTTCTCAAAATGCCAAACCGTAAGCACCTCATTTGGATCATTGATAGTTGTTGCTGTAGATGTTGTTTGCTTAAATGGCGGATCTGATATATTTATTCCTTTAAGTGCACCAGCTTTATACGGAGATACTTCTCCAAGCAAAGCTCTATAAAACTCGTTACCAGTCTCTCTTTTGGTGAAGATAATAAAATCACCATTTAAGCTGATATCATCTACCAGCAAAAATCTAGCCTCTTGAGAGTCAAATGCTGCACTGGCATTAATAGACGCTTTGTTTACTGCCGCTGCCTGTAAAATATTATGTCCAAGATAATTATTGTTAGTATCCTTAATCAAATGATAAGACCCCATATCACTAACAATAAAAGATGATGCTGCTGTCGTATCATTCACAATACTTAGTGTTTTATCAGCATTCACAGCAAAATACTTATTTCCATTATGTATATAATATCCACTACCGGAAGAAGTAAATGTCCATCTTGAAACATATGACTTATAATTAGGAACTGATTGCTGATATCGCTTTTCATTAGTTCCTCCGTTATAATTGGTTAAATACCATCCATCATAAGTAATTACATAGAATTCCTTTCCATCCAATGCCTTATCAACGTTGTCAATAACATTCATTGACAGTATCAGCTGGGCATTAGTCGAAGTCGCACCAGTCTCCGTCATGTTGAATGAACTACTTGAATATCCCATAAAGTTGGTAGCGGTCTGCGCATTACCAATAATGTGATATGTTCCCATATCACCTACTACAAACGCATCAGCTGATGCTTCCGTTGTAGTTATTCCCAGTGCAGCTGTCGTACCTGTAAGGTAATTGCTTCCCTGATGGATAAGGTATCCACCCTTAGCGTCATTAAATGTAAATGTCCACGGTGCTGCCGCAAAAGGATTATCTGTTCCGTTTGTAGTTGTATCTAAGTACTTTTCACCTCTTGAGATATAATACGTCTTGCCATCATATGTCTTATCTATGAAGTCTGCTCCGTCAGCTGTTTCCGATACAATCAGCTGATTATCCGCAATAACACCACCCGTATATCGTCTTGCAAATCCGTCGGTGGCATTATATCCCAAGAAGTCTCCTGTGATTTCTGCAACATAATGATATGTTCCCATATCACATGCAGTAAATACGGCAGCATCGTCACTGTTAGTGGTTATAATCCACTTATTTGGATCAGCCGGATCCTTTCCGATATAGTTTGTATCCTTACGGATTTTATATCCGTTTCTTACAAATAAGAACTCCCAACTTGTGGCATCAGAAGCGGTCGCAGTACTTCCAAGAGATGTTCCGTCAATCTTAAGGTAGTTACTTCCGCTTGAATCTCTTATGAAATATGCGTCACCATTTATACCGGAATCGGAAACATCTTCTGCCTCATTAAGAAGAAGATCATTTCTTCCACCAAGAGAAGTGTAGCCGGTTATAGTATTAAAATCGGTTGTTGCTGCTGTATAACCAATATATTTCTGGGCATCTGTGCTGTTTGCCTTGCAAATCCAGTGGCAATTGCCCATATCACTTGCTGTAAATACAGTTGCACCGCTCTTATCTGTAATGCCCCACGCTGTGCCAACTACTCCGATATAGTTATCACCATAATGAATGTGATACCCATCTGCATAAGTTGTAAATTCCCATGGAGTTACATTATCTTTATTTGTATCGCTGGTCAGAGTAGTTCCGGTACGTGAAAGGAACTGTGTATTTGCTCCGTCATAAAATGAAATGTAGTACTTCTTATTTGCAAGCGAAGCATCGAAAGCATCCCACTCTATTTCAACCATTGTATAGACTGAGAAACCATCGGTATTAAACTCAATAACATTTTCATTTACACTTGAATCTACAACCTTGGTCTCATCACCAAAGTGAACGATTCTTATTTCTTCATTTTCCCTGCAAACCTCATCCTGCATCAGCTGGATTGAAACTTTGACATCCTTGCTGGGCTGATATGTATCTCCGCTCTCCGGATCCACAAAGGAGATATCAAATACTCTTGCAAGCTTTATGAGCTCACTGCCGGCTTCTGCTGCCTGCGCACTCTCCTCCACATATCCTGCATATTCTTCTGTATCACTTGTAACTTCAGACACCACAAGTTCTGCATTCGCAGGAATTCCGGATGCATTATCATAGTCCACAGTGATTGTGTAAACATTGTCATCTGTGGTATAGACTTTCTTCTGCTGAATCGGCTGTACGATAACATAGACAGAGAATCCGTCAGTTTCAAAACTGAGCGAATCTGCCGCGTCGTTGGAGGCCGGGTTATCGGACACTATTCCTTCCTCGATAGCCTCATTTGTCACCGTGGTTTCAATAAGCTCAGGCTCATCGTCAGTCATGTGAACCGCTGTTATCTGGTCATCCACAAACAGCTCATTATTCTGATAAAGCTGCTCTGTTTTAATCTCCAGGGTTACAGGTGCCTGAGGCTGAATCTCCTCGCCGTCCTTTACAATTGCGATATCCAGTGCTCGCACGCTTGCGACATCTTCAGTCGTAATTTCCATCGCCTCTGTCGCATCATTAACAAGCTGAGCATAGTCGTAATCCTCGCTATCCTCCGCGATATCTATAACCTCAAGTTCAGCGCCTTCAGGAATCTTTGCATCCTTTCCGAATGAGATACTGATTCCCTTATCCTCATTAACAAGAACGCCTTCAACGCTTTCGTCTTCTTCCTCTTCTATTTCCGCTTTGATTTCTCCGGAATTCGTCAGTGCCTCTTCAGCATTGGGGGCCGATTTCTCTGTATTATCAGGAATAATATCACTGACAGCTTCTTCAGGATTTACAGCCATCTCCTCTGTACTTTGAGCGTTCTCCTCAGCAGCCGGATTCTCCTCGGGAGTAACTGCCTCTGCTGCTTCTGCTTCACCTGCATTTTCGCTGCTTCCGTTTTCTTCTGCGGGCGCCTGTTCCTCTGTGTTTTCTGCGCTTTCTGACTGCGTACTTTCAGCCTCGGCCGGTGCCGCTTCATTCTCTTCTACTGAAGCTTCGGTAGAGCCGCTCTCCTCAGGTGTCTCGGCAGCTTCCTCGTTTGAAGGAGCTGCTTCTTCAGTAGATTCTGTTCCGCCGGCTGTGTTCTGCTCAGCTGTGTTCTGTTCAGCTGTGTTCTGTTCGGTACTTTCCTGTGTTGTTTCTTCCTTCTCCGTTTCAGGAATAGGTTCGGTAATCACAGCCTCGGCAAGAGTTCTTATCAGATTGCTATTACTGATATCGCTTGCCATTGCCTTTATCTTTGCAAAGGGATCAATATGTCCCTTAGGACGCTCTGCTATACTGGTTCCTGAATTTATAACAAGCTGCTCAACTATAGGCCAGTCTCCGTAATGACTGTCTGTATAGAAAAGTTCATTGGATGTAATGTTACTGAGCTGGGACGTAAACTTCATTGTGTAAATTGCAGGCTGAAGTTCCATCTCATATCTGTGAGTCTTCTCACCTCTTGCTATCGTCAGGTCAGAACGGGGTATCATGAATTTGTTGTATTCATACTCACCGTTTGCACTGTCGTCAAGAATCTCGTCATCTATTGCTTTTGTCTTATCCTTGTCATCCTTCTCTGTTCCGCCTATACCCTTGAGATATTTTCCGTCTGTAGTAGGATTTATTATTTCAAAATAGTGATTGGAAACAGCTCCACCGCCGCCACTTCCGATAAAGCCGCCTGCGGTTCCTTCATTTTCAAAGAATACCTGACAAGCCGCATAACAATTTGCTATGTTTCCGCCGTCAGCACTGCCTGCAAATCCACCTACAGTAGCTGCTGATACAGAACAGGTTGTATAACTGTTCTGTATTGTAGCTCCGCTTGATGTACCGACAAAACCACCTGCGGAAGATGCTCCTATTACATTAACTCTTCCTCTGGCATTTGCTGCCGTGCTCTTATCATATTTTCCTGCCTGTCCGTTACTGTCTGTAATGGTATGTCCACCGGACTGACACATATTGATGGATGCGCCGGATCCTGCTTTTCCGATAAGTCCGCCGGTATTTCCTGATGCTGCTCTTACATAAAGTGCAGCTGAGCATCCGGTCAAAGTACCGCCTTCCATCTCACCGATAAGACCACCGACGTTCTGACTTCCCGTAATCTCATACGTCGAATCATCAAATCCTGCTGTGGTTGCACGGGCAGAGTCTCCGCCTGTAGTACTCAATTCTCCGTTATAGGCAAGTACATTTCTGATTTCTCCGCCGCCGGATACTTTTCCCGCAAGTGCTCCTGCATTTCCTGCAGAATCAACAACAATATTCTTAATGACGCAGCCGTCAACCGAGGTGCCGGTCATTTCACCCACAAGTCCTGCGGTACTGCCGGTACCTGTAACCTTCTTTGCTACAGCATCCGAGAAAGTGTTATATACAAAAATATTTTTTACGGTGGAATTTTCAAGCTTGCCGGCAAGCATACCGGTAGCCTGATTTCCAACAGTGTTTTTAATGTCAAAATCAGTCAAAATGAGATTGGCTACAGTCAGATGCGGCTGCACACCGAAAAGACCGATATTCCTGTTGCTCCCTATAAGAGCATAGGACGAATCGGAAGTATCTATTCGAAGTCCCTTAATAAAATGATATTTGCTTTCTTCATTCTCTACCTGGCCATTTTCCTTCTCGGGATCTTCGGCCTTGATGCTGTTTGCATCACCAAGAGGAACTGCTTCCTCCGGGTCATCGAATCTGAGACCGTTAAAGGATACCAGCTCTTCATTGTTAATCGGAGTAAAGTTCCTAACCTTGTCTTTAGAGAGATTTTCCTCTTCATCCCACTCAATATCCTCAAGAAGGACTGCTGCTATTTCTCCGCCTGTTCCCTCACCTGCAGCCATATTTGCCTTAACATGTGAGAACTCATAGTCAAGGTTCTGAAGATGGCGGGGGTATACAATTTCTGCTACAGAGATTCCGTTTTTGACATCAAAATCAGCAAAGAGGCTGTTCTCCGGCGCTGATATAGCACTGGCTCCTCTCACGTTTTCCGAATATTTTGCACTGCCGTCTCCGGAATCCCAAACCTTTACGGACAGAGTGATATCGTCACCGGGTGTAATGCTTGATCCAAGCTTTCCGCCTGTTCCACCTGCCTTGATATCCTTGAACTGGAGCTTTTTATCAAGGGAATCAAGTTTTACATATCCTATAAGGGCATATCTTCCATTATTATCAGTAGCTGCACCAAAGCAGGTTGCCGGGATAGTGGTTCTTATATCGGAAGTTGTAATAACAATTCCTGTCTTACCGTCAGTCTCCAGGAAGTTGCTGTCCTCATCCTGGGCATAGTTCTGCCAGAAAATCTCGTTTGCAGAGATATCTATATCTTCACTCTCACTCTTTTCACCGCTAAGTGATACTTTAAATGAGAGATTCTCTATCGCTCTTCTTGTCTTCTCATCAGCGGATATCTTTATAACTCCGAGAAGCTCTCGTCTGTTAAGGATCCATGCTCCTACCCTGAGGCCGCTCTTCGCCGCTGCTCCGGCTCCGTTGTTAGCACCTTCGGAGTAGTAGCCTACATATGAATTGTAAGCAGCTATTCTGTCCTCGGGTGTTCCGCGCAACGGCGCGCTTGCACTCTGACAGGTCAGGGAAGCAAGATCTGTTCCTGCCTTTTCGAGATTTTCACTCAGAATAACCGCATAAATATCAAGGCTTACGGGGTCATACTCAATTATCCAGTAATCAGAGCCAAGCTCAACTTCCAGTGTTCTGTCATTTGTGAAAAGCGCCTTGGCTGCACTGTCTTCGTCGGAAGTAATATATGCAAAGGTTCCATCTTCATTTGTGAACCTTCTTGCACTGTAAAGGGTCTCAACAACTGCTTTTGTTACTTCCTCACCATCATCATTCTCGGTGACTTCCGTCTTATTCTCTGTTACGAACAGTTCCATCATCCGGCTCTCAGCGGCATAATAAACAGCCTCAGCTCTTTTATCAAGGTGAGACTGTCTCATATTTCTTATAATCCTGATCCCGGCCACAACGCCAAATGCAACAAGCGCAAGCAGAATAGCAACTACTATCAGCAACTCTGCAACTGTGAATCCTTTTGATTTGTTTCTTCCACGTAAAATATTTCTAGTTGACCCAACTTTTTTCATAAACAACTAACTCCCCGATCGTTATATTTTTTATCCTTTCAGACTTAATTTTCTATTGTAAAAATATTACCTTTTACCGTGTATCTTCCTGTCGCAAGTTCTTTCCCCGTTTTATCGGATACTGCTATCGAATAGCTGAATGTCCCTGCTTCTTCGCTACCTTCACTGTAATCTATGTTAAAACTGCTTACATACAATCCGTTCGCATATTCAAAAGGCGTTCCGCCTTGGCTTCCAACTATCGGATAATAGTTCTTTCCGGTTTTTGCATTTTTCAGGCATAACGTTGTGCCTTCAAGTCCCAGTGTGCATCTGCCGCCCAGGCGTGCGCTTCCGTCAATAAAAGAGACTTCCCCGCCCTCAACAATGACATCACTTGCTACTGTCAGTTCGGATCTTACAAAATCTGCCAGCGTAGAAACTATCATCTGAGCCTTGGATCTGTTGGTGCTTTGAATATAATGCTTACTTGCAAGACTTATGGATTCAGCCACAAGCTGCGTAGCAAGGAGCAGAATAATAATGGCAAGGAGCATTTCCAAAATAGAAAATCCGCCACTGCTCCCTTTTATCCTTTTTCTGTAAAGTTGTCTTAACTTTAATTGTACAGTCTTCATAGTGTGTTTGGCTAGTCTATACTAAAACCTGTTACTGTAACCACATTGTTACTATTACCTTCAGTATATACCGAATTCTCTGCAGACTCCTTATTTGCCCTGGTTGCAGCCACAATTGCACCCGGCAGCATTATAAGTGCCAGCACTCCTATAAGAAGTGCAAACAGCGTTTCTATAAGCGTTTCACCGCTTTTTGACTTAATCCTTTTTCTTAGTTTTAGGAACATCTTTAACCTCAACCATTATCCGTACCGGTTACATACATACCATCCTTCGACCAGGATACGTAGGTTATTCTCTTGGTCTTTCCCTTATTCTTTCTACCCGGTATTTCCTGTTTCACAGTCTGAGCCGATCCCGGAATTGTAAGTGTAAGCGGATAGTCCGCTTTATCGGAATCCACCCATACATCCACTGTTATGGTGTAGGAATCATCCATGGTCATCTGTCCGGAAAGGCTTCCCATATCATCAAGACCTGAATATGAAAAGCTTATATTTCTTGTAACTGAATCACTTCCACCGGTTATGCTGTCCGCCATCTGTTTAACAGCATCCCCGAAGCTTCCTTCGAGTCCGGTCAGTTCTGAATCTTTTCCCTCTTTTTTTGTATAAGCCGCGTCTTCCTTCATGCAGCCCTGAACAAGCGCTATCGCCTGAGTTGTAGCAAGATAGGCCTTTTCCTCATACCTTTCGGCGTCGGTTCGTTTTGCATTAAGAATTGACGCATTTACAATCGCGATCGATACAAACGTAACGATAATAAAAATTAACAGTGCGATTATCATCGAAGCACCGCGTGTATTTAGTTTTTCGCGGATCTTCCTGTTAGTTGTCATTAGCATCCTCCGGCAACTCCTTGTCGGGAGTACCGCCCTGCAACGTCTCATAGAAAGTTCCTGTCAGGTTGACATCCACATCCTGATCCTGAACCGTAAGTTCTCTTTCCACAGGTGATACAACAATGCCTCCCACAAGGCATCTTATCTCGCTTTCTTCAAGAGCCTTAACTACTTCCTGTGCCTGCGCATAATTTCTTGCTGTAAACTTCATGACGAACTCTCTTCTGATGAGATCGCCTTCCCTGGTAAGATTAGTGAAATTCACAGAGTAATCTGTTGTATTGCCAAGAATCTTATGCAGAAAATCAATTTCCGACTTGCCTGCATTATAGCTTGGCATATAACCTGTCAAAGCTCCGCCGCCCGCATCATATTCTTCTGTCATGGCTTTTATCTTTTCGACTCTTGCCTTGGTAGCTACGAGCTCGGTTTCAAGAGCCTGCTGTTCAACCCTGGCGGAATGGATTCCATTCTCGATAGGAGTGAATACAAACAGGTAATACAACGCTCCCACAATTACCAGTGCAAGTATCACAAGAAGCGTCTTTTCATTTTTGGTGAAGTCTTTATTAAGTATGTTCACTTTCAATTCTCCTCTTCAGAAGATCCTTTTGTAAGGTGCACCTTTATCTGTGCCGTCACACCGGCATCTGTTTTAACTCCATCCGTTTCTTCAGTCAGTGTCTTCGCAGATACTACAGAACAGCTCTCAACTATATCCTCTTCTTCCATAACTGTCGTAAGTTTGCTTACACTGTCCAAATCATTTGCTAAGAGATCAATCGTAAGTGTCTCTGACGAGAGATCCATGAACTTAACCTTCATTCCCTGACTGCCTATCAGGTCTATAAGCTTAAGTGTGTCGACTCTGCTGACCCTGCTCTTTTCCTCATCACTCATCTGATCCCAGCTGTAATGATAGTACTCCTGTGTCAGTTGCTCCGACTCCTTGATAAATTTGCTCTGCTCATTAATCTGCTGCTGTAGTTCGTTTGCTCTCTCCCTCTCATTTGCGAGAGTATTAAGTCTGTCAACAAAACCGAATTTTCCTATGAGCAAAGCTGCCACTAAGATTGCTGCAATTGTCCCGAAAACAGCCTTGAGATTTGTCTTCTTTTTCTGTCCCGCAGATGCCAGATTGCTGTTTGTGGCAACTCCTAATGCATCACTTAGAAGCACTCCGACTGACCCGTAAGTAACATTGATTTCTTTCTCTTTATTGTAATTGGGATAAAGCTCATCCATTGTAACAACGGTTTTATCGAGTCGCTCCTTGAGCATTTCCACAAGCGGCTCTGTCATTGCTCCCGTTCCGCAAAGGACAATATCCTTAAGTCTCGAAGTCATATCGGACATTTCATAGAAATTCAGTCCCTTAAGAATTTCAATCGAAATATCCTTGTATGCATTTACTGCTGATGGAAGCTTGTCGCAATCCTGATACCGACTTCTTAAGTAGGTTATCGCAAGATGGGTATCCACGTTCAACTCATCGGCAATTGCGCGGATAACCTGATCTTCACCGACATCTATGAAGTGCGAAAGCTTAAACTCTCCGTTTTTGAATATCATCATTCGTATAGCTCTTCTTCCTATATCCATGAAGCAGCGCTCTTTTTTAATCTCTTCTTCATTTCCAAGGGCACCGATCAGTGCTTCATATACAGAGGTTTCGGGAAGTGCCTTAACAAGTTTAAGTCCCGCCTGTTTAAGGGTTTCACGTATATTTGCAAGCGAATTAACCGGGACCGCATAAGCAAGCAAATTTATGGTGTTTTCATCATTGCTGGCGCTTTCTCTTTTTACATAATCAAACACGTACTGATTGAGTTCTCCCTGTATGAGGTCCTTGAACTCAAAAGGCACGTTGAATCTCAGCTGATCATCTGCAATCTTCGGCATCGTGATATTTTTTACAAAAATATCGGAATCCGGAATTACATAAGCAGCCGTTTTGCACTTAATGCCTTTTTCCTTTATCTGCTCTCTCAAAAAATCCGCAAAGAGATTCTGGGAAATTATTTTAGTACCTTCAACAATATTGTCAGGTATCTCTTCCCACTCCGATTTACGTACTATTCCGCCCTTCATAAGCGTCAGAGCAAGTCTACCGTGTGTTACACTTATTCCCAATACTCCGTCATTCTTTGGCATTTTTTTACCCTCTCATATTAGTTTAAAATACCAGGCTGCTACTAAGTCTCCGAATAACAAAACAATGTATGCTGCTACTGCTATCGCCGGCCCCAGCGGAAACTCCTTTGAGGAACCTGGCATTAGCTTCTTTCTTATCAGTGCAAAAACTATTCCCAAAACACAGGATAATATAAGCAGTTCATATGAACGGACAGGTCCCATATATAACCCGAGGAGTGCAAATAATTTAATGTCACCGCCTCCAAGACTTTCCCGTCCAATAAGCTTATCTACAAGGATGCTCATTATGAGCATCAAAGCTCCGAAAATAAGTCCCGTAAGAATCCTTATTCCAAGCGTATATAAATCGATTCTTCCGGTAATAATTTTTATCACGGAAAAGATTACCCAGCTTACAGCTGCCGAAAGAATCAGTAAATTCGGTATTTCCAGAGATTCTATATCAGTGATCGCCATTGCAAAAAGCAGACCCACCAATATCCAGCTTTCGGCAAATAGTACGGGATCCCTCTTCATAAAAATGTACAGGACCACCGACAGTACCATAAAGGCCATCTCGGTCAGGGGATATCTGATCGATATCTTCTGTTTGCAGTATCTGCATTTACCACCGCTTATCACATAGCTGAATACCGGAATGAGATCTATGGCTTCGAGCTGATGGTAACAGCTCATGCAATGACTTCTGCCTGTCACAAAATCTTCATTCCTGACTATGCGCATGGCCATGCAGTTTAGGAAGGAACCAAACAACAGCCCAAATAAGGCTACGCATATTGTGTAGTAAAGTTCCACTTTTTTACATCCCCTGATACATGCTGAACATCGCCAAATAAATTGCAATTACAATAAAGCCTGCAACAATTGCTATAAATATCAAAAGCGCCGGTTCAAGCATTGCTATGGCTTTTGTAACTGCCTGTTCAAGTTCACTGTCGTAATAGGCAGCAACGATGTCCATGGTGTGCTTCATCTCTCCGGTCTCTTCACCGACTCCCACCATGTCAGTCAGAATATCTGGCATTACCTGCGTCTCTCTCATCGAATCGACAACGGTTCGTCCCTCTTCTATCTTCGAAACCATTCCGGCAACTTTTTCCTTATATACTTCATTGGTCATAACCCTTGAAGTAATACTGACTGCCTTTGTCATCGGAAGTCCGGATCCGATCATGGTAGCCATTGTATTGGCAAACAGGCTTGCTGCGTTCAACTCTGCTATATTTCCGAAAACCGGAAGCTTTAGCTGGAGCTTTGAAATATTCATCGCACCTGCCGGAGTCTTTTTATACATAACATAGCCAACTATGATTATGCCGATAATTGCAGCAATAATAAGAATATTCCTGCTGAAAAAATTGGATATTCCGATCAGCATTCTGGTCGGAAGAGGGAGCTGTCCCCCTATCTCATCAAAGATTGCCGTAAATGTCGGAACAACCTTTACCATGAGGATTATTACAACTACAATCGCAACCAGGAGCACAAACATGGGATAAGTCATAGCACTTCTAACCTTAGCCCCCATCTTTGTCTGCTTATCGAAATGCTTAAAAATCGACTCAAAAGCTCCTGCCAGATCTCCGGCTTCCTCACCTGCCTTGATTGTTTCGCAGAATGTCGGAGGAAGTGCTCCCTCTCCGTGATCATCGAAAGAGGATGACAACGCACGTCCGGCCTCCACATCCTCAAAAACATTCATAAGAAGTCTTTTCAGGAATTTGTTCGTGGTCTTATCGCCGATAAGCTTTACCGCTCTGGCAATCGGAATTCCCGCAGTAAGGATTGTGGCAAACTGACTGCACATCAGGGTGAATGCTTTAGGGTCGATTTTTGACCCACCGATGTCCGCATTTAGAAAAGCAGGCATTTTAAGACTGCTCCCCTGAACCTCTTTTACGGAAAGCACCGCTTTATACTGTTGTCTGATCTTGGCTGTTGCTTCAAGCTGGTCTATGGCTTCGAGCATTCCAGTGACCTTTTCGCCTGAAGTAGAGAGCGCTGTGTATTTGTAGCTGTTCATGAGTCCCCCTGTTACATCATGTTCCTACTTACAAAATCCTTGTTAACTGCATAATGCAAAGCATTCTCTCTGGATATAAGTCCGTTTCTTACAAGCATTACTATGGACTGATCCATAGTCTGTCCGCCGATTTCCGCACTTGTTGCTACAGCATTGGCAATCTGCGGTGTATTTCCGGTTCTGATAAGATTCCTTATCGCATCCGTTACTATCATATATTCTGCAGCCAGTGCCCTTCCGCCATCCTTTTTCTGAATGAGCTGCTGGGTAAGTACTGCCTGAAGAACCATTGATAACTGCAATCTGATCTGCTGCTGCGCTGCTTCCGGGAATACCTGCACCATTCTGTCTATAGAATCTGCCGCACTTCCTGTATGAAGTGTTCCGAATACAAGATGTCCGGTCTCAGCTGCTGTAATAGCAGTCTCGATGGTATCCCTGTCACGCATCTCACCGATAAGAATTACGTTGGGGTCTTCACGAAGGGAAGCTCTAAGTCCCATCGCAAAGCTCTGTGTATCTTTTCCGACTTCGCGCTGATTGATTGCGCAAAGATCAGGTGTATACATGTACTCTACAGGATCTTCCAGAGTTACGATGTGTCGTTTGTAATGATGATTGATGTTGTCCAATATAGCTGCAAGTGTTGTTGATTTACCGGACCCGGTCTCACCGGTTACAAGCACTATTCCTTTATGGAGCTTTGGCAGATCAAGAACGCCTATGGGAAGTCCCAATGTGGATAGCTCCGGAATATGTTCAGCCAGAATTCTAAGCGCCAGTGAAGGAACTCCCTGTTGCTTGAACAAATGAAGTCTGCATCTGCTGTCAGCAAAAGTATCCGCTGCATCAAGCTCACCGGTCTCCATCAGTTCGTTAAAAGCTTCATCCGTCTTTGCAAGCTGCTTGGCGAGACTGATACATTCTTCCTTCGTTACGGGCATATCCTCCATGTTTTCGAGGTCACCGCTTTTTCTGTACTTTGGCGGAAGGCCACAGATAATATGAATATCGGATGCACCTTCGGCTTTAGCTTTTGCTACTAATTCATCAATACTTCTCATATTAAATCCTCAATCGCTTTCATTAGTCACTCTCATAACTTCATAGGCTGTGGTTACGCCCTCGAGCACCAGCTTAATGCCGGCCTCCTTAAGTGATACGAAATCACTGCCTTCCTTCTTAAGTTCCTGTTCAATGGCAGAGCGTCCTGCCTTTTTATAGATCAGGTCTCTGATTTCGGGGGTTACCATCATGATTTCAAATATGGCAATTCGTCCCGAATAGCCGGTATTGAAGCAGTGCTGACAACCTCTTCCGAATTTAAACTTTGTTCCGGGCTGAATCTTTATTCCGAGCTTGTCAATCTCATCCTGCTGGGGTTCGTATTCCTCTGCGCAGTAGGGACATACTCTCCTGACAAGTCTCTGCGAGATTACACCTCGAAGTGTTGCTGAAATAAGATAAGGTTCTACACCAATATCCTCAAGTCTGTCAATTGCACCAATTGCGTCATTGGTGTGAATTGTACTCATAACAAAACGTCCGGTAAGCGCTGCTCTAAGGCATATCTCTGCTGTCTCTCCGTCACGTATCTCACCTACTGATACGATATCCGGGTCCTGACGGAGAATCGCTCTAAGACCGTTTGCGAAAGTCATGTTCGTCTTTGTATTAACCTGTACCTGATTCAATCCGTCAAGGTTATACTCGATAGGATCCTCAAGCGTTACCAGATTGACATCCCTGGTGTTAAGCTCATTGAGCATAGCGTACATGGTTGTTGTCTTACCTGAACCGGTAGGACCTACGAGAAGCATTACACCATTCTTGTAGTGAATGAGCTTTTCGTATTTCTCCATGTCATCCGCACGAAGTCCCAGCATTTCCTTATCAATTTCGGTATTGGATTTATCAAGAAGACGACATACTATTTTTTCACCCCAGGCGATAGGAAGGGTAGATACACGCATGTCGATACTCTTACCGAGAACACTTACCGCAAAACGTCCGTCCTGCGGAATTCTCTTCTCTGCAACATCCATACCGGACATTGTCTTGATACGGGCAATTACTGCAGCAGTGATATCCTTCGGAACCTTAAGAATGTCCCTCAGAACACCGTCGATACGCATACGAACGTCCATATCCTGTTCTCTTGGTTCAAAATGGATATCTGATGCGTGCTCAGAAACGGCACGCTCTATAATAGAATTAACCAGCCTTATTGTAGGCGCACTATCACCATCTCCGCTGATAGTATTCGATGTTATTACGAAATCAAAATTGGAGAGCGAGGTATCGGCAGCCTTTTCCGATTCATTAAGTCCAAGCTCCTTTTTATAATCGGCAATGGCCTGTTTCGCATTCTCATTGCCATACAGCGTATTTATTGCACGCTCCACCGCCACATTTGTGGCAATAAGCGGAACAATCTTAAGATTAGAGGCTTTTCTGACCTCATCAAGCGCATAGAAATTCAGGGGATCATCCATTGCTACCAAAAGTGAATCCCCCTGCTGACGAACAGGAACCAAGTGATTTTGCTTGGCAGTATTTTTCTGCACAAGCTTAGTAAGTTCCTGGGGTATATTAACCTTGGCAAGGTCTATATAATCAACCTCCAGCTGAACGGCAAGCGTTTTTGCCATGTCCTCCGGAGACACAATTCTGTTATTTATAAGGACTTCGCCAAGCTTTTCATGGGTTTGCTTCTGCATATCAAGAGCAAACTGCAATTCCTTGTCGTTAATCAGACCACGCTCTATAAGCAGGTCACCTATTCTCTTCTTTGGCATGTTTCCCCCTACATAGAAACCGGTTCACATCGTTTACGGAGTTACCCATTTTGACGAAACGGTCTCATCATTGCCTATAGTTATCAGCAGATACTTACCCCTGTTCTTTTTTGAGGATCCGTATGGCTCTACTGTGCTTTTTGCCATTGTCGGATCTACAAAGGTTTTGTTTTCCGCATCATACACCACTTGTGTGATGAGATCATTTTGCATATATTCGAGACGCGCCTCGTGCTCAGCTGTAATAACCAGCTGTTCATCCACATCCTCAAGTGCGCTTTCGGTACTACGGCCGAGCTTTATAAAAACGATTATTGCTATCAGACAGACAGCAATAACAGCGACCAGCACCACCATTCTCGATATTCCTCTTTGATTTTTAATTATATCCATATAAAAATACCTTTAATCTATGGAAATCCTAAAAACACAAAGCTTATGTTATGCCTTTATATTCAAAATGATTATGTGAATTTAATTAATAGACACTTCACCATCAGCACCGCATGAAACGGACCAACTTCCCGAAGTCTTCGCGCCGGGAGCAGTAATGCCGCTTGGCCATGCAATGTCTGACTGCCAGCCGTCTTTTTTCTGCTGTACAGGCATAGTTTTTGCAGCTACAGGATTTCCCGTCTCGAGATACTCAGCGACGACCTCTGCATAAAGAGCTCTTATATTCGCTGCATCCGTAGCTTCTCTTGCTTTCTCCAGCTGATTGGTAAATGTAGGAATTGCGATTGCAACCAGAACTGCTATAATAGCAACTACAATCAGAAGTTCAGCTAGTGTGAATCCCTTTCTCTGTCTAAGTCTCTCCCTCATCTGTCTAATCATTTCAGTTCTCCTTCTCATAAGTGGATAAAACAATGAAATAATATTTCAGTATAATTATTTTACGCCTATGCATTCCCCGATTCAAGAAAACTTGGGCTTATTTTTCTAAAAATCCTATAAATTCTCGAAATTGTTTAGCAAAAAAGTATAATTATTCTCATTCTCATAAATTTTAATAAGTATATTTATGCATAAAAAATCCGGCAGCCGCTTAACCGGCTGCCGGAACTTTTTCTTCTAAAAGTTATGTCTGATGAAGTATTACTGAGCTGCTTTTCTTGCATCGAGCATAGGCTGATACTTTTCTGTATCAAAAGCTACAAGATCGTCAAATCCAAGACCTGTCAGCTGGTTGACCATCTCATCCCACTGTGCATCGAAATCAGCATCATCCTTTGCGAATACCATTCTCCAGGAAGAATCCTTGATAACATCGCCGCACTGCTTACGGATAAGGCTGATGTCTGTAGTATCGATTGCAAGAGCGATATTGATTGAAGGAACTACTGTCATCATACCATTGTTCTTGAGATACTCAACATCGTCAGCTGCGCCAAACTTCTCTGACCACTCCTTGGTTGTCTTTGTCTGGTTCATCTCGATTGTTGTTGACCACATATCAGAAGCATAAGGCTCGCCTGTCTCAGGGTTAACATCACAGGATGCTACGATCCACTGGTTGATCTGGTTGTTACCGTCGTTCCAGTTTCCGCCGCCCATTTCCTCGGGAACGAGTACTTCTGCTGAGAATCTGTTAAGACCATCCTCTGTAAGTGTGTACTTGCCATCTTCGATTGTGTAAGTAAGACCTTCTGTACCTGCATGCTGGATCTGAACACCCTCGGGTGAAGCATACCAGTCAAGGAACTCCATAAGTCTGTCAAAGTTCTCGTCAGAAACCTGAGAACCTACGCAGAGAACACGTCCATCACCATAGTAGGTGTCAGATGCCTGGTAAAGGTTTGTGTCTGCTACAGGAATCTCAACATAGTTGGTTCCCTCTTCGCCTCTTGCAGGGCTGTTCCAGAAGCCATACTGCCAGCTGTACCAGTAGAGGTAAACTCTCTTATCCTGCATCTTGGAAACGATTGAGTTCCAGTCCTGAGTTGCGGAATCAGGATCAACAAGTCCCATCTGATTTGCCTGATAGAAGAACTTAAGCATCTTGTAGTAAGCGCCATCCTTATCTGTGATAGGAGCTATGCTGTTGTCTGTACCGATAAGAACGGAACCGTTAACTTCCTGTCCATACCACTTTGTAAGCTGAGCAACGTTCTCCATGTACTGAGAATCCCAATCCTTCCACATGCTGATTGCATATGCGGGATCGCCGTTCTCGTTTGTCGGATGAGCATCCTGGATCTTCTTTAAGCAATCAAGAAGGTCATCAAGATTCTTAAGCTCGGGAGCACCAACTTCGTTGTACATATCCCATCCCATACGAGGATAAGAATAAACGTGAAGCTGCTTGTAATCTGTAGGTCCATTGTTGTTCATTTCAAGCGGGATACAATAAATCTTGGATCCGTCGCCAACCTGTGAGTTGAAGTCTTTGATCTGCTTCTCATACTTCATAAGGTTAGGATACTTTGAAAGTGCATCTGTAAGGTCATGGATAAGTCCTGACTCTACGCACTCTGCTGCATCTGCGTTATCAAGAATGATGAGATCACCAAGTGCGCCAGCTGCACATCTTGTCTGATAAAGAGCAGCTCCGTCACCTGATACCTGAGGTGCGATGATGTTAAGATCCATGTTGAACTTGTCCTTAACGATCTTGCCGTACCATCCGGGCTGAACACCCTGGAAGTTAGCTGCTACATTGTAGAAGTCTACAGTGTAGGTCTCGTCATGGTTTGCTGCGGGAGCTGCTTCAGCAGTATCGCCTGCCTCTGTGCTCTCACCTGCATCAGTAGCCTCAGCAGCGTCTGAGCCGCCTGCTTCTGTGCTTGTCTCTGCACCGCCTGCACTGCCGGTATCTGTGCTACCGCCTGTGCTTCCACCGCCGCATCCGGCGAGCATACTTACTGTAAGCATTGCAGTAAGTGCCAGAGATGAAAGTTTTTTCAGTTTCATAATTTTTTCCTCCTTCACTTTTTTCATAAAGTTTTATCTATACCCCCATGGGAGATATTTTCGAAACCCTCATCCGTCAGCTTCGCTGACACCTTCTCCCAAAGGGAGAAGGCATATTACATTAGCCCTTCACAGCTCCTATCATAATTCCCTTTACGAAATACTTTTGGAAGATCGGGTATACGAGCATGATCGGAAGTACTACGATAACTGTAATTGTCATACGCACACTGGTTGTGGTCTGTGCAGTAGCTGCAGCAGCTGCAAGTGATGCTGTACTCGATGTGCTCTGAGCCAGCGATGCAAGTGAGCTCGCCTGATTCAGGTACTGATAGAGCACAAACTGCAAAGGATACAGCTTGGTATCTGTCATGAGGAGCAGTGTATCCTGGAAAGCGTTCCACTGGCTTACTGCTGAGAAAATTGCAACCGTTGCCATGATGGGCTTGATTACGGGAATGATGACTCTGAAGAATACGGTGAGCACTCCCGCACCATCCATCTCAGCTGCTTCCTGTAGTTCCTTCGGAACCGACTCAACAAAGGTCTTTGTAAGAATCAGATTAAAGGGCGATACAATCGCGGGAAGGATGTATCCGAGGAAGTTATTTGTAAGGTGCATCTGCTTCATAACAAGGTACCAGGGTATGATACCTGCATTGAAATACATAGTAGCAACCACAAATCTGTACCAGATTTTTCTTGCCCACATTTTTTCCTGGGTGAACATAAATCCCAGAAAAGCAGAAGCAAAAACAGTAAGGCCGGTACCGAGAACTGTTCTCATAAGCGAAATCTTGAAAGCCTGAGGCAGTCCTTCAATTCTGAATGCGGATATGTAGTTGTGGAAGTGAATGCTCTGTGGAAGGAAAAGTACATCACCTCTCGCACTTATATCATTCGCACTTATTGTATTGATTACGATGTAATAAAAAGGATACAGGCAAAGGAATGCAGCTATTGCAAAAATTATGTAGCATACAATCTCTACCGCTCTGTCTCCGGCACTTACATGCATCTTACTCTTCTGCTGAGGAATTTCTTTCTTTTTATCTGTCATCTTATTCACCAATCCTGTCATTGTATGTGTGATAGCCATCTTCCACCTCCGATCACAGGATGCTCTCGCCGCGAATTGTCTTGGAAGCTCTGTTAACTATGAAAAGAAGCACAAGGCTGACAAGACTCTTCAGCATACTGATTGCAACCGATACGGAGTAGCCACCACTACCCATTGCCATGTTATACACGTACAGGTCGAGAACCTGGATGTAATCCTTGTTAAACGCGTTCTGGAATACGTAGTACTGCTCCATTCCGTTATTCAGGAAGTTTGCAACGTTCAGAACCAGAAGAACAAAGTATGTCGGCAACAGACTCGGGATTGTAATATGCCAGATAATCTGCATTCTGGTCGCACCGTCAACTCTTGCGGCCTGAATCATCTCATCGTCAATACTCGAAATTGCCGCGATGTACATAATTGCCGCCCAGCCCAGGTTTTTCCAGGTAAGCCATAACCACTGTGTGAACCACACATGCTCTGATGACTGAAGGAAAAGTATCGGAGTACTGATGACACCCATTTTCATAAGAAGGGAATTCATCATACCTGTACTGTTAAATAATGAAAATGCGATGGAATATACCATAACCCAGCTGACAAAGTTAGGAAGTGTTGTGACTGTCTGTACAAACTTTCTGAACTTCACGCCCCTGATCTCATTGAGAAATACTGCGAACAGCATGGGGAGCCAGCTCGTTCCGAGCGTAAGTCCGCTCATTGCAAAGGTATTTTTCAGAACCTGAATGATCTGTTTGATCTTTACATCACTGCTTACAAGAGATTTAAACCACTTAAAGCCTACAAACGCACTGTTTGCCAAAGTCTTCGGCGGTTTGTAATCATAGAATGCGTAGAGCCATCCATACAGCGGGTAATAACAAAAGAGCATAACCAGCACTATAAACGGCAGCACCATCAAAAATAACTTTAATGAATAAGCTTTTTTCTTAGTCAACTTGCACCTCCACCCAAATCATCTTCTACATACAGATTTTCTTATTTCCATCGAACACGGTATCCTTACAACCTTAGGCTCCGCAGGTAATTCTTCAGGCTGATCATTCTCAAGCATATCTATCAGCAAATCTGCGCTTATCCTTCCTATCTCCGCAAGCGGGAGTGTCGTAGTTGTAAGCGGCGGATAGAAGTATTCCGAAATACTCTCGTTATCAAAACCGGCAACTGCAATCTCTTTTCCTATCTGAAGTCCGCACTCGATAAGATAATCATAAATTCCACCGGTCATCTTATCCGAAATACCAAAAAATGCTGTCACTCCCTGAGGAAGAAGTGTCTTAGCACCCTCGTACCCCGACTCTCTGCTCCAATCTCCGTAATACACAAGATTCGGATCAAAAAGAATGCCGTTTTCAAAAAGTGCTCTCTGATATCCCAATAGTCTCTGAGCTGTATGTATATTTTCAGCCCTTCCTCCAACGAATCCGATGCGCTTATGCCCGTTCTTTACAAGGTAAGATGTTACTTCATAGGCGCTTTTCTCATCCTCGATAACCACCGACGGGATTGCCGGTGAATTCGACAGTGAGTAGCACATGACTGTAGGAAGATTAAAATTATCTTTGTAAAAATTGATAATTCTTGTATGTCCCGCAAGGTAAATCACGCCTTCAGCCCTGGCCGAAAGAACATCCTGCAACACCGGATCCAGAACAGAATGATAATCTTTATCCTGGTCATACCAGGTATCCTGCCATCTGTCATAGAGACGAAGGTTATGAACGTATACATGGTAATCATGTTTTTCACACTGTTCCATTATGCTCTCGATTATCGGGGGAGACGTGAACTGTGCTATATCCTCGGTAACAATCGAGATTATTTTCGTACGATTGGTCCGGAGTCCTTTTGCCATGTAGTTTGGTTTATAACCTGTTTCCTCGATAACCTGTAAGATACGCTTCCTGGTTGCTTCACTCGTCTTCGCTTTACCGTTTATAACATTTGATACCGTGGCCGCCGAAACATTGCATATTTCTGCGACTTCTTTGAGAGTTACCATTTGAGCTCCAGTCAATATTGTTTGGGTTATTTGACGAAAACTTTTTAAGTAAATCGTTTAACTACAGGATAATTTTATTAACTTTTTTAACTTATGTCAACTACAACATTTGGTAATATGTATAAAATTATTGCTCTTTTTCATAATTTGTTGTGCATATTATTGACAATCCGCTCTGTTAATCGTAACATAAAAAAAATTAAGTTTAACGTTTAATCAAACACATTATTGGAGGAAAAAGGAATGATTTATTATGTTGACGCATCCGCTTTCCGCGACGGCGATGGAAGCGAAAAAAGGCCCTTCAGACATATAAACGATGCAGCAAAGATTGCTGTAGCAGGAGATGAGATACTTGTCAAACCCGGTATCTACAGAGAGCAGGTCATCCCTCAGAACAAAGGAGAAAAGGATGCCCGGATTACTTATCGCTCCACCGAGCCTCTGGGAGCAGTGATCACCGGTGCGGAACCACTTACAGGCTGGAAGAAGGTAAAGGGAAATGTATGGAGCGCAAGAATAAATAATACCATTTTTGGAGATTATAACCCTTATATAGAGAGGGTTTACGGTGACTGGTATTTCTCACCCAAGATCCGTCATACAGGCTCCATTTTCCTTAATGACGTAATGATGCACGAGACAGACTCTCTAAAGGAGTGCGAGAAAGCCGAAGCCAATCCCTTTGCCTGGAACCAGGAGGAGGCATCATTTCTCTGGTACACAGAGCAGGATGGCGATGATACAGTTATCTATGCCAATTTTCATAAGCTTGATCCTAATAAAGAAAAGACCGAAATCGTTGTCAGAAGAAACTGCTTCATGCCTGACAAAAACCATGTGGATTATATAACCGTCAGCGGCTTTAACATCAACAAAGCAGCTACCACCTGGGCTCCGCCTGCAGCTTACCAGGATGGTATGATAGGCCCTCACTGGAGCAAGGGCTGGATAATCGAGGACTGCGAAATCTGGGGGAGCCGATGCTGCGGTATCTCTCTCGGAAAATATCTCGATCCCGAAAACGACATGTACTTCACCAAGAATCATGTAAAGAGTCCCACTCAGATGGAGCGTGACGCCGTTTGCCGCGGCCAGTTCCATGGATGGCTCAAGGAAAAAATCGGCCACCATATCATAAGACGCTGCCACATTCACCACTGCGAACAGACCGGTATCGTCGGTCGTATGGGCGGAGTATTCTCCATCATCGAGGATTGCCACATCCATCACGTATGCAATTCACAGCAGCTTGGTGGTGCGGAAACCGCAGGAATAAAGCTCCATGCTGCCATCGATGTGACTATAAGACGAAACCATATCCACAATTGTATTATGGGTGTTTGGCTTGACTGGCAGGCTCAGGGTGCCAGAGTAACCCAGAACCTCATGCATGACAACTGCCGTCCGGAAGGTCTTGGGCAGGCTCCCGGTGCCATGTTCAACACAGATGTCTTTATTGAGGTGGGTCACGGTCCTACTCTTATTGATAACAATATCCTCCTCTCGCCAGTTGCCATAACAATTCCGAGTGAAGGTATTGCTGTAATCCACAATCTGATACTTGGCGGCTTTTCACTTATTAACTCAGGTGTGGACAGCATTGTTTCAGGGCAGAGAGAGCCTCGCTACACACCTTACCACATCCGTCACCGCACCGAGGTTGCAGGCTTCATGACGATTCTCCACGGCGATGACAGAATTTACAACAACATCTTCCTGCAGCAGTACAAGATTCATGATAAAAAGAAGACCGCTGCGGATGCCGACTACGAGGCAGTTGGAACAGCACCTTTTGATATCTTCCCCACCTATGAGGACTGGATGGATCAGTTTGATTTTGAGAAACACCCCGACATGGGCGGACTTGCAGAAGCGCACTTTGGCCATCTTCCTGTTTGGATTGACGGCAACGCATACTTCGGTGGCGCCAATGTTTACAAGAAGGAAAAGAACAAGCTTGTAGATAAAAAATCCAAGGTATCCGTTACAGTAGTAGAAAAGAAGGGCAGCTGGTATATTAAGTCAGATCTCTTCGGAAAGCTCGGAGATTTCTCCTGCAATATTCTTACTACCGAAGCACTCGGAAAAGCTTTTGAGCCTGAACAGTACTTCGAAAATCCGGATGGATCTCCGATCACCTTCGACAAGGATTACTTCGGAGCACACAGGGATCCTGCCACCATCCCCGGTCCGTTTGCGGCTTTTGATAGTAAAGAAATTAAAGTATTCTAAATAATTAAAAGGACAAGCCCCGGGTGATATATCTCAATACAAACCGATTCTTGCGTTCTTTGCAATGAGGTTTGTAGAGAGATATATTACCCGGGGCGTTTTTTATTCTATACAGCTAAATGCAGCAACTGCGTTGCTATAGTGAAATACGCCAGTAGTGAGATCGCATCCACAATTGTTGTGATCATAGGTGACGCCATTACTGCAGGGTCGAAACCAAGCTTGTCTGCGCACATAGGGAGAAGACAACCTATACTCTTTGCAATAATTACTACAATAACAAGTGTCAGGCAGACAACTGCAGCTACAGGGATTGCAAGTCTGTCTATGACAAGTAGCTTAACAAAGTTTGCAACTGAAAGCGTAACGCCGCAAAGTACCGCAACTCTTGCTTCCTTCCACCAAACCTTGAAGAGGTCCGCAAATTCTATCTCTCCAAGCGACAAGCTACGAATAATTGATACGCTCGCCTGCGAACCGGCATTACCACCCGTATCCATCAGCATAGGTATGTAGGCTGTAAGTACCACATAAGCGGATAACGCATCCGAGAACTTTGTAATTATAGCTCCCGTGAAGGTTGCACTTATCATCAAAAACAGAAGCCATGGCATTCTGTTTTTATATACATCCAAAATACCGATACGCGAATATGGCTTATCGGAAGGGATGATAGCTGCCATCTTCTCGATATCCTCGGTAGCCTCTTCTTCAATGATGTCGACAACGTCATCGATGGTGATGATACCGATCATTCTGTTCTCGTTATCAACCACGGGCATCACTGTGAAGTCGTACTTCTTGAACATGTTGGCAGCTTCTTCCTGGTCAGTCATAGTGTTGATACTAATGACATGGGTATTCATGATGTCGCCGATTTTTTCATCGCCGTCCTTAATAAGCAGATAGCGAAGGGCTACGGTACCGACCAGTATTCTCTGATTCGTAACAACATAACAGGTATTTACTGTCTCCGAATCAAGACCGATTTTCTTAATTCTGGCAATAGCCTGTTCAACCGTCATGTATTCCTTGAGGTCAACATACTCCACTGTCATTATGGAGCCCGCGGAATCTTCAGGGTATCTGAGCAGATGGTTTATATCCGCTCTTGTATCAGGTCTTGCGTTCGCAAGAATCTTCTTTACAATACTTGCAGGCATCTCTTCCAAAAGGTCTGTCGCATCATCGGCCATCAGGTTATCGATGATGTTGCCGGCTTCCTTATCGGACAGAGATTGAATAATGTACTGCTGATCCTCAATTTCGAGGTTAGCAAATACGTCCGCAGCCATGTCCTTTGGCAGGATGCGGAACATTTTTAATGAGTCTTCATTTTCCATGTCGTCCATGATAGCAGCGATATCCGCAGTATTCATCTCAGCGAAAGTCTGACGAAGCTTGGTATACTGCTTGCTCTCAAGGAGTTCACGGATTACGTCAATGATAGTATTTTCTTCCATGGGAATCTCCTTTCGGTGTGGTTTTTTATTAAGTTTGTACTTCGAGGCAGAGGATTATCGCTACTTACATGTTTAATCTTCTTCATAAAACCACCACCTTTCCTTTGGAGATTTCCCGAATTTGCGGGATTTGTCTTTAAGAAACTTTTAGAACAACCTTTAGTTTATCACATTTTTTATTCTTTTCCAATAAAACAAGCGCCCCGGACATATATGTCCGGGGCGCCGTACTCATATTACATGGATTCGTGGCAAGTACGGTTAATTACGTCCATCTGCTGCTCACGAGTGAGGTCGATGAACTTAACTGCGTAACCTGATACACGGATTGTGAAGTTAGCATACTCAGGCTTTTCAGGATGCTCCATAGCGTCCTTGAGCTTCTCAACACCAAATACGTTAACGTTGAGGTGGTGTGCTCCCTGATCGAAGTAACCGTCCATTACGTTTACAAGTCTGTCTGCACGCTCATCGTCGTCGTGACCAAGTGCACCGGGATTGATGGTCTGTGTATTTGAGATACCATCAAGCGCATACTCGTAAGGAAGCTTTGCTACTGAGTTAAGTGAAGCAAGGAGTCCGCTCTGCTCTGCGCCGTAAGCCGGGTTAGCACCGGGTGCAAAAGGAGCAAATGCAGGTCTTCCATCCGGAAGAGCACCTGTAGCCTTACCGTAAACAACGTTTGAAGTAATTGTAAGGATAGATGTTGTAGGCTCTGAGTTTCTGTATGTGTGGTTCTTCTTAACCTTCTTGAGGAAAGTCTTGAGGAGCCATACAGCGATCTCGTCTGCTCTCTCATCGTCGTTACCGTACTTCGGGAAATCTCCCTCGATCTTGTAATCTACAACAAGACCTGACTCATCTCTTACAGTCTTAACCTTTGCATACTTGATAGCGCAAAGTGAGTCAACTACGTGTGAGAAGCCTGCGATACCTGTAGCGAATGTACGACGTACATCTGTATCGATAAGAGCCATCTCAGCTGCTTCATAATAGTACTTATCATGCATATACTGGATAAGATTGAGGATATTTACATAGAGGCTTGCAAGCCAATCCATCATCTTATCGTACTTCTTCATAACCTCATCATAATCAAGGTACTCAGATGTGATAGGTGCATATTCAGGACCTACCTGCATGTGGTTACCCTGCTTGTCAAGGAACTTCTCATCCTTACCGCCGTTGATAGCGTAAAGAAGACACTTAGCAAGGTTAGCTCTTGCTCCGAAGAACTGCATCTCCTTACCTGTCTGAGTAGCTGATACACAGCAGCAAATGCTGTAATCATCACCCCATACAGGACGCATAACATCATCGTTCTCGTACTGGATAGAAGATGTTGTAACTGAAATCTTAGCAGCATACTTCTTGAAGTTCTTGGGAAGTCTGCTTGAATAGAGAACTGTAAGGTTGGGCTCAGGTGAAGGTCCCATGTTCTCAAGTGTGTGAAGGAATCTGTAGTCGTTCTTTGTAACCATGTGACGACCGTCCATTCCCAGTCCGCCAACCTCAAGTGTTGCCCAAACCGGATCTCCTGAGAAGAGCTGGTTGTAGCTGGGGATACGAGCAAACTTAACCATACGGCACTTCATAACAAGATGGTCGATAAGCTCCTGAGCCTCAGACTCAGTAAGTGTACCCTCCTTAAGGTCTCTCTCAATATAAATATCAAGGAATGTAGAAACACGTCCAACTGACATTGCAGCACCGTTCTGTGTCTTGATAGCTGCAAGGTATCCGAAGTATAACCACTGAACTGCTTCTCTTGCATTGTTAGCAGGCTGTGAAATATCGAATCCGTAAACAGCTGCCATCTCCTTCATTCCGCGAAGAGCTCTCATTTGCTCTGCGATCTCTTCTCTCTGACGGATAACATCATCAGTCATAACGCCGCATCCGCAAAGTGAGAAGTCTTCCTTCTTCTGCTCGATAAGGAAGTCGATACCGTAAAGTGCCACTCTTCTGTAGTCACCGACGATACGTCCGCGGCCGTATGTATCCGGAAGTCCTGTAACGATGTGGCTGTGACGAGCTGCCATCATCTCAGGTGTATATGCATCAAAAACTGCCTGATTGTGTGTCTTGTGATACTCAGTAAAAATCTTGTGGAATTTCTCATTTACCTTGAAGCCATAGGTATCAGCAGCCTGCTCAGCCATTTTGATACCGCCGTAAGGCATGAATGCTCTCTTAAGAGGCTTGTCAGTCTGAAGACCTACAACAGTCTCAAGATCCTTCATGGACTCGTCGATATAGCCGGGGCCATATGCTGTAAGACCTGATACAACCTCTGTCTCGCACTCGAGAACTCCACCGTTAGCACGCTCCTCTTTCTGCAATTCCTGAAGTCTGCCCCAGAGCTTATCTGTAGCCTCTGTAGCGTCAGCAAGGAAGCTCTCGTCTCCCTCATACATTGTATAGTTATTCTGGATAAAGTCTCTTAAGTTAACTTCATCAGTCCACTTATTGCCTTTAAATCCTCTCCACTGTTCTCTCATAATATCTGCTCCTCTCTTTCTTGAAAACCGATACCACCCTCGAAATCTATTGCAAGTTGCAAAAGCAACATAATAGGAAAGAATTGCATGCCAAAATCAAAACCACTATATATTGTGTATTATAAACCATAAACCACAATATGTATATTTAAACTTTGACACCCGATTGGTATTTTTACACATACCGTTATATATTTCAACCTAAAACCGCGAAAAAAAGCCAAAGTTGATAACTTTTGTCAACTTTGGCAATTTTTTAACATATATTGTATTTCTATTGTGTATTTTTATCCCCTCATCCGGCGCTTCGCGCCACCTGTCTCCGCTCCGCTCCGGTCCGCGCAAAGCCGACGTCCCCCGGACGTCGTGCGCCCCCAAGGGGAAGGCGTAGATCATTCTCTTAGAATTCTAACCGCGTTCTCGACACGATCGGGGCCTGGCGCTTCCACGCCTTCAAGCTGATAAGGGATTCCCAGTTCTTCCCATTTATACTGTCCAAGAGAATGGTACGGAAGAACATCTACTCTCTTAACATTTGTAAGCGTATCAAGGAATTCTCTGGTTCTTTTCAGATATTCATCATTATCCGTGATTCCGGGAACCAGCACGTGTCTTATCCAGACAGGCTTACCTGTTTCCGAGAGATATCTTAGGCATTCAAGAATATTCTCATTTGATTTTCCCGTGAGTTTTATATGCTCTTCATTATCTATGTGCTTGATATCCACCAGGAGAAGATCGGTATACTCCAAGAGCTCCTTGAACTTCGAGAAGAATGGTTCCTCTTTGGTAAACGGCTGCGCAGCAGTATCAATGCAGGTATTTATTACTCTTGCCTTTGCCTCTTTGAAAAGCTCCAGAAGAAAATCCAGCTGTAAAAGCGGCTCACCTCCACTGACTGTGATTCCGCCCTCATCTCCCCAGTAACCTTTATAGCGCTCAGCTTTATCCAGGATTTCAGTTGCCGTCCTCAGATCATTGGATTCCGGATTCCAGGTGTCCGCATTATGGCAATACTTACATCTAAGATTACAGCCTTTTAAAAATATGATAAAACGAACCCCCGGTCCATCAACTGAACCGAAGGTTTCTATTGAATGAATTCGTCCTTGTGTCATTACTTCTTCCAGTCTTCAACCTGAGCGCTGAGCCACTCTGCAAACTTATCCACTCCCTCACCTGTCTTGGCGCAGATAGGAATAATCTCAGCCTTAGGATTTCTCATGTGAATGTATTCCTTACATTTCTCAAGATCAAAATCAAAGTAAGGAGCAACATCGATCTTGTTAATAAGAACAACGTCGCAGATGCTAAACATAAGAGGATACTTGAGGGGCTTGTCGTGACCTTCCGGAACAGAAAGGATCATCGCATTCTTTGAAGCTCCTGTATCAAACTCTGCAGGACATACAAGATTTCCTACATTCTCTAAGATAGCAAGATCAACATCTCCCTCTACAAGGGCATCAAGGCCCTGTCTTGTCATATCAGCATCAAGATGGCACATACCGCCTGTGTGGAGCTGAATTGCTTTTACTCCGGTCTCTGCAATCTTCTTGGTATCAACATCGGAATCGATATCAGCTTCCATAACACCGATTTTATACTTGTCCTTAAGTGCATTGATTGTTGCCTTGAGAGTTGTGGTCTTTCCCGATCCCGGTGAAGACATAAGGTTCAAAAGAAAAATCCCTTTATCCTTAAGCTCTTTTCTAAGGAGATCTGCTCTCTCATCGTTACTCTCAAATACACTTCTTTTTAATTCAATAATTCTTGTACTCATTTTTATTCCTTTTCTTCTTTTACATCGTCTTCATTAACTTTTTCTTCTTTTGACTTCTCTTCTTTCGACTTCTTCGTTTTTTCTTTCTTATCTTTTTTATCCTTGGATTTACTCTTATCTTTTCCGGATTCTTTGTCCTTTGACTTCTCTTTGTCCTTGGGCTTGCCGGACAGTTTATCCTTAACCTTTTCGGACAGCTTATCCTTCTTCTTGACGCCTGCTGCCGCAAGAGCCTCATCTATGATCTCTTCGTCCTCAGACTTCATGATATCCACAAGTACTGCATGGTTTTCAGCGAATGAAGGATCTATTTCATCCTCATCCTCGAAGCCCTTCTTCATAGCGGGAAGTCTGTACTTTCTCTCATATAGATCAACGGCTTTCTCAAATTCCTGATTCTTCTCTTCCTTGAGGTGTTCGATATACTCATGTGTATCAAACATTCCCTCGCTGACTTCAAGGAGACATACGGCAATATTACTGCAGTGATCCGCAATACGCTCATAGTCCGTACCCAGCTCGGACAAACTAAAGCCCATATCTATAGTACACTTTCCTTTGCGAAGACGTCTTACATGTCTCCTCTTAACTTCCATATTCAGTCCGTCAATTACTTCCTCAAGAGGCTCAACCGACTGTGCAAGCTTGAGATCCTGATTCTGGAAAGATGTAAAGGACAGGTCAACAATCTCCCTTACAGCATTGGAGAATATCCTGATCTCCTCGCTGGCCTTTGATGAAAAATGTTCCTTCTTTTCATTCATATTGCGGGCTATCTGCGCAATATTTAAAGTATGATCGCTTATTCTCTCAAAATCCGTTATGCAGTGAAGAATAATGGACAGAAGCCTTGAATCCATCTCGGCCAGATGGTGGTTATTTATCTGCATAAGATATGTACCAAGCTGATCCTCGTAGCGGTCAACCTTTTCCTCAAGTCGTCTGACCTCATCCGCAACCTCAGGGTTGTAGTTCTCAAGAAGCGGTATAGCTTTTTCCAGACCCTCTCTCGCAAATTCTGCCATATCCATGGCAACCTGCTTACTCTGCTCCAATGCAAAGGGCGGATTCGTAAGGAATCGGGGATCCAACTTGGTGATTCCCTGCATCTCCTCCTGCTCCTCTCTCTCCTTGTCATCTATCGGAATAGAGGCATATGCCATCTTCACAAGAAGTCCTGCAAACGGAAGCATAAGCGGAGTAGCCACCAGGTTGATCAGCGTATGAATAGAAGCTATTCCAACCATGCCCGCTGTACGATCCATAAACGCAAAGTGAACAAACGAATGAATAATATAGAAAATAATCATAAAAGAACCGGCTTTTATGATGTTGAAATACAAATGCATAAGAGCCGTTCTCTTACCGTTCTTGTTAGCTCCCAGTGATGACAGAATAGCTGTAATACAGGTTCCCACTTCTGCACCTACTACAACGGGAAGAGCCACGCTGTACGGAATATGCACCGACGCGGCGAGAGCCTGCATGATACCGATGGTCCCGGCGGAGCTTTGAATTACCATAGTGAAAAATACACCGACCAAAAATCCGATGAAAGGATTGCTGAAAGTCATGAGTACGCTCTGGAATCCCGCATTGTTTTTAAGCGGAGAAACAGCATCGGACATCATGCTCATTCCGAACATCAGCACAGAAAAGCCGATGAGAACAAGACCTATGTTGTTCTTCTTATCGCTCTTGGAAAACATATAAAGAACGATACCGATAATAGCCAAAAATGGGGTAAACGATGTGGGTTTTAACAGATTGATAAGAAAGTTATCACTGCTTATGGCATTCAAGCTGAGCAGCCATGCCGTAAATGTTGTACCCAGATTCGCACCGAGTATAACATTGACCGCTTCCTTTAGTGTCATGATTCCGGAGTTAACGAGACCGACAACCATAACCGTTGAAGCTGATGAAGACTGAACCAGTGCAGTGACTCCCACACCAAACAGATATGCAATGACAGGATGGCTTGTCACCTTACTGAGGGCCGCCTCAAGTTTACCGCCGGCCGCCTTGGTAAGCCCACCGCTCATTACATTCATACCATACATAAACAGAGCCAGTCCTCCGAGCAGCCCTGCAATTAACGAAAACAAATCCATAGAACTCATCCATACCTCCTATACATCCTGGGTACTACGTAATTTTTATCCCTTTTCTTCAAATGTATGGTAACTGAAAAAAATTCAAATAGCAAGCACCATTCTTATATATTTACCGAACTGAGCCCTTGACGGAGCCACTTTTACCCCATCATGGTACTCCTCCCCATAAATATTCTCTTCTATTTCAACCTCTTCTTTTTTCTCAAAGCCGAGCTTTTCGCAAAGATGTATGGAAACAAGATTTTCAGCCTTCACGAAAGCAATTATCCTTTCAAACAAAAGAACTTCCCTTCCGTATTTCAGGATTGCCTCGCACACTTCATAAGCATAGCCCTGTCTCTGATAATCCGTACCAATGAGGAACCCCAGCTCCACGTCATCAAAGCCGTTCCTGACACTGAAGCCCGCTCTGCCTATTATTTTGCCGTCTTCCTTTCTCACAACCGTCCAGGTTCCGAATCCCAAAAGGCCGTACACCTTTTCTATATAATCCGCCTGGTATTTCTTTTCGTCCTCGGGATTTTTGAAAAGTCCCTCCATATATCTTGTCATCTCCGGATCGGCATATATCTCGTAAAAGGCGTCCACATCCTCCACTGTGGTCTCCCTGATTATGCATCTCTTCGTTTCGAGTATTGTCCACGGAATACGCGCATATCTCTGATAGGCCTTCTCATAAGAATCAAAGCCGACTTCATCAATATCCGTAAACACATATTTTAAGCCCGGAAAACCTTCGCCGGGATTCTCCTCATGCTGCAAACCCACAACATAGGCTCCGCTTCCAAGGAGTATCTCCGAGAGTTCCGAGGAGTCCGACAAAAACAGGATATCCTTAAGGGAATGCTCTGAATCGTTTTCCATTATTCCGAGAAGAAGCCCCTCCTTTGTCATTATCTCAGGCTCAGGATATACTATTTGGCAGCGAATCCCCTCACCCTCAAGATAATCAGCGGCGCTTCTTATCTTCTCGCTTATACTTACATCTGTATGATATTTTAAGCAAAAAATGATTTCCCTAAGCAACTTTTCTATACCTCATCTATATTGTATAATTAATCGCACATTTCTACCACGAAAAACCAAAAAGGAGAGAAAAATGGCTGATACAAAAAATCCTATCGTAACTATTACCATGAAAGGCGGCGATGTGATCAAAGCCGAGCTTTATCCTGAAATTGCCCCCAACACAGTAAATAATTTCATTTCACTTATTAACCACAATTTCTATGACGGTGTTATCTTCCACCGCGTGATCAAAGGTTTCATGCTTCAGGGCGGAGATCCCGAAGGAACAGGTATGGGCGGCCCGGGTTACTCTATCAAGGGTGAATTTTCACAGAACGGCTTTAAGAATGATCTTCTTCATACAGAAGGTGTTCTTTCCATGGCGCGTACACAGATACCTGATTCCGCAGGCTCACAGTTTTTTATCATGCACAAGAACGCTCCTCACCTGGACGGCGCATATGCTGCATTCGGAAAAGTTATCGAGGGAATGGATGTCGTAAACAAGATTGCCGAGACCGAGACTGACTGGATGGACAGACCTACAACAGATCAGGTTATGGAAAAAGTAACAGTAGAAACCTTTGGTGTGGATTATCCTGAGCCGGAGACATTATAAAGAGCCCCATAAAAGGGAGGAAGCCAAGGAAACTTTTGTTTCCTTGGCTTATTATGAAAAAGTTATTTTTTAATTGGTATTGCCTTTCTTCATCTGACATCTTTAGTATACATAAAAGAAATGTCCAAGAAATAATCTGGCGTTAATAGTCTTTAAACGTTTTATGAACAAAAAATGAACGGGCAAATTCCTTACCCGTTCGCAGAAACAATCACTAATTCTTATTTGGCACCATGATTTTCAGTGCCTTATTCTCATTTTTAATATCAACATAGGTATGCTCTCCGCCAAACTCACCATCTCTTGTCCAGGCTATACTCTCCTTGGATTCCAAGACAAGATGGCTCGTCTTAAAGCAGTACATCTGCTCCGTATCTATATCACGGTTTAACAGGGCTGCCATGAGATTACTCATATCAAGCATATTGTCGGGGAATTTTACCAGAGTAACTTCGAAAACGCCATCATCAAGCTTTATATGCTTCCCGGTAATATCCTTAAATCCTCCTACCGAAATGGAATTGGTCACCATTCCGAATACAAAATCATCCTCTATGACCATGTCATCCGTCGTAACCTTCATATGATATGAACGGATCTCCGAAAGCCTTTTGGCACCCTCAAATATATACGCCATATGTCCGAGAACATTTTTTATATCCTGTTTGGTTAAATAGGATACATCCGTAAATAATCCGAACGCAGCTATGTACACAAAGGTTTCACCATTCATAACTCCGATATCACAGGCATATTCCCTGCCGGTGACAATAGCCTCGGCAGATGCATGCATAGCAGCCGGAATCCCAAGGCTCATTGCAAAATCGTTTGTCGATCCTGCAGGAACATATCCTATGGGCACACGAGTCTTAGACATCCACATGCCGCTGACAACTTCATCGAGCGTGCCGTCTCCTCCGCTGCAGGTGACAATGTCAAATCCCCTATCTCTGTTTTTAACAGCCTCTATTGCGTCACCCTGCTCCTGCGTAGGATGAACCGTCACTTCGTATCCGGCCTTTGCAAATATATCAATTATGTCCAGCAGATTACTTCTGATACGCTCTTTGCCTGCTTTGGGATTGTAGACAAAAAGCATCTTTTTTTTGTTCATACTGCCTCCACTTATGTTTATAAGTAAACCCCGATTACATTCATTATAATGAATATAACCGGGGCTTTCCATAGGATTCAAACAATATTATCTTATGAGAGCTGTAAATTTCCCATAAGGAAACTTTCCATTCCTGCAACTGCATCTGCCTCATCAGAGCCATCAGCAATCACTGTAACCTCTTCACCTGAATTAAGGTTAAGTGTCATCATGCCCATGATACTCTTGGCATTCACCTTCTTGGACTGTGCCTCGATGTGAAGTGTGCTGTCGTAGCGGCTTGCAAGCTGAACCAACTCGGCAACGGGACGTGCCTCAAGTCCACCCGGAAGCTTGATCTCGATAGATTTTGTTGTCATAATTTCCTCCTCTTAACTGCAAAGAACGCAGCTTCGCTCAGCCTCGTATTTTCTCCGCGAGTTCGCTGAGCTTTCTTAGCCTGTGATTAACCCCGGATTTGCCTACCGGCGGATCCAGATATTTTCCAAGCTCTAACAATGTTGCATCAGGATATTGCAGCCTGACCCTGGCCATATCTTCGAGTCCCTTGGGAAGATTCTCAAATCCGTAATGGTCTCTCAAAAACAATATATCCGCGGTCTGTCTCGATGCTGCATTGACTGTTTTTGTGATATTGGCCGTCTCGCAATTAACCCTTCTGTTTATGGAGTTGCGCATCTCTTTAACTATACGCTCGTTTTCCATATTCATGAGACTTACGGGAGCCTCCATAACATTAAGGAGATCTACTATAGCAGTACTCTCTTTAATATATACGACATAGTATTTTTTGCGCATGACAATTCGCGCCTCTATGTCAAAGCTCTCTATCATCTCTTTTAAGTCATCCGCCATTCTCTCGGATGTACATACAAACTCGAGATGGTATGATTTACTCGGATCACTTACTGAACCAATACACAAAAAAGTGTCTCTTAAAAATGCTCTCTTACAACAGGATTGTCTAACCAGTCTGTGACTGATTCCATCATCTGCTGTCCTGATTTTTCCTGTATCATCTATAAGATGAATGGACTTAAGAATTGATGAAATCTCCTCTGTTCCACTAAGAACAGGCAGGTAAACCTTGCCTCCTGCATGCTCCTCGGGCATTTTATCAAGCACGCTAGCCTCTATATTAAATGCTTTTTTTAGGATTGTAAAGAACTTTCTCGACTGCGCCGCAGCATCTGACTGTAAAAACACAGTGTACATGCCGCTTTCCGAGCACCGTATCAAACCGGAGCCCAAAACAATCGCCGCCAGTTCAGAAAGCTGACAATGCCTCGATGTCGCTATCTGCTTTGCAAGTTCATTTTTAACATCACCGGAAAATGACATCCATATCACCTTGCATGCTTCAAATCTCTGTGATAAATCTTTACCCCGAAATTCTCCGCTTCTTTTAATCTCTCATATATTTCATTTGCTATTGTAACAGATCGGTGCTGACCACCGGTACATCCGATGGCAACCACCAGCTGATATTTTCCCTCATTAATATAACCGGGAACAAGGAATTCCAGCATATCCTTCAGTTTTTCAAGAAACTGTTCGCACTCCGGAAAGCTCTTAACATAGTCCTGAACAGGCTTATCATTTCCTGTAAGATGCTTTAATTCATCAATATAAAACGGATTGGGCAAAAATCTAACATCAAATACCAGATCGGCATCCGATGGAATTCCGTGCTTAAATCCAAAGGACAATACCGTCAAAATCAGGTTACCGCGCTTTTCATTTGCAACGAACAGCCTGTCCATTTCCGTCTTGAATTCACGGGTAAGCAGCTGAGAAGTGTCTATAATATAATCTGCCTGCGAACGAAGCTTCTTAAGAAGCTCCCTCTCCTTCTTGATACCATCTTCAATTCTTCCTTCAGGAGAGAGCGGGTGCCTTCTTCTTGATTCTTTGTATCTCTTTACTAAAACCGCATCCGAGCACTCCAGGAAAAGCACCTCCACAGGAAGTCCTCTTTCCCTGAGTTCTTCAATAACTCTCGGAGCATCCTCAAACCTCTGGCCGGATCTTACATCCAGACCAACTGCAACCTTCGTGATCTCACTGTCTGGCTGCGTTATCAGCTCTGAAAATTTCTCAAACAGTGCCGGAGGCAGATTGTCTACACAGTAGAACCCCGCATCCTCAAGCATATGTATAGCTGTAGATTTTCCTCCCCCGCTCATTCCCGTTACGATTACAATTCTCATGCCTTAAATTCTCCCAAAAGTATTACCTCCGGAGATAGTTCAACTCCGAAAGACTCCATTACCTTTTTTCTGACGTCGCATATAAGCCTATATACATCATCCGAAGTAGCATCACCGGTATTTATTACAAACCCGCTATGCTTCTCGGAGACCTGTGCTCCCCCTACACTGTAGCCCTTAAGTCCGGCATCCTCTATAAGTTTTCCCGCAAAGTATCCCTCAGGTCTCTTAAATGTTGATCCTGCACTTGGATACTCCAGCGGCTGCTTGGAGACACGCCTACTCTTAAGATCCTCCATCAGAGCTTCAATATCTGCTCTGTTTCCTTTTTCAAGTTCAATAAGTGCATCGGTTATAACGCAATTAATTCTCTTAAATACACTTGTCCTGTAATCAAACTCGAGCTCATCACGGCTAAAAATTTTCTCGGTACCATCCTCCATAATAGCAGTTACAGAGCGGACAACCTGCCTCATCTCACCGCCATAAGCTCCGGCATTCATCACAAGTGCACCGCCGATAGAACCCGGTATACCGTGAGCAAATTCAAAGCCTTTAAGTTCTTTATCTCTGGCAAGATTAGCAACAGCTACATTAAGTGCTGCCGCTCCTGCTCTTATAACAGTGTCACTCTCGGGAACAACTTCCGCAAACTCTCCCTCCAGAGACAAGATTATTCCTCTGTATCCTTCATCAGAAACAAGGAGATTGCTTCCGTTTCCGAGAATATAATAGTCCTTGGAAAAGGTCAGCCCTTCCTCATGAAAAAACTTTATCAGCTTTGAAAGAGCCTCTTTTGTTCCTACCTTTACAAAATAATCGGCAGGCCCACCCGTGCGAAACGTGGTGTGCCTGCTCATAATCTCATTTTTTATAATGTTTTGCTTCGGGATAATCTCCGAAAGTTTTACATCCAAATCAATTTTCATTTTTTGAAACCGAATCCAAAACCAGTTTAGCTGCTCCGAAGATTCCCGCATCATTTCCAAGCTTTGCAAGAGCAAACTTTGTTCTCTTTGCGCCGGGGAATACATACTTCTCAAATGAAGGACGAACAAGATCAAAAAGAACGTCTCCTGCCTTTGAAACTCCGCCGCCAAATACGATGATCTCAGGATTGATAGTGGATGCTATCATTGCAAGACCTTTTCCGAGATATTCGCCATAGCGTGTAATTGCTTCATTAGCAAGCTTATCTCCCTTCTTTGCTGCATCGAAGATGTCCTTGCACATGAAGTCTGTACCGCGAAGAACACACTCCTCATCGCTCTCTTCAAGTAATCTATTCATGAGAAGAACTGCGCCTGTCGCACTTGCATACTGCTCAAGACAGCCTTTATGTCCGCATCCGCATACGAGAGTCTCATCGTCATTGATATGAATATGACCGATTTCTCCGCCGGCACCAGTAGCACCGTTAAAGATCTTGCCGTTGTGGATGATTCCTCCGCCTACACCTGTTCCGAGTGTAACCATGAGCATATCCTTGTAGCCCTGGCCGCCGCCCATCCAATATTCTCCGAGTGCAGCTACATTGGCATCGTTACCGCACTTAACGGGAATCTTAACAAGATCGTGAAGCTCATCCTTCATATTGAACTCACTCCAGCCGAGATTAACAGCCTTGAAGATTGTTCCGTCATCGCCGAAGGGGCCGGGTGCACCTGCTCCTACTCCGACTACCTGTGAATCCTTTATTCCTCTCTCGGTCATCTTATTTCTGATCGCCTCAGCGATATCAGGGAGAACATTTTTTCCCTCGTCCTCTGTTCTTGTAGGAATCTCCCACACTTCTATCTTGTGACCGTCCATATCAAGGAGTCCGATTTTTACGGTAGTTCCGCCTATATCAACTCCGAATACATATCTTTCTACTAAACTTGATGTCTGGTTTTCCATTTACACTGCTTCCTTTTTATTATTCTTATTTATTATTTTCTATTTATCAATCGTCGTCATCATGACCCTTGGTGAGCGAATTCTGCACTCTGTTATAAAGCTCCTGAGCAGCATTGTAGCCCATCATCTTCTGTCTGTGGTTAACTGCTGCGGACTCACAGATAATCGCAAGGTTTCTGCCGGGACGAATCGGAATTCTGTGACAAACTATCTTGTTGCCAAGATACTCTGTATATTCCTCTTCAAGACCAAGTCTGTCGTATTCCTTGTCCTTATCCCACTCCTCAAGCTTGATAACAAGGTCAATGTTCTGTGTGTCGCGGACGCTGGATACACCGAAAAGTGTCTTTACATCCACGATTCCGATTCCTCGAAGCTCAATAAAATGCCTCGTGATATCGGGAGCTGTTCCTATAAGTGTCACATCACTTACCTTACGCAGTTCCACCACGTCATCGGACACAAGTCTGTGACCTCTCTTAATAAGCTCAAGCGCAGCCTCGGATTTACCGATTCCGCTTTCACCTGTTATAAGAACGCCTACGCCGTAAACATCAACCAGAACTCCGTGGATGGAAATGCAGGGAGCAAGCTCCACATTAAGCCATCTGATGATCTCAGCCATGAATGATGATGTAGGCTTTTTAGTTACCATTATCGGAACCTTCTCCTCAAGCGCCATCTTTACGAACATCGGATCCGGTATCAGATTTCTGCAGAAAACGACACACGGAATGTCAAAGGATAAAAATTCGCGATATACCCGCTCCTTATCTTCTGCGGGAATGGATTCCATATATGAATATTCTACGAATCCTATAACCTGAAGTCTTGTAGCCTCAAAATGCTCAAAGTAGCCTGCGAGCTGCAGAGCCGGTCTGTTGATATCGGGCTGATGAATTCGAATCTTGGAAACATCGAGCTCCGGGGTGAGGTTTTCAAGCTCCATCTTTTTAATGACAGTTTTTAGCTTTACCGTTGCCATGAGATACCCCCTTTTAACTTACCACAGTTTAGCACACCCACTGGGCTTTTACAATTATTTCATGCCTCCCCGCATCCTTAAGAATGGAAGAAATCATATATCTGTTTCGCGGCATTTTCAGGAATTTCCGGAACCTGCTTAAGCGTCTCTATATCTGCATTTCTGATATCTTCTATGGATTTAAAATGGCGCATAAGAGCTTTTCTTCTGGCAGGACCCACTCCGGGAATCTCATCAAGGGAGCTCTTTACCTGTGATTTACTTCGAAGAGAACGATGGTACTCTATCGCAAATCTGTGTGCTTCATCCTGAATTCTTGTTATGAGCTTAAAGCCCTCGGAACGTCTGTCTATCGGGAGCTCTTCATTATTGAAATAAAGTCCTCTGGTCCTGTGGTTGTCATCCTTAACCATTCCGCACACCGGAATAGTAATTCCCAGTTCTTCAAGAACCTGCAGGCAGATATTTACCTGGCCTCTTCCACCATCCATCAAAATAAGATCGGGAAACTTTGTAAAGCTGCCGTATCTCGCATCTATCTCGCGCACTTCAAGCTCGTGCTTTTCCTCTAGGCCATGCATAAGTCTTCTGGTGAGTACTTCCTTCATGCATGCATAGTCATCCGGGCCTGTGACGGATTTAATCCTGAACTTCCTGTAATCACTGCGCTTTGGTTTTCCCTTCTCATAGACAACCATCGATCCGACATTGGCAAAACCGCTGATATTGGAGATATCGTAGGCCTCCATTCTGATAATTCCATTGATCCCCAGAAGTTTTTCTATCTCTTTTACAGCTCCTATTGTTCTGCCTTCTTCGCGCTTTAGTCTCTCCTTGTCCTTACTCAGAATCAGCTCTGCATTTTGAGCTGCAAGCTCCATCAGCTTTTCCTTCTGCCCTCTCTCCGGGACACTTAGATAAACTCTGCTCCCTTTTCTCTGAGTGAGCCATTTTTCAATTACCTCCATGTCCTCTATGGCTTCGGGAAGCATGAGCTCTCTCGGAATAAAAGGCGTTCCGGCATAGAACTGTTTTACAAAATTCAGCAATATCTCATTTGTGGGATTCTCGGACACATGCGTCATGTAGAAATGCTCTCTTCCGATAAGCCTTCCGTCTCGGACAAAAAAGACCTGCACCACAGCATCATTCTCATCTGCTGCAATGGCCAGTATATCCTTGTCCTCCATGGCTGAATCAGTCATCTTCTGCTTCTGTGCCACCTGTTTTACACTGGTAAGAAGATCCCTGTAGGTTGCTGCTTTCTCGAAATTCAGCTCCTCCGCCGCTGCCTCCATCTTTTCAGTCAGATCCCTGATAATAGGAGTATAATTGCCTTCCAAAAAGTCCAGAGCACCTCGTATCCTCTCGGCATATTCTTCCTTTGAGATTTTTCCGTCGCAGGGCGCAGAGCATCTGTTCATATGATAGTTAAGGCAGGGTCTGTCCAGACCTATGTCTCTTGGCAGAACTCTGTTGCAGGTTCTGAGGCCGTATATCTTGTTTATCAGCTCTATGGTGTCCTTAACTGCTGCCGCACTGGTAAACGGACCGTAATACTTGGACTTATCCTTCTTCATAAGTCTGGAGAATAAGATTCTGGGAAAGTCCTCGGAAACAGTGACCTTTATGTAGGGATAGGTCTTGTCATCCTTCAGCATCGTGTTGTATCTGGGGCAATTTTCCTTGATCAGATTATTCTCAAGGACAAGCGCTTCCAGCTCTGAATCAGTGACGATATACTCAAAGCGAGCAATCTGCTGGACCATGCGGTCAATCTGCGGCCCGCGGCCCACGATTTTCCTGAAGTAGGAGCGCACCCGGTTATTGAGATTCACTGCCTTCCCAACATACATTATCGTGTCATTCTGATCACGCATTATATAAACCCCCGGCTGTTTCGGGAGCTTTTTCAGTTCTTCCTGTACATTAAATTTCTCTTCCATAATTACATCTTATCAAAAAGGCTGCCGCTACGCGACAGCCCTCTGGATTCTTACATACATTTTTGTCTTTTCACAAAAATTCTTAATTCTGATTATCAAAATTGTCAGGCATATGTGAGAAGCGTCCACCACCTGTAGGTGTATCCTCATTCTCTTCCTTCTTCTCAGGCTTGGAGGCATAGGATGCTCCGCCCGGGCCATATGTAGGCTGGCCGTATGTAGGAAGTCCGAAAGATGTCGTGCTCTGCTGCGACTGACCATTGGTAGCGTCTTGAGGCTGCTGCCAGTTTATATATCCCTGCTGGGGCTGTGGCTGCTGCTCAGAAGTAACAGGAACGGGTTCCGGCTCCTTCTCTGCAGAAACAGACTCCTTCTTCTCCTTCTCCTTGATCGGAACATTCTCTCCAACCGCTGCGGATTCGGGACGTGTAGCATAGATTCTTCCGTGCTTTGCCTCCTCCATCTCTTCCTCGGTGGGTTCGGGAATGTTCTCTACCTCACGATAAATCTTCATGAATTCCTTACCGGTGATGGTCTCTTTCTCAATAAGGAACTGTGCGATCTTATCCATGGTATCAATGTGATCGCGAATGATCTGCTTTGCCTTCTCGTAACAGTCGGCAAGAAGCTTTTTCACCTCTTCGTCGACTTCGTACTCAGTCTGCGGACTGCAGTTAAGCACTCTGTTTCCGTCGAGATATCTGTTTTGTATTGATTCAAGCTGCATGAGTCCGAACTTATCACTCATACCGAACATTGTTATCATGCTTCTGGCCATTGAGGTAGCTTTCTCAATATCATTCTCAGCACCTGTTGTAACTGTGTTGAAAATAACTTCCTCAGCCGCACGTCCGCCGAGCGAAACAATGATATCATCAATGATCTCATCCTTGGTCTCAAGGTATTTCTCATCCTCGGGAACCTGCATTACATATCCGAGTGCACCCATGGTTCTGGGAACGATTGTAATCTTCTGAACAGGCTCAGTATTCTTCTGAACCGCACTGATAAGGGCATGTCCGACCTCATGATAGGAGACGATCTTTCTCTCCTCCTTGCTGAGAATTCTGTCCTTTTTCTCTTTTCCAACAAGTACCTGCTCAACGGCCTCCATAAGATCCTGCTGGCAAACATACTCTCTGTGAGCCTTAACTGCATTTATGGCTGCCTCGTTGATCATGTTGGCAAGGTCTGAACCTACAGCACCGCTGGTAGCAAGGGCGATTCCCTTAAGATCAACGGTCTCATCCATCTTAACATCCTTGGAGTGAACCTTAAGGATCTCTTCACGGCCCTTAAGATCAGGCTTATCAACAATGATACGTCTGTCGAAACGTCCGGGACGAAGAAGCGCTTTATCAAGAATCTCAGGTCTGTTTGTAGCTCCGAGAACGAGGACACCCTTTGAAGAATCAAAACCATCCATCTCTGAAAGCAGCTGGTTCAGTGTCTGCTCACGCTCTTCATTTCCGCCGCCGTACTTACTGTCACGGCTTCTTCCGATAGCATCAATCTCATCTATGAAAATAATACAAGGCGCATTTTTGCTGGCCTCTGCGAAAAGTTCACGAACACGGCTCGCACCGACACCGACATACAGCTCAATAAAGTCAGATCCTGCAAGTGAATAAAAAGGAACGTGTGCCTCACCCGCAACCGCTTTGGCAAGAAGTGTCTTACCTGTTCCGGGAGGTCCTACCAAAAGAGCACCTTTCGGAAGCTTCGCGCCGATCTTAACGTATCTGCCGGGATTATGAAGGAAGTCAACGACCTCAACAAGAGATTCTTTTGCTTCATCCTCGCCCGCTACATCCTTGAAAGTAACTCCTGTCTCACGCTGCATGTAAACCTTAGCGTTGTTTTTACCGATACCGAGCGGACCGCCGCCCTTCGACATGCGTCTGAACACAAATGAAAGAATCAGCCACATGAGCAAAATCGGAAGAACATAATAAACGGCAAAGGAGATGATCGCACTCGAAGAATCCGGAATCTCACTGCTTACCGGAATTCCTGCATCAAGAAGTCTCTTCGTAAGTGTGGAATCATCCTCGGCTTTACCCGTATAATATGTCAAAACCGTGGTCGAACCGGAGAAGGGATTGAACTTAAGCTCATCAGAACTTACCTTGGGGATAATGTTGATGCGGTCACTCTCGATCACTACGCTCTCAACCTTCTTATCCTCGATCATCTGAATAAACTCGGAATAAGTTACTTCTTTATTACTGGAACCTGTAACCGCGCGCATGAAATATGTCATGAAAAGCACTGACACAAGCGCAGCAACAACCAGCAGTAATATATTTTGTTTCTTGGGACCGCCTTCTCCGCCTGCCCCATTATTGTTATTATAATTGTTATCCATTGCTTACCTCTTAATCTCGTTTCGTGGTTCCTATCGTTCTATTATAAGTATAACAGATACATAAATCAATTTATAAATTCATAGCTGAAATAAAACTCTCTCCGAAGGTATCTGTACCTGCCAATGAAATCTCACTCGAACGGGCTGCAATATCAGTGATCTTTTTTTGATAATCACAATCTCCGAGCGCCTTTATACAGCCCTTTAGCGAAGTGTTACCTACGCACTCTGTTATGTTTTTATTTATATATTCCTCCGGTAACATCTTTAGTGCTTTTATCATATCAATATCAAGATGTTCACTGAATCCTCCGGCAATATATACCTTATCCACATCTGCGGAAGTAATGCCATGTTCCGAAAGCAGGGTATCTATCCCGCTTCTTATCGCAGCCTTTGCAAGCTGCAGAGCACGAATATCATTCTGCGAAAAAGAAATCGTCTTTTTTTCATCCTTATATAATATAAAACCTTCTTCGAAATATTCATCCGCCAGAAGACCTGTTTCATCGACGATATCGCATCTTCTGAGTTCGGATACAAGTTCAAGTACTCCGCTTCCGCAGATTCCGAGAGGTTCTGTATTTTCTATCGTCCTGTAATCCGCGGTTTTTTTCTCTTTATCAATCTTTACATGCTCTATGGCTCCCGAAACTCCGGCCATACCGCAGGATATACCGCCTCCCTCAAACACCGGACCTGCTGCCGTCGAGCAGACAGTTATTTTTTGGGAGTCCGCAACTGCCATCTCTCCGTTTGTTCCAAGATCAATAAGCATATAGGTTTTACCCTCAGGTATCTTATAAAAATCAAGGGCATACATACCGGATACGATATCCGCTCCAACAAAAGCAGATATACCTGGCATTATTCTGCATTCGGTTTCATCATAAATATCTTTCTCTTCGAATGTGACTCCAAGTACCTCAGAAAAGCTCATCTCCGGATATGAAAGTCTTACGGGTTTATAGGGAGAAATTCCCAAACCCTCACAGGAATCCCCCACCAATAAATGAAGCATGGTAGTATTCCCGGCAATCACGACCTCCTTTAAGGCTACATTTTTAAGAAGTCCCTTCAAATCATCCGTTACCAGCTTTCTCAAAACATCAGCATTGCCCTCATTTGCCGCCTTGATCCTGCTTATAACATCGGCGCCGTAACTTCTTTGATGATTCATGGTTACTGCCTTCTTTATGATGTCATTCCCGTCCTTTGGCGATATGATTGCTGCTGCAATCGTTGTGGTACCGATATCTATGGCTGCAACAAAGTTTCCGGACGAAAGATCCTCGCACTTATCCTCTCTGCTCTCCTCCTTTATACTGAAAGCCTTATCTTCTTTTGCAGTGGAAAGATCAGTCTCAATCTCAGCATCCTCTGTAATTACAGCTCTGCAAGCCAGTCTCCAGCCACTTTTTATCTCATCCTCACTAAAAAACGAGCTGTCAGCTGAAGTCGCCCTGGGGGCACCGCTGACAAACCTCACCTTGCACTTTCCGCATCTTCCCATACCTGCGCAGACCATAGGAATATCCATATTTTCGCGCTTAAATAGCTCGGAGAGTAGCGTCCCTCTGCTGATATTGTATGTTTTTCCATTGTATAACAGTTTCATATGTTCTTTCATCGCTGCAATTGGCAACTTAACCCCATTTAATTTGTACATCTTATTTTATAATTATATCTTAATTGTGGTATAATTTTTATCAGTATTCAATAATGGTCTGACAAAAAAGACCACAATATAAAAAGGTAAAACTTAATTTAAAAGGAGGAAATTTTTGTATGGGTATTTTACAAGCTGGAGTCGGAGCTGCTTCAAGTGTTCTCGCTGATTCCTGGAGAGACTATTTCTATTGTGATGCTATTCCTGCTGACACACTTGCCGTTAAGGGCGTTAAGCGTACCGGCAGAGGAAGCTCCAACACCAAGGGTAATGATAACATCATTTCCAACGGTTCAATAATAGCAGTTGCTGACGGGCAGTGCATGATTCTCGTTGATCAGGGAAAAGTAACTGAAATCTGCGCTGAGCCCGGTGAGTTCGTATATGATGTAAGCACAGAGCCTTCTCTCTTCTACGGAAGCCTCTCTTCCAACATCAAGGAAACCTTTAAAAAGATCGGTAAGCGTATCAGTTTCGGCGGAGATGCCGCTAACGACCAGCGCATTTACTATATCAACACCAAGGATATCATCGGCAACAAGTACGGTACCGCTAATCCGGTTCCTTTCCGTGTTGTAGATAAAAACATCGGCCTCGACGTTGATATCTCCATCCGTTGCCATGGTGAATACAGTTACAAGATCGTAGATCCCATTCTCTTCTATACCAATCTCTGCGGAAACTTCACAGGAGAGTACAAGAGAGAAAACATCGAATCTCAGTTAAAGAGTGAGCTTCTCACAGCTCTTCAGCCCGCATTTGCAAAGATTTCAGAGACAGGCGTTCGTTACAGTGCTCTTCCCGGACACACCACAGAGATCGCTGATGCACTGAACGAAGTTCTTTCAGCTAAATGGGGCGACACTTACGGAATCAGAATTTCCACATTCGGTATCAACTCCGTAAACGCTTCTGAAGAAGATGAAAAGATGATCAAAGAGCTTCAGAAGAATGCTGTTCTTTCAAATCCCAACATGGCAGCCGCTACTCTTGTAGGCGCACAGGCACAGGCTATGCAGGATGCCGCTAAGAACACATCAACAGGTCCTATGATGGCATTTGCAGGAATGAACATGGCACAGCAGGCAGGCGGTGCAAACGCAGCCGGACTCTTCGCTATGGGGCAGCAGGCACAGCCTGCACAGGCAGCTCCTCAGATGCAGCCTCAGAGCCAGGGTGGTTGGACATGCGCATGCGGAACCGTCAACAACGGCAATTTCTGCTCAAATTGCGGTCAGCCCAAGCCCAGCGCAGACTGGACATGCTCATGCGGAACTGTTAACAGCGGAAAATTCTGTTCAAATTGTGGTCAGCCCAGACCATAATTATCGGCAGAAATAATAGTTTAGGAAATTATCTATGGGATTAACCGAATATGAATGCCCCTCGTGCGGAGGGGTAATGAATTTTGATGCCGGCAGTCAGATGCTGCTTTGTCCTTATTGCGACACCAAAATAAAGGTTAGTGATTACAAAGCCCCCAGACAGGAGGAACAGGACAAAGATGCAAAAGCAGACAGCAATGAATGGCTTTCGGAAGGCACAGAATGGAAACCCGGCGAAACCGATGGTATGGTGGTGTATTCCTGTCAGTCCTGCGGAGGTGAGATAGTCGCCTCTGAGACTGAAGGATCCCTCACCTGCCCTTTTTGCAGTAACAATGTTGTTGTAAAAGAAAAGTTCGCCGGTGACCTTCGCCCCAACTATGTCATCCCGTTTAAGAAAAGCAAGCAGGACGCCATGGACAGCTATGCCGGCTATGTTAAAGGAAAATTGCTTTTACCCAGGGTTTTCTTTGCGCAGAATCATATAGACAAAATTCGCGGAATTTATATTCCGTACTGGCTTTATGATGCAAAGATAGATGCTGACTACAGATTCGAAGCAACAAAGGTCAGAACCTGGAGTGACAGCGACTACAATTACACGGAAACCAGCTTTTACGAGGTTGACAGATCCGGTCACGAAGAATTCAGTCATGTACCCCATGACGCTTCAAAAGAGATGCCCGATGATCTTATGGAATCCATCGAACCCTTCAACTTTTCCGAGGCGGTTCCCTTCAACAGCGGATATCTTGCAGGATTTCTTGCAAACAGATACGACGTTGATGTAGAGGAAACCAAGACGCACATCGTGAATCGTATGGAGAACACGGTTGAAAACGATATCAGAAATACCGTAACCGGCTATTCATCAGTAACACCCATTACCAGAAACAAACAGGTGCGCAGTCTTTCACACAAATATGCGCTCTATCCGGTATGGCTGTTAAACACTTCCTGGAACGGAAACAACTATCTGTTCGCAATGAACGGTCAGAGCGGTAAATTTGTCGGCAACCTTCCTGTAAGTAAGGGACGAGCTGCCGTACTCTATATCCTTTCAGCGCTTGGATTTACACTTATTTCCATAATCATCTGTCTCATCGTTATCAGCTAATAATACATTAAGGGATAGGAATATGAATCATAAAAAACAACTGAATATTATTACGGCCATGCTGATATGCTTCATTCTGGCATTGCCTGTCATCCTGTCGTTTAATGTTAAGGCCGGCACCGAGGGTCTTGTGGATCCCGTTTATACGGTAGACGGATCACTTTTCCCTGTAGTCGATGCCGCCGATCTGCTGACGGATGACGAAGAGAACGCTCTGGCAACTCATATCTATCAGGTGGAAAACGAGTATAATTCCGCCATTGTCATTGTTACCGTAGACAGTCTCGGAAGCCGCGATGTAGAGGCCTATGCCGACGATTTTTACGATTATAACGGCTATGGCATTGGAGAAAAACACGACGGAATTCTCTTCCTGATTGATATAACCTCCAGACAATGGCATATTACAACAACCGGCTCTGCAATACAGGTGTACTCGGATTCAGATCAGGAAGACCTTATTGATGCCTGCAAGAGCGATTTATCGGCAGGAAATTATTACTCCTCCTTCGATAAATTTATCTCTGCTTGCAGCAGAAAGCTTCAGGATGATATTGACTCCCACACCTTCACAGCAGGGAAACTCGGAATCTGTATTCTTGCAGGTCTTTTACTTGCACTGATTCCGCTTTTCATATTTATTGCGCAGCTCCACACGGTTCACAGAGAAACCGGAGCTTCGAATTATTCACAAAATGGTCTGTCCCTAACCGGACACCACGACAGATTTATAAGAAAAACTCTGTCAAAGCATGCTAAGCCAAAGGATACCGGCGGTTCTTCAACCCATACAGGTTCTTCGGGAACAAGCCACGGCGGAAGCAGCGGGAGCTTTTAAAAATCCTCAGACCTCATCCATCACTCGGATGAGGTCTTTTTACTTCTTCTGGTAATACAAAATTCAGAAATATAACTGTTTTTTTATAAAAGACTGCTTTTTTTATTGATATACTTATTATCAGGAGAGAGCTATGCGACTTCGCGATTATTTACATATAAACGTGTGGCTGCTGCCCATTTTGCTGGTAGTAATACCGGTAATTTTAATTCTTTTTGGCAGCTCATTTATGACCACGCCAAACACCTATCATATGACCACCCTGGAAGACGGATGGTCTGTAAAGCATGGAAATTTTCATGCAGATGATGCATCTCTTGAAGATCTGAATATAGGAGATTCCCAAAAGGGCGATGTTGTGATAATAAGCACCTCGTTCCCTTCAGGGCAGGTGCCATCTGCTTGTATCATGTTCAGAACTATCCTCTCGGTAGTCACTGTCTATATAGATGATGAGGAAATCTATAACTATGGAAAAGAATTCTATGATGCGGGAAGACTCCTCCCCAAGCACTTTAATATTGTTCCAATTAAAAATCCGCAACAATATGCCGGAAAAACTCTGACAATCAGACTCGATGTCACAGAAGATGATGCATTCTCCGGTCTTTCACCGGTCTACTACGGAAACAGATTTGAGCTCGAGCGGCACTTATTGCAGAAAAAGCGCCTCCCTCTGTTCATAGGCGGTTTCCAGATAGTCTTTGCTTTTCTTTTACTGACACTTTCCTCGTATCTGTATATGTACCACGGACATGATCTGTCACTAATCTTCACTTCACTGATAGCATTTTTCCTTGGTGCCTACAACCTTGCTTTTAACGACCTGTTTTGCTTCCTTTCGGATTATGAAGCCTTCTTCAATTTCCTAGAGTACTTTTCTCTGTACTCTATTCCTTTTGCTATTATTGCCTTTCTTATTTCATCGCATCCAAGCCTTAACACCAATCTAAATAAGGTTCTGATAGCTATAAATGCGCTTTTCCCGATAGTTACCACCATCTTACATATAAGCGGAATTATCCATATTAATATTTTTGTACCCACACTTCACATTCTGGCTATTGTAGAAACAATAATAGAGCTTCCGCAGATTATTACCGATGTGATAAAGCATTATCATAACAGAAGAAATAGTCCGGAATACGTTGGAATGACTTCAGACAGCATTCTCGTGCTGGGTCTTGCCCTTTTCATAGTTTGCTCTGTCATTGATATCATAAAGTACAATGTGCTTAAGTTTCTCTTAGCAGGCGGAGAAGCTTACGCTGATATCAACTTTATGACTATAGGCGCTTTGTGCTTTGTACTTTGCCTGTTTGTATTCTATTTCTATCACGGAATAGAGCATATTAACTCAGTCTACATGAAGGAGCACCTTGAGGGTCTTGCCTATACCGACTCTCTGACAGGCCTTATGAATCGTGCCAAATGTATGCAATACATGGCATCTGTACATGGAAAATTTGCCATCATTTCTATTGATATGGATAATTTAAAGCCTGTCAACGATACACTGGGGCATCAGGAGGGTGACCGAATATTAAAGACCTTCGCAGACATCATGAAGCAGGCTTTTTCCGGTGCAGCTTTGATAGGGAGAACCGGCGGTGATGAATTCCTTGTGGCAGTAGAGAATCCCGAGGAAGGAATATGCCAAAAAATGATAAATGACCTGCGCGAAAGACTTAATGCTTTCAACAGTCATGAGACAAACCTAAATCTGTCCGCATCCTGTGGTTTCGCCTACAGCCGTGAAGTTCAAGGTGGCGAAGCCGGCGATGTTTTTGTGCTTGCCGATAACCGCATGTATGAAGAAAAAGATAAGCATCATTCTTCCAAGATCGGAAGATTTGTAAATGACATAATGGGCAATACACCCTCGAAGGAAGGAGGTGTACCTGCAGATGATTAAACGAATCAAATTCCTTATAATTGCACTTCTTACCTTCCTGCTTCTTGTAACTATATGCCACTTTTTATTCTATCCGGCTAATGCAGGAAAGATATACACATTTGATAAAGAATGGTCTGTTGAATTTAACGAAGAAAGCTTCGAGAATGTCTCTCTTTATGACATCCCTAGGGCTCTCAACTTTAGGTCAAAGAAGGGTGATATTATTGTGCTCTCAAGAACTATTCCTGCAAGTAACGCTTTCGTGTTTCCCACCTTTATGTTTCTTTCAAGATATTCTGCATACGACCTGTTTATTGATAACGAGCTCATCCGTTCGGAGTATAAAGACTTGCTGGAAAAAGGAGAATATATAGGTTGTAGTTTCCATGTTGTTCCTGTTCCGGAAAAGGATCATCCTATGGAGCTGCGGCTCGTCCTCTATGTTGAAGAAGACAGCTTCTATAATTTTTACTTGCCGCCTGTATACGGCGATTATCACGATGTCATGCGCTCCTATATATTTAGAAATATGTTTCCTCTTGCATCGGGAGTTTTCCTGATAATTTTCGGTGCAGCCTTTTTAATCATTACTTTAGGTTTTTACAAGACAATGCCCAGTATTCTTTCCCAACTCTTTGTATCGATCCTGTTTATTAATCTGGGAGTGTGGGTACTTGGTTATTTCAGACTGGTCGATTTTTTCATAGATACCAAAAGCAGAGCTACCGAATTAGAGTATGTCTCCCTTTATCTTATGGTGCCTCTTACTTACCTTATTGTCGGCTGCATCCAACAGCACTACCGCGATTGGATATTTATGGTAGTGTCCTGCACCAGTTCCTTCATTTGTATAGGTCTTATCGTGCTTCATTTCACAGGTGTCATCCATATGAATCGCACGTTGCCGTATTTTCAGTGCATATCCATAATATGTTCCTTCTTCATGCTTATCATCTTCTTTAAAGATTTTAAGCAAAAAAAGCTTGCGCCTGCCGAGGTAATACAGTTACTCGGTCTTTCTGTTTTTTCTCTGTCATACATAATCAACTATGCCGCTTTTTCTCTGGAAATAAGGAATATTGTTCCCCCATCATTCCTGACAATACGCATGATTCCGATGGCAGGACTGATATTCGTTTTCGCAAACCTCATTAACTATTTCATTTACTTGTCGGAATCCTTCGCCATGAGAAAAGAGTATGCGTCTCTGACACACCTTGCTTATGCAGACGGACTGACAGATCTTCCAAACAGATCACGCTATGATAAGTATCTGGAAGATTTGGACAAAAGCGATGACGACTACTGCATAGTAAGTCTTGATCTTAACGGCCTTAAGGAAATTAACGATAGCGACGGACATGCCGCAGGAGATAAATATTTATTGGAATTCTCTCAGGTTCTTAAACAGTGTTTTGATGACAAAGCTTTCATCGCCAGGATAGGTGGCGATGAGTTTGTGGCAATTCTCAAAAAGGAACATTTTGATGAAGTGGATACTCTTTTAACAAGGCTTAAAGACGCGCTTGAGGTGAAAAATGTTCTGTATCCCGGCTACAGAAGAAGCGTAGCTTCCGGTTATGCCTTCAGCACTGAAGTGGAGCAGAAAAACTCTCACAGTGTTTATCTGCTTGCCGATAAGCGAATGTATGAAAACAAAAAGCTCATGCACGCAAAGCTCGGCATAGTTGCAAGGATATAGATTATTTACGGAGCATCTCCTCAAGCTCTGCCTGTGCCTCAGAAAGCCCTTCGTCTATATCTTTCTCCCCGTTTATGATAAGCTCCATCTTATTTCCGAGTATTGTATAAAAATCGGTCCACTCTTCCATATCAGGTCTGTAAACACCGTTTTCAAGAGCAGCACAGACCGCTTTTAGCGGAGGATTATCTGCCAGAATCTTCTCATCAGTAAGGCATGAGTATCTGCAGGGAACGCCTCCGTATTCTATTGTACTTTTTTGCACTTGAGGGTCCATCAGATACTTAACAAGCTTCACTGCCAATTCCTTATTTTGGCTATTTACAGGAACACCTATGGTCCATATACCATATACATTTGCATTATACCCTTCAGAGTCACTGAACGCTTTTCCCGTAAGTGCAATGTAGTCAGATGCTGATCTCTTTGTAGGCGTATACCACCCCGGCCAGCCTACCGCCATAGTAGCTGCTCCGTTGTCGATCGCCATTATAAGATCATCTCTGCTTTCCGATTTTCCTGTAGCAATCAGCTGCATATAAAAATTGAGCGCTTTCTTGAATTCCTCTGTATTTACCGTGGGCTTGTTATTTTCATCAACAACCCACCCGCCGTAGGATCTGAGAATCGGGAGAAAATCCACCACATAATTGTTCTCGGAATCGCCCCTGTACATGAACCCCAGGTTCCCTTTATCCTGTGAAGCCTTGCACACCTGATATATCTCTTCAAGGGATGAAAGTTGTTCAACATTATATCCCGCTTTCTCCACGTTATATTTATTGAAAAGAAGAACGGTCACATTGCCGTAAAAAGGCGCAACATATATATCATTTCCATCGTAGCAGATAGTCGTGGTAGCTTTTATAATGTCATCGTCCAGTTCATATCCTTCTTTGGAAAGGTTTAACAGTAATGAATTTGCGGTCATCTCTGCCTTCCAGGATCCGTCTATCATACAAAGATCATATTGCCCTTCAGTCTTCGATGCATTTTCAAGAATACCTTTGTGAAGCTCTTCTTCTCCAAGTTCCAGCACATCACAAATGACCTGGTTCTCTTCTTCGAACGGAATGAGGCAGGATTTTATCGCATCGGAGTAAATACCGGCTCTTAGCGCCAATGTTATATGAGGCGCCGTCTCCGGATCCACTCCCGATGCGTTTTGCTTATCCTGCTTTTTCCCGCAGGACATCGCACATATTAGCACCATTACTGTCAGTATGGCGGAAAGCATTCTCTTCCACTTCATACACCTATACTCCCCTTTCTGGCGTTGGGATATCTTTCCATTTTGAGATTGACATCCTCCATGCAGGAATCAATTTTACTCATCGGTATATTACAAAAAATGTTTACAAGATTCTCATCAAGCTGTGTACCGGCTGCTAATCGAAGTTCGGATGTAGCTTCAGCGTAGGGCAAAGTAGCTTTGTACAAGCGATTCATTGTCATGGCAGAATAAGCATCTGCCACCGCAATCATTCTGGCTCCGAGGGGAATCTGTTCCCCTGTCAGCTGGTGATAGCCCTTACCATCAATTCTTTCATGATGATACAGAATGTAGGAAAGAGTTTTCCCCATCCCGGGCACATCCTTTAACATATTTACTCCTATATCAGGATGCTTCTTTACTATCTCCCACTCATTTTGTCCAAGCTTCCCCGCATGTTCCATTATCGAATCAGGTATGCCATTTTTACCTATATCCAAAAGAAGCGACGCATAGTGAAGGTCAATCTGGCTGACCTGTAATCTGTATCTGAAAGGCATAAATTCATATAATACCATCGTCAGATTATGCACATGGAGAGAATGTCCGTCGAGATTAGGATTTCCCGCTTCAATAATTCCAACCAGTATCTCAAGAATTGCTGCCGTGCGCTTTTTCCTGGTATAGTTTTCATGCAGAGTAATTGCTGTGAGCATTAGCAGTATTATTATGAAAAATATCAGCAGGTTGATCTCATTTGAATTCATAATCTACCTCCCTGCCTTTATTCTTCTGCGTCCATAAAACGTATCTGATTTTTTCCTGCCCGCTTGGATTCATACAGGGCCTCGTCAGCACGCTTATATGCAACATCTATGTCTCTGTCATTTTCTGTTATCTCGGTCACCCCAAGAGATGCATGTATTCCGTGAAGATCTCCTACTTCTACACTGTTAAGTGATCTGAGCATATTTTGAAGAAGCTCCGTAACTTCCTCTCTGTTCTTCTTCCCTCTTATAAACACTATAAATTCATCACCGCCAAGCCTTCCGGGAAAACTGATTCCTTCCTTCAAAACCTTTTCCTGAAAAGTCCACTTCTTTGTCATATCCACTCCGAGGCCCTCGATAATTGTCTGTCCCGCTATCTGGATAGCCTTATCGCCCATCTGGTGCCCAAGTTTATCATTTATCTGTTTGAACTCGTCGAGGTCGAGAAGACATATTGCAATATATTCATCATGGGGATTTGAAAGGATATTTCCTGCAAGGGAGAAGAAACGCCCTCTGTTTAACAAAGACGTAAGCGCGTCAAAACTTGATTTTATCTCCAGCTCGCGCTGAATCTGTATATTTTTCTGCATCGTGACAAACTGCTGCATTCTGGTCCTCTGAAAGGCGAAGTGCAGTACGATTGAAAGTGATACGAAAATAATTACATTATATAAATCCTGCTCTGCGATGGAAATTGCTTTGATTTTAAATGAACAATAGAGAAAACATCCGCAGCACAATGCTATGCCTGCCAATGTCCTTAGCATGGTTGAAATAAAAGAAAAAGACAATACAACCAGCATGACCATGAAAAGTGTAGCTGCCATGTATGGCTGATCAATTGATATTTGAATGGAATAGGCCATCCATATAAGCATATTTACGACTACCAGAACCGTCACTCTTCCGGTAGTTGGTTTCGCTCCATAGGTCTTGCACACCACAAAAAACACAGCAGAAACAACTGCATAAACAATATACAGTCTCATCTCGCTCTGGTTTACGCTGAAAATATCAAACGCTGAGAATATAATACACAGCACATTCACTATAAAGAACCATATATTCAGAATCATCACATGTTTTCTATTGGTTCCGTTTATAAGCTCTGTGCATTCCTCTTTAGTTTCTTTATCGTAACCGTAATGATTTATACTTTGTGCTCTCATGCTCCAATCCTCATTATTGAAATCGCATAGCATGCCACAATACGTATATTATTACTGTAACAGATAAATCTAATAATTATCTAAAGATAGCATTATATTTATATGATAAGCTTTTTCACAGCGCTCAGTAATTCTTCATCCTTCATGGGAATCTGCATTCCGAATAAGTCCGGCTTCTCCGGTTCTATAAGACCTCTTTCAATTACCTGTGCAACAGCATTAGCACAGATGCGGCAATCATAGATATCCTTTAGTTTCTTGGCCTTATCCCAGTCAACATCCTTTATATTAAGTGAATCCCTCATCATGGCGTGCAATATCAGAGCCGCTTTTTTCTTTGTGACAGGTTGCATCAGCATCTCTTCTGAATTATCCGCCATCATATGCTTCCAAAAAGCGGCTGTATCGCCACGGTATTCTTCTGTTAAATAATCTATGAATGCTTCAGTCGTCATTTTACCTATATAATCAGCCTTTAGGAGTCACAACAATCGTAACCTGGTCACAGGCTTTAAGTCCGTCTACTTTAAATACACCTGTGTCATTCTCGGTTTCTTCTCCTGTCCAAATATCTTTTACAAGATATTTATCTGCTGATTTTATCCTATCTCCCAGGAACTTTTGAATTTCCTTATGGGTAATACTGTAAGAGTCCTTCTTATCTTCCTCGCTGACATTTACAAAGGTTATTGCAAATCTGTCCCCGCTAAGCGGTTTAACAAGAATATCCACACGGTTTATATCGCGAATATATTCCTTGTCAGGACACTCCTTCGCCAGAGTTGAAAATACCCTCTTTGCCTGAACTCCGAGAGAGTCCTGATTAATTGCAATAGCATCGTCATTGGCGATTATGTTATAGATCCAGTCACCTTTTTGTACTCTTCTAAGATCAAGTCCCAGCATAAGAGGCGAATTCATCATGCACCACAGTGTCATATGTGTTCTGCACTGAATCTCATCAAGTCCGTCCATGCCTATCATCAGCATATCGGGATCGTTCCAGCCCTTATCAAGACCTGCGAACTCATCCATTATGACTGCCTTGTTATACTGCGTCGTCACACTTGGAGTATAATCATCCTTCCAGTCGCCGTGCCCGGGATCTCCATCACTTCCTACCCGGAATGTTATATCATTCAGGATTCTCCAGCTGTCACATACTTTGTAAGCCCAGTTCTGCGGATGACTCTTACCCCATTCGCAGGCAGAATAGATGATATCGTGTCCAGGAGCAGCTTCATTAAGTGCCTTCAGGATTCTGGAATATGAATTAAGAGTGTTTTCCTGTCTTCTGTGATTCATAATCCTGATATGATTAGTACCATCACCAAGCTTGACTGTAACAGGCTCACTCCAGATGAATTCCTTATCTGCAGCCTCTTTATTTTCTTCCCCGTCCAGATCCGGCATATTGTTATCCACGGGATTATTTCTGTTATCGGGATCATTCAAATTCTTATCAGAGAGCTCCGCATCAAGTCCCTTGGTAAGAAAATCGTCATAATAATACTCATCACCTACTGCAAGCTGAAGCCAGTCACCACGACCCTCCTCTTTTGAGGACCTGTATTCCACTAAGATCTGGTATTCATTATTATCTGTCTTATTATCAGCAGAGGGCTCATAATCAAAAATGAGTTCACTGCTTCTGACTCCCACGGGAGAAGCATCCGGTCCCGTTCCATCGAAGGTTCCGAGCCCCGTCACATAATTCTTTTCTGCATGAGCACGATCACCGGTTATTCTGCCATCGGATACGGCGCTAAGAATCTCGCTTTTCTTTCCGCATATTTTTATTGCTCTGATATCAGGCGTAAAGGTGTATGCAGCATTCTCTGAATTTGAAAAAGTAGCGTTATCAAAAGGATAATAGCAATTATCAACCTTCATAAAATCAACGCCCCATTCAACATAGCTTTTTGCATCCACATCCTCGTATCCGCAAATGCCAACCCTTGCTCCGGAGCAGGTCTTTACACCTATATCATTGTACATGCCAAACTTAAGACCTTTAGCATGGACATAATCGGAAACAGACTTAAAACCACCCGGGAACTTCACCGGTTCCGCAGCTAGCTTTCCGTCAATCCTCTCGGGGTTATAACAGCCATCGTCCAAAACTACATACTGATAACCTTTCTTATCAAGGCCCAGCTCTACCATTTTATCTGCCATTGCCTTGGTCAGTGCTTCGGTATTACCGCTTCCGAAGGCATTCCAGCTGTTCCACCCCATTGCAGGAAGGTGGTTTTTCTTTTTTCCAAGTAATATTTCGTTATTATCAAAACTGTTAAAGCGTCCGGCCTCTGTTATTTTGTCAGGTCTAAGCATAGGTCCTCCCGTGAAAAGAAACTTATCTGTATTTACATTATTAACTTATCCTAGTTTTGCAAAAAACTCTTCTCACTATTTGCCTTGCTACTGTCAAATAATGCTTTAAAAGTGCGCTTTTCTTTTATAACTCAAATTCCTCACCCGGCTGCAGGATCATCACTTTTTGACCCGGATATTTTATTTCCACATAGTCCTTAAACTCGTTTGGATCAGCACCATTGAACTTAAACATATCGTAATGTCCCGGAACAGCAAGTGCCGGCTTTAAAGTACCCACCAGATCTGCTGCCTCCTGATATGTCATATTTCCTATGCAGTTATCGCGAAGTCTCACTGCATCACGACCGTTTATCGGAGGGAACATGACATCAAAGGGTCCGCTTTTCCTTAGCTTGTCATATACCCCTTCATACAAGCAGGTGTCTCCCATGTGGCAGATTTTTTTACCACCGAAAGTAACTATATACATCAGATACGGATGTAGCCCCTCCGGCGCAGTATCAAGAAATTCATGCGCAGCAGGAATTGCCTCTATGTGCAGGTCATCTACATCCGCAGAATATTCTTCATCCACAAAAACAAACCGTTCTTTTTCTATACCAAGTTCATCGGGCAAAGTCTTTTCAAAGTACTTAGGTGCTACAAATTTTGCCTTGGAATTAATCCCAGCAATTTTTACCCAGGCATCTCTGTCTATATGGTCTATATGGTCATGAGTTCCGAAAAAGATAGAAACATCCTTCAAAGCTTCGATATCGAACGGGTTCTTTACCTGTCTGCCCTCCATATCGGATAAAAATAAATCTATACCGAACCTGTAGCCTGTCTCCTCATCCCATACCAGAATTCCCTGTTGTCCTGTACGCATGAATTTAACTGCCATGATGAACCTCCTCTTAGCACATTATTTCTTTTGCATATCACTTACTATTTTCCCATTCTCAACGTAAAGTCTCTCTGTTGCAATCCTGTCCACAAACATCTTGTCATGCGATGTGAAAAGAAGCGTCCCTTCATACTCTATCAGCAGCTTTTCAAGCGCCTCAACCGAAGGAATATCAAGATAATTTGTAGGCTCATCAAGAATGAGCAAATTGACATCCGACACAAAAAGCATCGCAAAGGAAAGCTTCATCCTCTCTCCTCCGGATAACTGTGATGCCTTCTTGTTCATGTCTTTTTCAGTAAGCAGTAACCTGGATAATATTATACGTGATAAGCTTTCTGTCTGTATACTTACCCTTCTTATGTTTTCAAGCACTGTCCGGTCATAATCTATCTGCGACATGTTCTGCTTGGCGTATCCGATCTTGGCCCCCGGAACTACGTAGACCATATCTCTATTTGCTATGAGTTCCAGCAGTGTTGTCTTACCGGCACCGTTACTTCCAAGAAGCGCCACCTTACTTCCGTTTTTTATCATGAAGTCCGCATCATCAAGTATCACATTGTCATCGTATGAAAAGTTAATATGCTCGCCTCTTATGACGATTGGGTTCCTCGGAGGGTTTGTCAGCCTGAAATCCGGTCTTGCTGTTGGTTCCTCCTTTGGCTTCTCCTTTACCTCCATGTGTTCTATCCTTTTTAAGACATTGGATGCACTTTTCTCAATTCCTCTCGCCTTATCCTCAGGTTTCCTGTTTCCGCAAAGGGCCCGTGCCTTAGCTTCACTTGCAGTGATGTTCCTTGGCTTTTTCTCAACCTTCTTTGCCTTGGCTTTCTTCTGAGTGTAAACATTCTGCAATCTTTTCTTTTCAGACTGATAGTTTTCATATTCCGAGAGCTGTGTTTTATACTGCTCTTCCTTCTGAACAACATAATCATCATAATTGCCGTTATAGCTTTGAAGCTCACTAAAGGATATCTCAACAATCCTGTCGCATAGCTCATTGAGTACGGTTCTGTCATGGCTGATGATAACCATTGTTTCAATTTCTCTAAGTCTTTTCTTTAAAAGCTCCACCCCATCAAAATCAAGGTTTGAGGTTGGCTCATCAAGGAAAGCTACCGCCTGAGGGCTTGAAAAAAGCTGCGCCAGTCTGATTCTTGTATTCTCGCCGCCGCTGACATTTTCTTGCCAGAGCTGATCGCTGACTCCCATTTTCCCTGCTTCTTCATAGTCTGTATCATAAACTTCCGTCATTCCAAACTGCTCAAAATAAAATGGCTCACAGTCTCTGTAAACTGTCCCTTTAGTCGGTTCTATTTCTCCTGCTAGAATTTTCAAAAGAGTGCTTTTCCCTGCTCCGTTTACACCAACAAGACCTACCTTTTCACCTTCGTATAAATAAAATCTGTCAAAATCAAGAACAGTCTGTTCGCCGTAGGAATGAACTATATTTTCTGCTTTTATAAGTAATCGTCTGGGCATAGTACCTCCTTTTAATTACATGTTTCTGTTATAGATTGGCTTTACATATTTTCTGTTAGTTCCCACAAAAGCTATGGCCGCAAACACACTTAGAAGCTCAAACAAAAGGAGCACAGCCCTCTGATCCATATAGACTGTAAGAACACCGGCCATCAGCTGCGCAAGAAGTGCACCTGATGTACTAAGAACCTGAAAAGCCCCGTTAAATCTGCCCTTTGTCTCATCCGGAACATAGCTCTGAGTTGAAGAGATTCTGATTGTGTAACTGGTTACTCCTCCGATTCCCACAATAAGGCCAAGCCCCATCGCAATTTTCACAGGCACATATAGATATAATCCCTCAAAAACGCCTATGATTATGTACACCAAAAGAGCTATATAAAACTTGTATTTTGCAGGGAGCTTCCTCCTGTAGTGGAACATCCCTCCAAGTCCTCTTCCTAAAAAGCTCATCCCGAAAATACACATGAAAAGGTATTCTCCGTTTTTGTAGTGACTCTTCAAATATGGGAGGCATATTACATCAGAAGCCCCTCCTGCCATAGCACTAAACAAGAAATAAACAGCAATGACAAGCAGTCCTTTTTCCGAAAAAAGATATAAGAAACCCTCCTTGATATCAAAGAGCATTCTCTCTACATGCCCCATATCCTTAGTATCCTGTCTCATGCTCTGCTTTTCTATATATTTCTCCTCAGCCTTTATATTTACTTCAAGTGTTGCTGCCATTAGGAAGCACACTGCGTTTGCAAGAAGTAACGGGCCAAGGCCCACGAGATTATATAAAAAGGTTGCTACAGGAACCATGAACATCGCCAGCGTCTCAAGCACACTTGCTATAGAGTATGCCTTTGAATAATTCCCCTCCGTTATAAGAAGCGGATAAAAGCTGTCATAAGCCACCATGTATATACTGCTTATCGAGCCTATTAGCAGACTGAAAAGTGCAAATAATGGAAAGCTGAACCACCCTCTCATAAGAAGAATGCCAACCAGCAGATAGATAGTTCCCATAGTGTAGTCCAGGGTATATATCATCTTTTTCCTGGAAAATCTGTCGAGTACTGCACCTGATATTATGGGTACAATCAGCTTTGGCACAGTATATGTCATAAGATATACTGCATACAGCATTGTTGACCCTGTATAGTCAAGCACCATAAGACTCATGGCAAATCCTGCCATACTATTTCCAAACATTGAAATCACACTACCAACTGTTATTATCGTAAAATCCCTCGTCCATAAGGGATTCTTTGTTTTCGTTTCCATACGTCCTCCTGTCATAAATTGCAACTTCCGCGACAATCGAGTAGGAGAAAATGTCTCATTATAAAGACATTTTCGACCTCTCACGCCACCGTGCATACGGTTCCGTACACGGCGGTTCAATCAACTTAACAAGTGACACACCTTTCGGTGTAGTAATCTAACATAGAGATTAGTCCGTATGAGGCTAATCTCTTATTGCTTATGGCTTGGGATATATCAGATGCACGACAGACTCTCGCGTATCCTTTTGAATATGCGGTTCTCCATGCAGCCCATTTAGTAACTCCAAGCTTTATAAGATTCTTTGCCCTGTTTTGTGGAGTTTTCCAGTGTTTCCAAATGCACATACGAAGCCTATATCGGATAGTGCCGTCCATGTTATAGCAGATATTTCTCATTGTTCCTATCTTGAAATAGTTAATCCATCCTCTGATAAGCTGATTGAGCTTCTCCACCTTGTATCTGTTGCTAACGCCCCAGCTACGACATGTAAGTTCTTTCATTCTCTTCTTAAACTTCGCTACTGATTTCGCATGTGGTTTTGCCTTAAACTGATGTGCTTTTGAGTCAAAGTAGAATCCAAACCCAAGGTATTTAAGTCCTTGTGGTTTATCGACTTTACTCTTGGTCATGTTGACCTTGAGACCTAGTTTCTCCTCAATGAATCGAGAGATATTTCTCATAACTCTATTAGCAGACATTTCGCTACCAACCATGATGATACAATCATCTGCGTATCTTACAAAGTTAAGCCCTCGCTTTTCCATTTCCTTATCAAGTTCATTCAGCATGATGTTTGCCAATAATGGCGAGAGATTACCTCCTTGTGGTGTTCCCACAATGGAGTCCTCATACTCATCATCAATCATGATTCCACTGACCAGGTATTTCCTAACGATAGAAATAACATCTCCATCTTTAATCGTTCTACCTATGATAGTCATAAGTTTGTCGTGATTTACTGTGTCAAAGAACTTTTCCAAGTCAATATCTACAATCCAATCATTACCGTCATTCATCATGTCGAGCGCTGTTAGGATTGCTTGCTGTGCACATCTATTCGGTCTGAATCCATAACTATGGTCATGGAACTGTTCCTCGTAGATTGGTGTTAAGACCTGTGCGATAGCTTGTTGTATGAATCTGTCTGTTACTGTTGGTACTCCTAGGTTTCTGACACCACCATCGGGCTTTGGTATCTCCACTCTTCGTACTGGCTGAGGTTTATATTTTCTTGTCCTCAACTGTTCCTTGATGATTTCGCCGTTCTTTGCAAGATGTTCCTTGAGTTCTGTGTACTTCATTCCGTCCACTCCCTCTGCACCTTTGTTTCGCACGACTTGCAGATATGCCCTATTGAGATTATCACTAGATAGTATCTGCTCCATTAGACTACTTGTGTCCATGCGTTCTTTCCTTTCCGCCTCGCTTGATCTGACCACCCTTCACCCGATTGGTTACGGCAGATGTTGTCATTTCTGCAACACGAGACATACTCAAACTTATTGATTGTTCACCCCTTCACTCCATCCCCATTACAGAGACTTCTTTGCTACTATGGGTTCGGCTGACTTCTCACAGTTCGTTGTTACTAGGCTAATGGAACCTCTGTGAGACCTCCACGCTTAAGGTGCACGCTCTTTCTCTCCATATATCCGCCACATTTACTCTGCTACTACAAATGTGATAGTTATTAGACTTCGTTGCTTTTGGCCAACTTATCTCTCGTAGCCTAGCCTTATATGTGATTTCTGTCCGTCGGACCAGAGATTTGCTTACAGCTTCCTTCAGATTCCACCTCACAATGGACACCCTTGCTGTTCGGCTATACACTTCCCACTATCTGGGCGTGTTCGGGACTTTCACCCGTTAGAGCGCGCCCATGGCGCGCAAACCAAAAA
>NZ_AUJZ01000009.1:0-128053 GCF_000424485.1 Butyrivibrio sp. WCD2001 | reverse complement strand
CAAATCGTCGTACACGAAACGAGAAAACTCTGCATGCTGACTTGATACTTGCTGGTATCACACAGCTTATCTCCGTTGTGCTTGCCGACAAGATTCATCATCATGAATACATCAGAAGCCTTAAGCCTCTTATAGCATAGGACTTACCAACTTAATAATGTTTTAGCTTTATTCAAGTGCGCCTAAAACCAGATTTTTTCTAAGTTAAATTGCATGGCTTTCAAAAAATACATTCCGTAATGCTTATGTTAAAGTTGCGCATATACTTTTACTGAGTTTCGCAATTACCTAAAATATTTAATATAGCATCGGTATTAGTATAGCACAATTAGCTAAAGATTCCCTTAATTTAGCGTAATTTCACACGGTGTATAATTTATTAAAAAATTATAAAATTTACAAAATGCCGAAAAATAGAGGCTCTAAAAGTGATAAAATAGTTGGAAATATCGCAGATGCGAAATTCATTACAACTCAGGGGGGACTCATCGTGTCTGAAGCTCTGTATTATACCGAAGCCAATATAGCATGCACTATCATTTTGGGGCTAATTCTTATAAAGATAAATCAAGGCATTGATCGCCAGACTTCAACAATTGTTCTGCGTCGTATGATTCTGGTATTGATGGGATATTTTCTCTCAGATGCTGTCTGGGCGCTTTTCTTTGAAGGAATCATTCCAAGTACTCAGAGCGCAATGTTTATCGTTTCCATTATTCCTTATGCATTTATTGTTGCCTGCAGCTACTGCTGGTTTATATTCTGCGAACTGAATCAGCAAAACAAGGACATCCTTTCAAGAAAAGGAGTCATAAAAAGTGCTGTTCCCATGATAGTGGCTATTCTCCTGATTCTCTTCGGAGCATTTGGCGGTATAGTCTTTTCCTTTGATGAGTCAGGCACACTTCTGTATGGTCCTCTTTATGCCGTACTTGTACTTGTCCCCATCGGATACATGGTTCATGCGTCTATCAAGGCTTTAATCAGAGTCTACACACAGGAGCGTTATATTGACCACGGACTTTATTTTGTAATCGGTATTTTCCCGCTCCTTCCCATAGTATGCGGGGTTCTTCAGTTGATATTCCTTGAGATTCCAATCATGTGTTTTGGTGCAACACTTTCCATCCTACAGGTTTATCTGACCTCGTTGGAGGATCTGATTTCCATGGATTCCCTTACTCAGGTCAACAACAGACACCAGATGCAGCGTTATCTTCTGAAAAAAATTAAGACGCCTACACCGGGACTTTCACTTTATCTTATGATAATTGACGTGGATCACTTCAGGGAAATAAATGATAACTACGGACATATAGAGGGCGATAAGGCTCTTGTCAGAGTCTCCACTGCAATGAAGGAAGCCTGCCAGGCTCACAGAAACAGATTCTTTGTTTCAAGATATGGCGGGGACGAATTTATAATCATTGCCGAAACCGAATACAAAGGTGAAGTAAACTGGCTCTCCGACAAGATCAGATCAAGCGTGAAGATTCTCAACGAGAAGGCCGCTGCTCCCTATGATTTATCAGTATGTGTAGGCATAGCGGAGTACGACTACTCCTCTCCCGTCCCGATTCCATCCTTGATTGCCCGCGCCGGCACCGACCTCTACCACATGAAACACGCCAAAGCATAAATTATACAAAGACATAACGCATGCAAAGACATGAAACACATAAAGGCATGAGCAGGCAAGAACATAATGAATACTAAAGCATAGAAAAGCCGCCGCATATATATGTTATACTTCAGACGATTATGCGTTTTTTGCAACGAGTCTGAAGTATAACATATATATGCGGCGGCTGTTTTAATGGTTTTGTTTTATGCTCCGCCGGCTACAGCCTTAAGAGCTTCAAATTCGGATTCGAATACTCCGCCCATCTTCTCTAGTTCATCCCAGTTGTACCAGGAGCCCGAAAGCTGGATTCCGTTTATCGATACATCTGTTACCACCACCATGAAGGGCTTGTGATTGATAACGATATAAGCGGTTCTGTTCATGCCAAGAGGCGCCACAAAAACATGGCCTGTGTCTATCAGGTGATTAATCTGATCCAGTGTGAGGTTTTTGGTTAAAGGCATTGTTCTTAACATCAGACCACTCCGGGAATAGAATTGAGCAATTTTTCACGCCCTATTCTTATTCTAAAGTTCCGTGGGCAGATTATCAATAAAATGATTATGAAAAATTGGTAAACTGTGATGGTTACACCTTACTGTAGTCACGCTCGCCAAATATTCCGGTGCCGACTCTTACAAAGGTCGCACCCTCTTCTATAGCGATCTCGTAATCTCCGGTCATTCCCATTGAAAGTGTATCAAGCTGCGTCCCTTCGATATTTTCTGCCTTGAGCTTTTCCAGCATCTCCCTGAGTGCCCTGAAATATTGTCTGTTAGACTCCGGATCATCTGTGTAAGGCGCTATAGTCATGAGTCCGCGAACTCTGACATGAGGAAGCTTTGCTATAGTTCTTACAAATTCCGGCGCCTCCTCCGGTGTGAGTCCGAACTTTGTGTCTTCTCCTGCCATATTAACCTCGCAGAGAACATCCATCACAAGGTCGTGTTTTGCAGCCTGCTTCTCAATTTCTTCAGCAAGCGAGAGCTTATCAACAGAGTGGATCATATCCACTTTTCCCGGAAGATACTTCACCTTGTTGGTCTGAAGATGACCGATCATATGCCAGTGAAGAGGCTCTTTGATCTCCTCCGTCTTATCTCTGATCTCCTGAACCTTATTCTCACCAAATACGGTTATGCCGCAGTCCATCGCCTGTCTGATATCAGATACGGGCTTGGTCTTACTTACCGCAATAAGGGTAACTTCGCTTCTATCGCGTCCCGCTCTGTCGCAGGCTGCCTGAATTTTCTTCTCTACTTCTTCTAAATTGTCTTTAATCATTGTCTTAACCTTTCCCTCATCCGTCAGCTTCGCTGACACCTTCTCCCAGGGGGAGAAGGCTAATATATTACTGTTTTTCTTCCAAAAAAGCGAATGGTTCCTCATCATGTAAAAAGTGCTGGAGCTGATAGGCTGCAAGAATCGCAACATGCTCTTCCTTAAGGATGCGTCTGACTTCATCCCTGTCAGCGATCACAACCTGAATCTCTTCGCTCAGTTCCTGGTATTTATCGGTTATCTTACCATCTGCATAGCCAAATACCATAGCCACTGATTCGTCAGTCATTCCGACCGATGAGAATCTCGGAAGCTCATACATCGGATCCACCTCAATCGGATGAAATGTAAGTCCCGTCTCCTCACGAAGCTCTCGAACCGCAGCCTCGTGATAATCCTCTCCGGGCTCACAAAGTCCTGCGGGGAACTCATAGATATAGGTATTTATCGGATAGCGGTATTGTTTTACCATAACCACCTTGTCATGCTTCTCTCCGCAAAGCGCATAGATAGAAACACCATCCGCCACATTTTTCCCTGTGTTTATCATAAGTTCGTCTTTTGTCTTGCATCTGGATGCCACAAAATAATTGGACTTATGCCCCTTATCATTCTCACCCTTTACATGGAACAGATTTACAAATCTGTTCTCGGTGAGCTGTTCAATTGAATTGATTGTTGCCATAGTTGTTCCTTTCTAAATGTATTTACTCAGATTCCGAAAAATTCTCTTACAAAAATCTCTATTCCTATTCCGATAAGAATTATACCGCCTACAATTGTGGCTCTTCCTGCAAGTTTAAGTCCGACTTTTCTTCCAAGGTGAAGACCAATCCTGCATATCACAAAAGTAACCGCGCCGATAATGAGTGCAGACACAAGCGCCTCCGGTGCGTTGTAATCAGAAATTGTAAAGCCTACGGAAAGAGCATCTATTGCTGTCGCAATCCCCTGAACCATCAAAAGCTTTACAGTAAGCGGTTCCTTTTCAATAGGCTCATCACTCTTTTGTTCCTTAATTCCCTCAATCAGCATCTTACCGCCAATATATGAAAGAAGAATCAGCGCAATCCAGGGAATCAGTACCTGAAACTGTGTAAATAAAGTAGCTATTGTATGTACACAGATCCATCCGATCATCGGCATCAAAAACTGAAAACCGGCAAAGGTACCTGCTATTACATTTTTCCTCTTAGGGTTCATCTCAGGATCTGCTATGGCATTTGCAATCGACACTGAGAAAGCATCCATAGCAAGACCAATGCCAAGCAAGATAGAATTACTGATATGTATAATTATATTTGACATGAATTCTCCTAACCAAAACTAATACAGCACCGGATGATAATCCATCCATACAAAACTTTATTATACACACAATGCCTTCCATAGAAAAGGGATGCCGCTCATATTGCAGCATCCCAGTCAAAATACACAGCACTGTCAATGGCTTAAGATTTTATTTTTTTCATATACCGTAACACGGTTCTTTCCGTTTTCCTTGGAAAAATACAGGCTATCGTCCGCATTTTTTAGGACATCATCCTTACCGCTTCCGGTGGCAACCCCGATACTTAAGGTTATCTTCTGATCCTCCGCGAACATCCAGGTCTGCTGTTCCATATAAAGCCTGAGTCTGTTCGCAACTGCCTCAGTATAAGGCACAGCTTTTTTATCAAGAAGCAATACGAATTCCTCGCCGCCGTACCGATAGCAGTGAACATCTGCGGTGATTTCCCTTTGCATCAGCTGTCCCATTCTCCCCAGCACGATATCGCCGTTGATATGACCATAGCTATCGTTGATCTGCTTAAAGTCATCTATATCAACCATTATTATGCTGAATATCTGGTTTCTTCGTTTTGCCCTGTTGTAGTCGTGATTAAAGGTCTTTCTGTTAAAGAGCCTGGTAAGAGCATCTATCCTGCTGTTTAGAAGCAGTATTATAAATATCAGTATTATAATGCCAACAACAATCATTGATCCAATGATTATCTGCAATCTCTTGACATACTGTCTCCTGTACTGCTCATCTCTTGTCATCTCAGCCTTTGAATCAGAGACCATGTTATCAATGACATTTGAATACGATATATTCTGATTATCAAACAAATCCGTATACAATCTGTTCAAAATTCCATACAGCCTGAACCGAACCTCGTCACTGGTCGGCGGATAATCGGTCTGAAGCCTTAAAATAGTGCTAAGTTCTGCCTTCTGATAACCATTTTCCTCGCAAAGTTCTATAAATTGATCAAGGTGCTCCCCAACCTCAACTTCCCTTTGTTCAAGCTCTTCCTTGCTGAGTTTATCAGAGTCCTTTAATGTCTCGGCGGCAGACAGATAACACTTAATCTGGTAATAGGGAACTATCAGGTCTCGGAGCATTATCTGACGATAAACATCCGTCGTAAACATGTCGTGTCCGTCCCATTTATCCAGTTTTTCCTGACACTCTTCATATCTGCCTGTATCCACATAGACTCTGGCCAGCCAGGTATCGTTTATCGCACTATAGGTTTCTTCATAAATATTCGTGTGTGACGTATCAACAATTTTCTGAGACTCCTTCAGATAATTCTCCGCAGCCTCATAGTCCTCATCAAGAATGGCCATGATTCCAAGCATGCGGTAGGCATAGCTTTTGATCTGAATATCTTCGATATTCTCAAACGCTTCAACCTTTTTCGCCTCGGCTATCATTTTTCTCGCCGAATCCTCTGTATAATTGTTCAGGAAAAAGTTGGCAAGATCGAGGTAAATATTGACCGTATAATCTTTATCCTCACTCTGCTTAAGATAATACAGGGCATAACCAAGATACCTGTAATAACTCATGGTCTCACCCTTTTGCATATAAATAAGGCTGGCCTTCTCATAGAGTCTTCCGAGATCCTCGTTTGAAAAATGCCTGTTATTTATCATCTCATTTATCTTAGCCAGCTCATCATCCATGGTCTCCCAGCTGAAAACGAGGTCCTGATTGATATATTCTCTGAGTTTTTCATGATTATTCTTTTTTTCAAGTCTTACCTGGGCATAATAAAGAAACTGCATCACAAAGAGAGCAGCTATAAAAAGAAATGCCGATATAATCCATTTTCTGGCAAGCGTTTTATCCATAGTTTTCCTGTTATTCCGATATCATACGGTACCTGGCAAACAGTCAAAAAACACAATTCCATCATTAATTATAATCGGCATTTATAAAATTTTCGTTTCTTAAGTATAGTATTTTTAGAAATTAACTACGGCGGTAACTAATCAAGGTAAGAGGCCTTGGATAAGGATTATGGCTATGAGGATAGGGAGGATGAATTTAAAATAATACTTGAGGATGTGAGGCATTTTCATGCCGACACCGGTGTTTGTTTCCTCAATATATTTGTCAAAGCCCCATCCGAACTTTGTTGTACAGAACAAGAGGAATATAAGTGATCCCAGAGGAAGCAGGATGTTACTTACAATAAAGTCCTCGGAATCAAGGACATCCCTTGCTCCTATGATGTGAAGATCACTCCAGACATTATAGCCAAGTACGCAGGGAATGCTTGCTACAAGGATAAATATGCAGTTTACAAAAATTGATTTTCCTCTGCTCCATCCAAGGTTATCAGTAAGGAATGCCACGAGATTTTCAAATACAGCAGTAACTGTCGAGAAGCTTGCAAAGGTCATAAATATAAAGAACAATGTTCCCCATAATCTTCCAAGATTCATATTCAAGAATACTTTGGGCAAAGTTATGAAAATAAGCGCAGGCCCCTGACCGGGTTCAACGTTATAGCTAAAACATGCAGGGAAAATGATAAGGCCCGAGATGATCGCTACAAAGGTATCAAGCGCGCATATTCTCACTGCTTCTCCGGTAAGAGAATTCTCTTTTGACATATAACTACCAAATATTTCAAGGGCACCGATACCAAGGCTCAGTGTAAAGAAGGCCTGGTTCATCGCTGCACTTATAACCTTGCCGATTCCAACCTCCATGGCTCTCTTCCAGCTGGGAAGGAGATAAAAGCTAACACCCTTTGCCGCACCCTCCAGTGTCAACGAATGAAGTGCCAGAACTATAATCAGAGCAAGCAAACCAATCATCATGACCTTGTTGACGCGTTCAAGTCCATTTTCAACGCCGAGGCTTAAAACCAGGAATCCGAACACAACGGTTATCACCATAAAGATTCCCATCTCCTTTGGATTAGCCAGCATATTTCCAAAGACCTCTTCTACTCCTTCGGTAGCTACATTCGCAAATTGTCCCGACGCAAACTTGTAGAAGTAGTCAACCATCCAGCCTGAAACCGTGGTGTAGTACATCATGAGAAGATAACATCCGATAATACACATCCATCCGTGTATATGCCACTTCTGTCCCGGCTTCTCCAGCTTCTGATAGCCGCGCACCACAGTCTGCCCACTGGCACGACCGATGGCAAACTCCATTGTCATTACGGGAATTCCCATGAGAATAAGAAAGAGCAAATAAAAAAGCACAAATACTGCGCCGCCGTTAGCTCCCGTCACATACGGAAACTTCCATACATTACCGATACCGATTGCGCAGCCTGCACTTACCAGAATAAATCCAAGTCTTGAGCCGAAGCTTCCCCTCTGTTCTTCGTACATTTTTAACTCCCTTCAAACTTTCATACACAAAATCCAAATATAATTTTATCACATTTACACTTAGGATTAATAAAAAGATTATTGGAAACATCAGCAATTTTGTTCTATTATAGTTGCATAAACAACTTAATTTTTAAGTAACTACGGAGTTATTACTATGTTATTATCCAAGGATTGGGAAGAGAATGAACTGAATCTGTCAGAGAGCGAGATGATACACCGCCAGCAGAATGATGAGTACATGTTCTATCAGAGTGTAGCCAGTGGGGATGTGGATGCCATCCAGGAAAACATCGACAACCACAGATTCCTGGATGCCAACGGAACCGGTACCCTCTCAAGGGATCCTCTCCAGAATCTCAAATATCATTTTGTTGTGACGGTAGCACTCATCACCAGAATATGCACCGAAAAGGGCATGGAGATGGAGCGCGCCTTCAGACTCAGCGATTTTTATATACAAAAGCTCGATGACATAAAGACTATCAATGAAATATCGGATCTTCATTCCAAGATGGTAATGGACTACACCGTCAGGATGAAGGATTTAAAGCACAACGCAAATCTTTCTAAGACAACAAACGAATGCCTGAATTACATCTATACAAATGTAAACGACCGCATCACTATTGATGATCTTGCTGAACATATGAAGACTTCAACAAGTCATATCTCAAGATTATTCAAGGAAGAACTGGGGATATCCCCAAGTGATTATATAAGGAATGTCAAATTGGACAAAGCAAAGAATCTGCTCAGATTCAGCGATTATTCAATAATTGATATTTCCAATTATCTCTCCTTCTCTTCACAGAGTCATTTCAGTAAGCTCTTTTTCGAAGAGACCGGAATGACACCTAAGAAGTATCGCGAAACATATTATGGTACTACATGGAAATAAAAAGGGATCCCGCACAATTACTTGAATTGTGCGGGATTTTGGTATGATAAAAAAATATAGGGAGAACTATCAAACCGGGCGGCATGCCGCCCGGAACGACAAGCATAAATTATTTACGGACGAAGGTTACACCTGTAAGTCCGGCTTCCTCGAAGAGCTTAGCTATTCTAACAAAGTTCTCATCATTAGATGCATAGATTACAACTATGAAGTCCTTATCATGTTTGCAATTTTTGAAGGCTGATTTGTCAATCTTAGTAAGATCATCACCCTTTACAGTGATCTTCTTAAGGTTTTCGCAGCCGTTAAACGCGTTCTTACCGATCGTGGTAACATTCTTTCCAATAGTTACATTCTTAACCTTTTTGTTACCCTTGAATGCGTTCTTTGCTATCTTTGTTACCTTAACCTTGGCTCCATCAATTACAACGGTTGAAGGAACTGTGAAAATCTTCTTCTTTGAACCAGTGTTAGGCTTGAAGCTTGCTTCGCCCTTACCTGTTACCTTGTAAACCTTGTTCTTTGAAGCCTTTACTTCGCCCTTCTCAGCCTTACCATTATTGTTGGATTTAGACTGAACCTTTGCAGGCTCATTTTTCTTGGTTTCAACTGTAGGTGCAGGCTGCTGTGCTGCTTCCTCGCTTTTGTTTTCGGAAGGAGCAACTTCTGAAGCTTTCTCCTGTGCAGGTGCTGCCTCTGAAGTCTTCTCCTCTGTAGGAGCCACTTCTGAAGTTTTCTCCTCTGAAGGAGTTTCTGCAGGCTCTTCTGCAGGTGTCTCTGAAGGTGCCGGAGCAGGTGCCACAGCGCCATTTAACTTATCAAACTCTTCCTTAGTGATCTCTACAAGTGAGATATCATCGATGTAAACATCGTGCTTATCTGTAATCTGTACTCCGTCAACAGATCCCATTGTGATGTTAAATCTTGCAGCATCATCCTTAGGCATCTGGAATGCGCTTGTAAATTCTTTCCAATCACCGTTAACTGTCTCTACAAAAGCTCCGTCATAGGTTGACCAGTCATTATCGGTCTCTCCGTTATGACCTACGGAATACTTAATCTTACGCTCTATGCTTGACTTTGCTCTGAAAGCAACCTTATAGTACTTATCCTTCTGAAGCTTGATATCATCCTGGTTGAGCTGGATGTACCAGTCATTTCCTGCATCTCCTGTATCCTCGATACTCATTGCGAAGGTATTGGAGTTACCGTTCATGCTGTCAATTACGCTGCTTGCTTTTGCCGCACCATCAATATAAGTCTTAAAAGCTGTCATTCCTGCGTTGAATGAACCATTCTTAAGGAGTGACTTTTCAGCTAAAAATACATCGTCAAGGAAGTATGTTCCGGGCTTTGTAAATGTGAACTCAACTCCGGTTTCTTCTCTTGTAAGATCGTTGTCAACAACGAGTACATTACTGAAACTCTTCTTCTCATTTGTAAGCTCAGGTGTAAAGGTCTTGCCTGCGACTGTAGCTGTAAGACCGTCCTTTTCACCATCAGTTGTGTATGCGCTGAAGCTGAAATCGTACTCGCCTGCTGCCAAAGGAGCAAGATCAGCCTGTGAGATTGTCACAGGGTTAGTCTCTGAAGTTCCTTCAGGAACCTCAACCTTAACCATAAGCTCTCTCTTGTTCTTTGTATTTGTTACGGATACGTTATCCTTATCCTCTTCCACAACTTCCCAGTAACCAAGCCTCTTATCGCCCTGGTCAAAGGATCCGTTGTATACATAGTTTCCGTCGGGACGGATTGTCTTTTCATTAGTCTCCTGAATCTCTTCTCCGGACTTATGAACAAGCTTAACATTTGAAATTGTCACAGGTGCTGTTGAACCAAGCGCTCCAAGGTTGAACTCAAGTGAACCGTTGGGATCAGTTTTATCATTGATAGTGAAATCAAGAGTATAATTCTTGTTCTCCGGAGTAATATCAACTGTTGTATCAGCAAGATATCTGCTCCAGTTGCGATCGGGCGCGGAAACATCTACTACTATGCTTCTGTTCTCTGTAGAGTATGCATCAAATGAAAGCTCATACTCCCAGCCCTTGTACATAGGAATACCTGCCTGCTTAAGCTGTACGCTGTAGCTCAGTCCGCCTTCTGCAGAAGGAGTAATTGTAACTGCACCATCAGCTGTTTCTGCTGTTGATCCCTCTGCATCATCCTGCAGGTGAAGCACCCAGTTCTTGCTTGAATTATTATCCTTATCTTCGTCTACCGGAGCTGAAAAATCTGCGTTTAATAAATAGTTGCCATCTACGGGCTCTCTGTACTGTACAGGCTCTTTCTCAGGACGTGTTGCAACTTCTTCACCCTGGGAGTAAGAAGCCTCATCCTTCTGATATACTCTCACATAATCAACAACGAACTCTTCTCCGTCAATGTCGTGATAGTCATCGGGATAACCAACCCAGCTTCCGCCTACTGCAAGATTCAGAATGATGTAGAAGTCCTGATCAAAAGGAGCGGGATATGTAACCTGGTTATCATCATCGGTACCTGTGTGCCAGTCATTTGTCTGGTAAACCTGCTCGCCATCAACATACCAGGTGATAAGGCCGGGTTCCCAGTCAACTCTGAAATCATGGAACTCATCGGAGAATCCGTTTTCACCGATAACCTTTGTTCCCTGGTTCTCTTTATGTGTATCCTGGCTGTATCCATAATGGATGGTATGGTAGGATTTGCTTGTATTCTGTCCCATAACCTCCATGATGTCGATCTCACCGCACTTAGGCCACTGTCCGTAAAGACCTTCGTCTGTAGCCATAAGCCAGAATGCAGGAAGAAGTCCTTTTGATGCAGGAACCTTAGCTCTTGCTTCGAAACGTCCATAGGTAAAATCGTGAAGGTTCTGTGTTGTGATTCTTCCTGAAGTGATCTCACCCTTTACAGTCTTAACAGATCCGCCAGCCTCGGGAAGCTCTCCGATTCCGCCAACTGTCATCGCAGAACCGCCAAACCAACCCCAGTTTGAATAGTCCATAGCATTAACCTGAACAGTTCTGTTATTGTCTGCTACGGCGCTCATCTCAAAATGATACTTGTGACCTGGGATAAGTTCAAAATCCTTCTGCTGGAACTGAACGTGATAGTTTTCAGTTCCGCACTCATCTATTTTAATCTTAAGCACTCCGTCTGTTACGCTGTACTCACCCTTAGCAGGATCTGTAATTCCAAGTTCCCAACCGTCAGGTCTTTCCCCGTCTGATGAGTCAAGGTCTGAGTTTTTCAAAACTTCAACACCCTCGCCTCCATCGGTAATATCCTTAAGTGAAACACTGTCAATCAAAACCGTTGCAGCTGCTTCACCGAATTCGCCATCTACTTTTCCGAAATTAAGCTGGAGAGTTGTTGTAGATGATTCTCCGCCCATATCGAAATCAAAACCATATGTGCTAAATTCAACTGAGTCGTAGTTAGCTTCGCCCTGGTCCTCGCTCTCACTTTCGGTATCCTCAACCTCAGCCTCCTCATATTTTGAGATAATATGGAGCATACCATCATGCACTTCGATATTGCCCTCATCAAGTGCGGTATATCTCTGCTTCTCTTTATTAACCCAACCGGGGTCATGCTGCTCAACATTCCAGTCGTTGGTGTTCAAGGTTTCACCGTCGAATTCATCCTCCCATACAAGAGAATACTGACCATCGTTGCTTTTATCCACGCCTTCTCCTTCTGCGGAATCAACAGCAGCTTCTGCCACGCTTTCCTCCGAAGCCTCTTCCTCAGCTCTTACTGAAAGCGGAGCACTTGTAACCGTTAAGGCCATTGCCATTGTCATCGCAAACAACCTTCCCAATTGCTTGTTTTTCATGTCCTTTTTCCTCCCAAAAATCTAATCGGTAAAGCTATATTAGATAATTTTAGAAAAAGGTTATATCAAATTTATGCTTTTTTTATAATTTTCATTACGGAACCAAGCATAAATAAAAATCATCTATCTCATCCCGCGTACTGCAATCCCTCAAACAGTTCGTCCACTTCACCTTCTTTTAATGAAGCCGGATACACAAAGGAAGTATATGTAAATCTTACAATCCGGTCATCATCAAGCTTGCAGTCAATGTAGGTCTCTCCATCGGTTTTATAGGGGATAACATGTGTCCCTACCGGCAGAGTAACACCGCTTTGAAGAACAGTTCCGTCTTCTCCGACGATATCAGCGCTTAGCTTAGTCTTGCTGTAAGCCTCTTCCGACTTCCAGGCAATGTGAAATTCCTTTGATACAAGCTCAGGCATTCCGTTTTTCCCTACTTTGTAAGAACCATAGCAGGTATAAGTACCGAGGCTGTTAAGCACCTGACCGAAATGCATATTATCAGGATTCGAATATAACGTATCTATGTCAAAACCACCGTAGATAGACTCCTCCAGGTAATGGAATCCCTGGTCTCCGACATAAGTCACTCTTCCGTCTGTTATATCAAATACGTTAAGATAGTAGTAGTCATTTTCCATCGGAATTATGACATAAATATACTCTCTGCCCTCCGGTGTGCCGACTCTGTAGGATTTCAGACCTCTATCACGTCTTATGCTAAAGCCGCCTCCGATTTTTGCACTGCTGCCGTTTTCCATAACAAGCTCAAGATCCTCCGCGGAGATCATTTCGTCATCCATATCATCGTAATCTGTAGGATAGTAGTTGTAGTGGATGTAATGAATATCTGAGTCATAGCCTTTTTTCCAAACCGGGATATCTTCTCTTCTGCAATAGCCGGTGTTCTCCTCGGGAATGAATCTGCTTTCAACAAGTCCGGGATATTCTTCATATCCGATCATGATATCCTGCATACCGTCGGCGTAGGACGCTATTTCATAGACATTAAATATTATATGAATGCCGTCACCAGCCATATACCATATATATTTGTATTCATGGGTATCCGAATTCACGTCAAATTCCGCATTATACCGATAGTTTTTAAGGCTATCCTCTGCCATTGAAAACTGTCCCTCGTACTCCTCGATTTCGTGAAGCTTTGAAAGAATTATCTCATTAAGCTGCTCTTCCGAAAAGGTCACAACATCCCCGAGATCAAGCTCTTTTCCTGATTTCACATCAAAGGTCTGGCCTGAAGCACCATAAATCCCATGAGCTCCGCCGGTAAACTCATAGTTAAAGCAATATATGCTAAGCACAGTATTATCGGAACGCTTTATACTGTAATCATCCGTATTTTCAAATGGGCCGAAAAATGAGTATCCGTTTTGTGCGCTGTCTTCGTACTGGGCCTTTGCTTCCTCCGCTGTACTGTTTGCCCATCCATCAGCCTTATCGATTACATTCTGAGTCTGGTCATACAGAGTTTTATAGAGTTCCGGATATATATCCTTCCACTCCTCATCCATCAGTACCGACTGCGTTACTCCCTCGAACAATATTCCATTGGAATAATCCTTGCTGTTTTCATTATTTTCAGGGAAGGTTACATCACCATCATATTTTATACTGTATTCTTTGGTTACAAGCTTGTAGGTAGGTCCGCCGACAGTATATGCGGTGTTTACGCTCTGATCGGATGACATTTTTTCATCTGTATTGTCTTCTTTCTCACTACCTGTTTCATCTGAGAAAAATCCCGGAGCATCCTGACTACCATCATCTCCGCTTAATATATTTGTATGCTCACTGCTGCCAATACCGTCTTTAGTATCAACCTTTACCTGTTCTTCAGTCTGTGTATCTGAGTTTTCCGACTCACCACTATCCACTACTGCGTCAATCTGTTCCTGCGGATTAGCTATGCTGCAGCCGCTAATCATTGATGCCGTAAGCACCAGGCTCATCATTGTTCCAAATGATCTCATTTTCTTATACATCATACTTCCTTAAAACCTCCCCGATATGCAGTAATTGCCCTCGGTCTCTCCTTTTTTCGTAGTATACCGTTTATTGTTACCCTAAAACGGCTTCACTTATAATACAAATATCCCCTCTATAATGTTGCAAAAAACACAAGAAAATATTTAGTTTTCTTCATATTACATCTTAATCACTAAAATCCCTGTCAAGATTTATCTGGAACGAATACTCCGGATATACGCTCTTTAATTCAGAGATGACATCATCATGAAGTTTTTCTCTATTGCTCTCCTTGAAAGAAACAACCATGTCAAAAGCTACGATGTTCTTGGTTTCATCAAGATAAAAACCGTGGATCTGTTTTACTGTATCGTGCTTGGAGAGTATATTCTTAGCAATATTATTTCTGAGCTTACCTGCTGCCGAAGAATCCGAATTCTGAGAATATATACTGATACCCTCAATCGCAACGCCGTGCTCCTCATAGACCTTGGCTGCTATTTCTCTCTGAAGCTGATCGAGTCTGTAAATTGTGATATCCTCCGGAACTTCGATGTGCACCGAACCAATGTACCTGTCCGGACCGTAATTATGAAGGAGTAGGTCATAAGCTCCCTGCACCTCAGGAAACGATGCTATCGTCTTCTTGATTTCACTTGAAAGTTCAAAGTCAACTCTCTCCCCGAGAATCAGCGACAGATTATCGCGAAGCATCTCAAGGCCCGCCTTAATGATAACTATAGAAATCACTGCAGCGAGATACGCTTCAAGACTGACTCCGCTTGCAAGAAAAATTATGGCTGCCAGCAAAGTAGCTGCTGAGATAACCGAATCAAGCTTCGCATCCTGACCTGACGCAACAAGAGATTCGGAATTAACCTTTTCTCCCACCTTTTTCACATAGGTTCCGAGAACTATTTTTACAACTACCGCAACAGCAATGATTACAATAGACGCTGTCTGATAAGATGGCTTTTCAGGGCTAATGATTTTCTTTATAGATTCCACAAAGGAAGTGATACCGGCATAGAGAACAATTACCGAAATCATAGCCGCACTAAGGTACTCGATTCTTCCGTAGCCAAGGGGATGCTTTTTATCTGGCTCTTTTCCCGCAAGCTTCGTTCCAATAATTGTGATAACTGATGAAAGCGCATCGCTCAAGTTGTTCACCGCATCAAGAACGATCGCGATAGAGCCGGAAATTATACCAACTGCTGCCTTAAAGCTTGCAAGAAGAATATTGGTAACAATTCCTATTATGCTTGTTTTGATGATTGTCTTATTTCTGTCCATACGTATATCTCCTCATGCTGTTTTCTTCTGTAAAGCCATAATACTTTTCCCATTATAGCAATAAAAACGTCTTAAGTACTATAATAGAGCTATGAATAAAAAAGAAATCCTTGAAAAAATAGATAAACTTAATAACACACCTGCCGTCTCTAAGGGAAGCTCCGCTGTTATCATCCCCCTAATTGAAAAAGATGGTGAGATGCACATTCTCTTTGAGGAGCGCTCTCATAAACTTGAATTTCAACCGGGAGAAGTATGCTTTCCGGGAGGTCGGATTGAAGAAGGGGAGACGCCAAAAGAGGCTGCCATAAGAGAATTCTTTGAAGAATTGTTTTCAAAGCTCGATCATGATAGATCTGAAGAATACATCGAAATCCTCTCAGAGCTTCCGCCCATAATGGGCCCCACAGGTGCAATAATCTATCCGTTTGTTGGACTTGTAAAAAAAGACGACTTCACCTATTCAAAAGATGAAGTCGAGAAACTCTTTACCTATCCGGTGTCCTATCTTCAGGAGCACCCTCCTGTATGTTATAAGATGCAGAAGAAAACATTTGCGCCGGACAATTTCCCTTTTGAAAAAGTTACCGGCGGAAAAAGCACCTATGGTTTCCATGTTCAAAAGTATGACATGTGGATCTATGAGGATACCGATCCGATCGTCTGGGGCTTTACAGGAAGGCTCCTTCACAGCTTCCTGGAACAGATTAACAGCAAAAAACCGGCTGAATAAGCTGGTTTCCTTATTTGCACGCTTCTACTGTTTGCAGATTATCCCACCTCCAAGCACGATATCTCCGTCATACAAAACCGCTGACTGACCTGCGGTTATCGCGCGCTGAGGTTCGTCAAAAAGAATTTTGCAGATTCCGCCCTCTTTTTCGGGAAGGGTTACGGTTGCAGGTTGTTCCTTATGCTTATATCTTATCTTGGCGCTGCATCTGATATCGCCCTTTGGCATTTCTCCTGTTATCCAGTGGAAATCCCTGACTGTCACCTCACGCTTAAAAAGATCCTCGTTGTCAGACAGAACCACTCTGTTTTTCTCGGTATCAATCTCCGTGACATAAAGCCTTTTGTCTGCAGGAACCCCGAGACCTCTTCTCTGTCCGATGGTATAATTGATAAGCCCATAGTGGTGTCCTATTACATTTCCGTTCTTATCAACTATATCTCCGTCCGGATATTCCTTACCTCTGTACCTTTTTATCATGGATGCGTAGTCTCCGTCCGGCACAAAGCATATATCCTGGGAGTCGCTCTTGTGAGAGGTCACAAATTCATTTTTTTCCGCAATCTCTCGAGCCTGCGTCTTTTTAAATTCTCCAAGCGGGAACATCGTGTGTGACAGCTGTTCCTCTGTGAGATCATATAGGACATAGCTCTGGTCCTTGGTATCATCCACTGCTTTTTTCAGATAAAAATGGCCGTCCTTTTCCTCTATCCTTGCATAATGTCCTGTGACGATGTATTCACAGTCAAGCTCCTTCGCCTTTTTATAAAGAATATCGAACTTCAGATACTTGTTGCATCTTATGCAGGGATTAGGTGTCTCTCCGCGCTCATAGCTGCATACAAAGGGCTCTATTACGTTATCTATAAACTCTTTTTCATAGTGAAAAATGTGATAGGGAATTCCAATCTTCTCCGTCACGGCTCTGGCATCATCGGTGTCCTTTTTGCTGCAGCAAGTGCCGAAAAGATCCTCGCCTATCATGTCATTTTCATATAATCTCATTGTACAGCCTATGCATGAAAAGCCCTTTTCGCTCATAAGCTCAGCTGCAACGCTGCTGTCCACTCCGCCGCTCATGGCAATGAGTGCTGTCTTTTTCTTGTCCATCTTTCTTCCTTATACTGATGATTAAGGCATCGACGGCTCACAGTGATCTGAACTGTTTACCTCGATGCCCTTTTTCTTAACTCCAGATAATTGTCATATCCACGCTGTCTTTTTTAACTCCGACGATAACATCCTTGGCAAGACTTGCAACTATTGATTTCTCAAGCTCGTCATTTGCCTCCTTAACATCATCCTCTTCATCATCGGCTTCATCCAATGCATCTTTATAGTTGCTAAGCGACCAGATAAGCGGATCTCCCATAGGAGGAAGCTCGCCCGGAGCACCCATTCCGCACATCGTAAAATCGGCTGCTCCTCCGCCATATTCCTGCTGAAGGGACATTACTTCATCAAAATTGAGAAGTCCGTTCTCTATGATATCCCCGATTTTTCCCATGAAGCCTTTAGCGGCTGCATTTTTCTTGGAGGTTGCTACAGAGAGAAGCTCTTCCTTTTTCTCAAGATTCATCTTCGTCTTAGCAAGCAGTTTAACTCTGTACTCGCCGTCTTCATGCTCCATCCAGAAAAGTGCCTGATAATCGCCGGTCATGGCCTTAACCATTCCGATTGTCTCTTCGGCAAGAAGTCTTAAATGAATAGCCCTTTTGCCTGAAAGCCCCTGATGATTAATAAAAGCATCCACTGTATCAAGTGCCTTTTGTGCCTTCTCTTCTGTGTCACTGATGTACAGTTCCTTAGTTTTATCCAACTTTTTAAACCCTCCTCATAAAGAAAATTTAAGAAAATAATCTATATAGTTTATCCTACCATTTTTCGATGTATTCCACAAAACAATTCTATTAAATAAACTTCTGAACAGCCTTCTGAAATTCTTCCACCGCACTGGTGTCGCCATCCTCTATGGCATGAATTATGCAATGAGTCATATGCTCGTTGATTATTTCCTTACCAAGGCTTTTAAGCGCTGAATTAACTGCTGATAGCTGCATCAATACATCTGCGCAATCCTCATCTTCTTCAATCATGGCTTTTACATGATTCAGATGTCCGATAGCTTTGCTAAGCCTGTTTATCTGCTTCTTTTTTATCTCCGGAGAATGATAGTGCGCATGACTATGAATATGTTCGGAATCGTGTTCGTGTTTATGTTCACCTTTTTTCATTATTAGACCTCATACTGCATGTTACTTTTTAAACCATTTTATACCTTCTGAAACCTCAGCGGCAATTCCAATCCGTGGTCTTCCAAAAGCTTCTTATCTCTTAGTATATCATCTGTTTTTCCGTCTGCCTCTATCCTGCCATCATATAGCAAAACCACTCGCTCGCAGGTATCCATTATGAAATCAAGATCGTGGGATGCAATTATTATAAGGCATGAAAGCTCGTTCAAAACACCTATGAGATTGCGCCTGTTCCTTGGATCAAGAGCGATTGAAGGCTCATCCATAAGTATTATATCAGGTTCCATGGAAAGAATCGTAGCTATTGCGGAGAGCTTTTTCTCACCTCCGGAGAGCTTGAAGTTCTGCTTTTTTCTAAGTTCCTCGATATGCACCTTTTGAAGTGCCTCGGTCACTCTCTTTTCAACCTCATCCTTGGAGAGCCCATAGTTTCTTGGTCCGAAGGCCACATCATCTTCTACTGTCGATAAAAAGAGCTGGCTGTCGGAATCCTGAAAAACGTAGCCTATGTGCTCCCTTATATGGTTTAAGTTCTTGCTGTTTACAGGATGACCTGCCACCTCAAGTTTCCCGTCATAATCAAGGTACAATCCCACAAGAAGCTTTAATAATGTGGACTTTCCGATTCCGTTCGCGCCGATAAGTCCGATACTCTCTCCTTCGGATGCATGAAAATTGATATCAAACAATACCTGGGCATTCTTTTCATAGGAAAAGTTCAGGTTTTCAATTGTTAGTAGTTCGCCGTGTACTCCGGTTTGCATATAGGTCCCCTCATCCGCCCTTCGGGCACCTTCCCCCTGTGGGGGAAGGCTTTATTATTCATCATATTTTAATTATATTTCTTATAAATACAAATATCGCTATCCAGGCGATTGTGTATATTATATCAAAAGGCCTAGCCTTAATTTCTTCCATGTCAAAATCTCCTTTAAAGCCTCTAAGGAGCATACTCTCATAAACAACACCCGCTCTGTCCATACTTCTTATCAGCCACATTCCAACGAGGGTTCCCCAGGCCGAGTAGTGGATTCCCTTCTGGCGCGGTGCTCTGAGCTTATATGCGGTGGCAATTCTGTCTGCCTCTTCGCCCATTATAAAAAAATATCTCTCAATCAGAAGAATTACAATGACTATAATCTTTGGAACATGTATCAGTCTCAGCGCATGACACAGTTTTTCAATGGATGTCGTAGCAATCAGTATATATGCGGCAAGCACTGCATAAAAACCCTTCAGCATAAGCGTGATCATTGAGATAACTCCGCCGCTTATACCAATCTCACCCACATAAAACAATATATCTCTGTCAAAAAACGGATTGAGAATTCCAACGAAAAGTACAAGCGGCAAAATAAGTCTCATGCGATAAATTCCCATTCTAAGGGACAACTCACCGACTATAAATCCGAAAGCAGGATATACAGCCATCAAAATAAGTGGTGCCAGGGCATATTTATCAAAGGATACCACAGTAAAAATGTACATAACGGAAATAAGCAGCTTTCCCAGAGGATGAAGGTCATTCATCCAGTGGGAACGCTGCCATAACTCCTGTATCTTTTGAAATTCACGTAATCTTTTTTCTATTGAATCCATTAAATATTTCCGACAGGTTTATCCTTCTTAAAGAACTTAAATGCATAGCATGCACCGATCAGGATAGCAACAACTACCAAAGCACCTACTATTCCTGAAAAGCTCGTGCCGACAGCTGCTTCGCTGTTCTTAAACGCATAATCGGGAAGCAGTGATGTTGCTGTCTGAATGCTGTCTGCAACCTCATAAGCGCCGCCTGCTGCTTCAAGTTCTGCTGTTCCCGCAACCTTCTCCATAGACCACTCAAGTCCGTCCGGAAAAGCTGAAGCGAAAAGTGAAACAATACCGCCGCAGATAGCTGCAATAACACCAAGAACCACAATAGTATTCTTAAGTGAAAGTTTTCCTTCCTTTGCCTTGCTCTCATCTCCAACTCCCCAGAGAAGCTCAGGTCTTGCCTCATTTACAAAAATAAGTACTGCTGCTGTAATAAGGCCCTCAACCGCTCCGATTGCAAGGTGAATCGGCTGCATGGTAGCAACAAATACCGAGAACGGAAGCTCTGTAATTCCTGAAGCCAGGGTTTCAAGAGTAACTGAAAAAGCTCCCATCTGAAGTGTCAAGACGCAGCCAAGTATTGAAGCTAAAAGTATTTTTCCTCTGGTTGCTCCTTTTTTCATAATGGTCTTCCATATCAAAAGGGCACCTACAAAACACCCATAAAAGGCCATATTCCATACATTACACCCCAAGGCTAGCAGACCTCCGTCCGCAAACAGCAGACATTGTACCAAAAGGACTCCAATCATGGTAAGGAATCCTGCGTAAGGACCAAGAAGAGCTGAAAGCATCATGCCTCCGCAAAGATGCCCCGATGAACCTGTGCCCGGAATGGTAAAGTTGAGCATCTGTGTTGCAAAAACAAATGCACCCATAACGCCCATTACAGGGATTTTTTTAGGATCATTCTCCTCTTTAACCTGTTTGATTGAGTAAGCTGCCGCTCCTGTGGATAGTACATACATAGTGCCTGCTACTGCAGGTGAAACCAAAGCATCCGCCATGTGCATAGTAAAAAATCCTCCTGATTTGTTGAAAATACGTGGCAAAAAGCTCTTCAAAACTTTGAATTTTCTTTTTGCTCAAGAAGAATTATAGCTTTACAGGCAGAAGTCGCAAGCCCCCCAGGGGGTTATTTTTCGCCAAAAATCCGTATTTTTATGTATCGTTATATTTTATGAGATATATTATGGAATACGATAAACAGAAAAGTTACAATCATATTTAAGAGTATATTTTGCATTATTAGTTTAGTTTATGATTTTATTATAATTAGTTCAGACTTTGGTTATAAATCTTATGCTTCTTTTAGGCTATGTACATACTTTAGACAAACATTAAAGGTATTATACAAGTATCAGAAGTGAGAACTTCTGACTCCCCCAACAAAACTTTTTTCATACCAGAGCTGTCAGATTCCCCATCTGACAGCTCCTCCTCCATTAATGGGGGATTTTTTTATTTTCGCCTTTTGTTCTTAGGGTTAGATTCCCTCATCCGGCGCTTCGCGCCACCTGTTTTATTAGAAGTTCTTTTTGAAGCATTTCCTTTTTCTTCATGCTTTATGCTTTGAGAAGGCTTGCGGGGCGGAATAAGGAACTGCGGTCCGAAGCCGATAAGGTCCTCTCTGTGCTCGCGAAGAAGCGCTTCCTTAACAAGATCGTAATTCTCAGGTCTTCTAAACTGAATGAGTGCTCTCTGCATCGCTTTTTCATGCGGATCTCTTGCCACATACACACTCTCCATAGTAAGCGGATCAAGACCTGTGTAGTACATGCAGGTAGAAACCGTGCCGGGCGTGGGATAAAAATCCTGAACCTGTTCGGGGCTGAGCTTATGCTTGCAAAGATACTCAGCAAGAGCTATGGCATCCTTCAGGGTGCTTCCCGGATGCGATGACATCAGGTAAGGCACTGCATACTGCTGCATTCCAAGCTGCTTGTTTACTCTATCGAATTTTTCAATAAAACGATCATAGACCTTAACGCCGGGTTTACCCATCTTACTTAGAACATTATCGGAGATGTGCTCAGGAGCCACTCTCAGCTGCCCGCTGATGTGGTGCTTACACAGCTCCCGTAAAAATGTATCATCCTTATCCGCAAGCAGATAATCGAATCTTATTCCCGACCTTACAAAGACCTTTTTAACCCCGGGCAGTGCGCGGAGCTTCTTTAAAATGCTGAGGTAGTCCTTGTGGTCCACGTCCATGTTTTTGCAAACCTCCGGATGAAGGCATTTCTTATTCGGGCATGCTCCGAGCTTCATCTGCTTTTTGCAGGCAGGTTTTCTGAACTGAGCCGTGGGGCCTCCGACGTCATGGATATAGCCCTTGAAGTCCTTTTCTTCAAGAAAAAGCTTGGCCTCTTTAATGATGGACTCATGACTTCTAGCCTGAACTATTCTCCCCTGATGGAAAGTAAGAGCGCAGAAATTGCACTCCCCAAAACATCCTCTGTTGGAGGTAATGGAATATTTTATCTCATCAAAGGCAGGTACACCTCCCGCAGCATCGTATACGGGGTGCCAGGCCCTCATATAATCTCTCTCATAGACATCGTCAAACTCCTGCTGTGTAAGCGGTCTTGCAGGGGGATTTTGCACCACAAAAAGGCTGCCGTCATAGGTTTCATACAGTCGTTTACCGTTAAAGGGATCCGTATTTTTATACTGTATGCTAAAGCTTTCGGCATACTTTCTTTTATCTGACTTAATCTCTTCAAACGACGGAAGCTTAATCGCATCGTATATGTCTTCCTCGTTTCTGGTCTTATAAACAGTGCCGTTTATGAAGGAAACATCAGCGATATTCATGCCTGAAGCCAGGGCATCCGCTATCTCGACTATGCTTACTTCGCCCATTCCATAGGATATAATATCAGCCCCGGAATCAAGCAAAATAGAGCGCCTTACCTTATTCGACCAGTAATCGTAGTGTCCTAGTCTTCTAAGGCTTCCCTCAATACCGCCCACGATTATGGGCTCATGCTTATAAACTTTTCTAATGAGATTACAGTATACGATAGTCGCATAATCGGGACGAAGTCCCATCTTGCCGCCCGGACTGTAGGCATCAGTCTTTCTGCGCTTTCCTGCAACTGTGTAATGGTTCACCATGGAATCCATATTACCGGCAGAGACCAGAAATCCGAGTCTGGGCGTTCCGAGAACCGTTATGCTGTTTTCATCCCTGAAATCGGGCTGACAAATAAGGCCCACGCTGTAACCGTGAGTCTCTAATGTTCTTGTTATGATGGCGGCACCAAAACTTGAATGGTCTACGTAGGCATCGCCGCATACATAGACGAAGTCAAGCTGATCTATACCGCGCTCTTTCATGTCTTCTTTGCTGATTGGAGGAAATTGATTCATTCTTACCTCTTTTATGCGTTCGCTTCGTTCATCTCTTTTAAGAGTTTGTCTGCATATACAAGCTTAACACATACCGTGAAGATCTCCATTGCTGTGCGAAGATCCGCAAGTGAAGGATATGTAGGAGCAATACGGATGTTGCTGTCCTTGGGATCCTTCTTATAAGGGAAGGTTGCACCGGCACCTGTCATGGTAACTCCGGCCTTCTTAGCTCTGTCTACAATAGCCTTAGCACAGCCCTCAGGTGCATCAAAGCTGATAAAATAGCCTCCCTTGGGTCTTGTCCAATCACCGATCTTATAGGGAGCCAGATCCCTGTCGAGAATCTCAAGAACTGCTTCGAACTTAGGTCTTATGATCTCGGCATGTTTTTTCATATGTTCCTTCATGCCCTCGATGTCGCCGAAGAATCTCACATGACGGAGCTGGTTAACCTTATCGTGTCCGATGGTCTGGTTTGAAAGCTGAGCCTTGATCTCCTCAAGGTTATTGAGAGAGGTTGCAAGGGCAGCGATTCCGCTTCCGGGGAAAGTGATCTTGGAAGTCGATGAAAACTTGTAAACCATATCGGGACTTCCGGCCTTCTTACACTCTTCAAGAATCTCAATCAGATAATCCTGATCATCATCATAGAGATGGTGAATTCCGTATGCGTTATCCCAGAAAATTCTGAAGTCTCTTGCAGCGGGGCGAAGTCTTGCAAATCTTCTAACTGTCTCATCTGAATATGAATATCCCTGAGGATTGGAATACTTCGGAACGCACCAGATTCCCTTTATTGATTCATCCTCGGAAACAAGCTTCTCTACCATGTCCATATCCGGTCCTTCGGGTGTCATGGGAACCGGAACATTCTCTATTCCGAAATACTCTGTAATTGCGAAATGTCTGTCATATCCCGGTACAGGGCAAAGGAACTTAACCTTATCAAGCTTACACCAGGGAGTATTGCCCATGATTCCGTGGGTATACGCTCTTGAAACTGTATCATACATTACATTAAGTGATGAATTGCCGTAGATAATGATATTTTCAGGCTTATTCTCCATCATAGCTCCGATGAGGACCTTAGCCTCGTGTATGCCGTCAAGCACTCCGTAATTACGGCAGTCTGTTCCGTCTTCACAGGAAAGATCAGCGCCGGAATTAAGCGCGTCCATCATTCCCATGGAAATATCAAGCTGCTCGTGGCAGGGCTTACCTCTCGCCATGTTGAGGGTCAAATCCATGGCCTGGTATCTCTTGTACTCTGCTCGCATGTTGGCAAGCTCGCGTTCAAGCTCTTCTTTATTCATCTCCTTGTAATCTTTAATCATAACTGTAGGCTCCTTACTTCGATTTAAACTCTAAAGATTATACAACAAATATAAATAAATAGGAAGAAAATAAAAAAGCTGCTGCATTTTTATGCAACAGTTAGAGTCCCTCATCCGGCGCTGCGCGCCACCTTCCCCCAAAGGGGGGGAAGGCACTATAGACTATTAACACTAAAAATATAATCAAATTGGATCAATCAAATCTCTGTACCACTTGAGTGCATCCGTGTAAGCTTTGTAGGTCGCATCCATGTCGATTTCTTCGGTAATCATGAGACGTGAAACCTCCTGCCAGGAAGCATTCTCATATTCGAACATGAACTGTAATACAGGCCACAGATCACCTGTATGTCTAAGGAGAGCATCCTCAATCTTCTTGGATACATGCACCAGCTTAAGTGACTGTTCCATAGTCTGGTCAAGCATGACATCAAGAAGTGAAAACAGTCCGGCTAGGAAGAGCTCCGGTGCAAGGCCTTTTTGCTTAAAGCACTCAGCAAGATTTTCGGCAAATTTTGCTCTCACCATGGAAATACGTGTAATCTCACTTGGCTTATCGGAGCAAAGTTCCTTCGTTACCGCTGTATTTATCCATCTCTTAAGCTCTTTTTGTCCAAGCATTGCAGCCGCATGTCTTACGGAAGTAATTTCAGAATTGAGGCTCATGTGGTTAACCATTTCCAGCATAGAAATGACAAGAGCGGCATCCTTTCCGATTACATCAGCAGCAGCCTGGAGATCAAAATCAGGATTGTTGACAACATTCAAAAGCTCAATATATGTAACCTTCAAAGGAGCTACGGTCTTCTCGGATTCTTCTACCGGAAGTCTGAAGAAAATACCTTCATACAGATCATAGGCCCCGTCTGAAGTAAGTCTGTCGTAGTCCTCCTTGGTGTCCACGCCAACAGCGCATAGCTTGATGTCAGGATAAGCTCTGGTAAAATATATCTTTGCACTTCTGATATTCACCTTGCGGTGGTCAAGAAGAATATAATCGCACATCTCCAGAATAGGCTTATAGGTCTCAAACTGATTACCTGCAAGCTTTCTTATCGCAATTTTGTACCCCTGTCCTCGAAGATCCCACAGCCTTGACAGATAAGGCTCCTCAGGAAGCACCGAAGTATCCAGAAGAAGAACTATTATGTTCTTAGGTGCTCTGCACTGTTCCTCTATATTGGCAAATAGTGAAATATTGTTGATCTCAACGAAGACTTCCTTACCTCCGGAAAGGACATTTGTTCCAACGCTGTCCACAATGTCAAGACCTACAATGTTGACAACATTATCCAAGAACCCGGTCCCCATCAGATAAGGATTCATCAGATGATTATCTCTCTGTGCAAATACAGAATAGGCACAGACTTTCATTTCATCATCAAACAAAGGAATCAATGAAGCAAGCATTTCAATACTCCTTTCAAAGTTCGCGTACATTTGTCTGTCAATTTATTATATCATTACGAAAAAACATACACAATTGTTTCGTTTATTAAATATGTATGAAAAAAAAACAGCCCCTAAGGCTGTTTTGAAATAATCCCGAGAATGCCGGTTCCGGTTATTTGACTCCTAGCTAACGCCAGGTGGGTTACCGCAGCCCTTTTCGCTGTCTTCCTCTCCCATAGCTTGTCTGCACATGTGCAGGGCCGGAGGCGTGACATTGGAAAATGCAATCTAGGTGTCCCGTTTAAAGTAAATGTAGGTTCAAATTACACCGGAGTTGTCGAGCATCCCAGGCGAGCACTTGGCTCGAAACGCTGATCTGCGTCAGCTTCTAATTACATTATAAACCTACACCCCGCTAAATCAATAGATTTTGCCTAAAAAATTATTAATTTAATATGAAGAAAAGCGCATGAAATCTACACTTCACGCGCTTTTTTATGAAATAATTATTTAATCGGTCTGGTCTGTTTTTTAAGCCATTCTTTTATCTCATTCTCTTCGATAAGAGGTGAGATTGTATCATAAACCAGTTTCTGATATTCATTGATTGCATCAATCTCGCGAGGCTGCAGATACTTTTTATCAATGGCATCAGGGTCGAGAGGTACATAGGTAAGATGGCGGAATTCAAGGAACTGTCCGTCACTATTCTTCTCACCGTATACAACCTCAAGGATATTCTCGATGCGGATTCCATGCTTACCCTCGATATATACGCCGGGCTCATCCGACATGATCATACCTACCTTAAGCGGTGCTTCATCCTCAGAAGATCTGGACTTCCATCTTATGCTGTGAGGTCCCTCGTGAACATTAAGCATATATCCGATTCCGTGACCTGTTCCACACTTGTAATCGATTCCGATATTCCAAAGGGGCTGTCTTGCAAGAATATCAAGGTTTCTACCGTTGCAGCCTTCAAGGAAATGTGCATTGGCGAGCTGAAGCATTCCCACAGCGGTGAGTGTGTAGTGCTTTTTCTCTTCATCGGATACGGGACCGAGAACTATGGTTCTTGTAACATCAGTTGTTCCGCCCATGTAGGTTGCTCCTGAATCAACAAGCAGGAAGTCCTCCGGCTTAAGCTCTGCATTGGACTGCGCTGTTGCTTCATAGTGCATCATAGCAGCATTATCCTTATAGGCACTGATTGTCGGGAATGAAAGCTCAATGAATCCGGGAATCTGAGATCTCATCTCATCCAGATGCATTGCAGCGGTATACTCGTTCAATGTGCCGTTTTTAACTTCATTTTTAACCCAGTAGATGAACTTCGTAAGAACAGCGGAATCCTTTATGTAAACTTCCCTGATGTTCTTTATCTCAGTCTCATTTTTGCATGCCTTCATCATCTCTGTCGGATCGTAGATGTTCTTGATATTGGCACCGCTGCTTTCTGAATTATCCTTTATTGTTCTGTAAACCGAATAGCTTACATTTCTCTCATCATAAAGTGTTAAGCCTTCATACTCATATTCATCGAGCCAGTTTATTATCCTGTCATAGGAGATAATCTCGATTCCGTTATTGGCACAGTAAGCGCGGACCTCATCATTTAACTCTTCAATCTGTACAAACATGCTTACAGACTTTTTAGTTATGAACAGGTAACTGAGTATAACGGGATTGCATTCCACATCATTTCCGCGAAGATTCGTAAGCCAGCAAATATCGTCAAGTTTGCAGAGAAGATATGCGTTTGCTTTCTCCTCTTCCATAACTTTTCTGATATCGGCAAGCTTGTCCGCAAAGGACTTGCCACAGAGTTCATCCGACAAAACATATATAGGATTGCAAGGAAGAGCAGGTCTTTCACTCCAGACTTCTCCGGCAAGATCCTTGTCGAACTTTATCTTTACCTGATTCTTTTTCAGCTTCTTTTCATAAGCAAGTCCCTCTCTTGCAGGAACCACTTTTCCGTCAAAACCGAGAACCTGTCCGTTCTTCATATTCTCAGAGAGGTATTCTGAAATTGTGGGAACGCCTTCCTCTCCCATCTTGTAAAGAGTAACTCCTGTACCCTCCATCTCTCTCTCGGCCTGAATAAAATATCTTCCGTCAGTCCACATTCCGGCCCAGTCGGCGGATACCACGAGAGTTCCGTTTGAGCCTGTAAAGCCGCAGAAATACTCACGTGCTTTGAAAAAATCGGCTGAGTATTCCGAGTTATGGTAGTCGGAAGTCGGCATCAGATAATAGTCAATGCCGTTTGCTGCCATTTTTTCTCTAAGGGCGGATAATCTGCCCATTATTAAATCATTCATCTTATTTTTTGCCTCCAAAAATCCCCTCATCCGGCGCTTCGCGCCACCTTCCCCCTAGGGGGAAGGCATTTTACCTGTCTTCCATAGGGATATAGTCTTTATAGTCGCTTACTGCCATATAAGCAGGGCGAATAATCTTGCTGTTGTTAGCAAGCTCTTCCATTCTGTGAGCACTCCAGCCGACGATACGCGCAATTGCAAACATCGGAGTAAAGAGCTCCTCGGGAAGCTCGAGCATCTTGTAAACAAAACCTGAGTAGAAGTCGACATTTATACTTACGCCCTTGTACATCTTGCGCTCTGCGCTGATAACCTCGGGTGCAAGTCTCTCAACAGCTTCATAGAGAGCAAGCTCTTTTTCCATGCCCTTCTCCTCAGCAAGCTGTACAGTGTACTCCTTAAGGAGCACTGCTCTTGGATCGGACTTTGAGTAGATAGCATGTCCTACACCGTAGATAAGTCCTGCTTTATCAAAGGCCTCCTTGTGAAGAAGTTTCTTCAAATACTCCTTGACCTCTTCCTCATCGGACCAGTCCTTAAGCTCTTTTTCCATCTGCTCAAACATGTGAATAACCTTGATGTTCGCGCCGCCGTGACGGGGTCCCTTAAGTGAACCGATAGCCGCAGCAATAACGGAATAAGTATCTGTCATGGATGAGCTCACAACGTGAGTCGTAAAGGACGAGTTGTTACCACCACCGTGCTCCATATGAAGAATCAGGCAAATATCTAATAGTCTAGCCTCCAGCTCAGTATACTTACTGTCCGGACGAAGCAGATACAAAATATGCTCAGCCGTAGACAGTTCTGCCTTCGGCGGATGTATAAAAAGGCTCTTCCCTTCATGATAATGGTTATAAGCCTGGTATCCGTAAATAGCAAGGAGCGGGAACAGACTTATCATCTGAAGACTCTGCCTGAGTACATTGGGCATAGAAACATCGTCAGCATGATCGTCATAGGAATAAAGCGTAAGTACACTCCTTGAAAGGGTATTCATCATATCACGGCTGGGTGCCTTCATGATGATGTCTCTTACAAAGCCTGTGGGCAGAGATCTGTAAAAGCCCAGAAGCTCAGTAAAGCCCTGGAGTTCATCCTTATTGGGAAGTTTTCCGAATAAAAGAAGATACGCTGCTTCCTCAAATCCGTACTTTGTCTTGCTTGCTGTTCCGTGAACAATCTCTTTAACATTTATTCCGCGGTAGTACAGTTCACCGTCTGCCGGTACTCTCTCTCCGTTTACCTCTTTTGTGGCATTGATGGTGGATATATTTGTAAGACCTGTCAGTACGCCCTTACCATTTAAGTCACGCAGTCCCCTTTTTACATCAAATTTTGTGAAAAGCTCAGGATCTATCTGATCGGCGGTCTCAACAATCTGCGCGAGACCGGATAACTGTGGTGTGTTATCTGTGTAAATGTTTGTCTCGTTATGACTCATTCCCATACAACCTCCTGTTTCATCATACCCTCATCGAAGGAAATCCCTAACTGCGTCAGCAAGTGCGTCCTTTGCCACAACCTTATCATGTCTAACCTTAGCGTCGCGAATGCTGGTAACTGCTTCAGGAATCTCCACCCCTGAAACCTCTGAGAGCTTGTCTGCAAGCTGGAAATCGTCAAGACTTGCATCGTCTTTTCCGAGAGCCTGCATAACGCTTCTGGTGAACTTGTAAGGACTTGCGGTAGATGCGATAACCGTAACAGTCTTATCGCCCGTATCCTTTACATATCTGTCGTAGACGCTTGAAGCAACTGCTGTATGTGTATCGATAAGATATCCTGTGTTGTCAAAAAGATTCTTTATTGCGGAAGCTGTCTCCTCCTCTGTGGCAAATCCGCCGTAGAAGCAGTCAAGCTCCTTTCTCATAGAATCTGTAATCTCATATTTTCCGTTCTCAGAGAGCTCCTTCATATAGGAAGCATCTGCATTTGCATCATCACCTGCGATGTGATAAATAAGTCTCTCAAGGTTAGATGAGATGAGAATATCCATTGAAGGTGAGCTTGTGAGCACGAACTCACGGTTTCTGTCATACTCTCCGGTCTTAAAGAAATCATATAAAACCTTGTTGGAGTTTGATGCGCAGATAAAGGTCTTGATCGGAAGTCCCATCTTACTTGCATAATATGCAGCGAGGATGTTACCGAAGTTACCTGTGGGAACCACAACATTTATCGGGTCTCCCTCTGCAATTCTGCCCTCCTTAAGGAGTCTTGTGTATGCATAAACATAATATACAATCTGAGGAACAAGTCGTCCTATATTGATGGAGTTAGCTGATGAAAACTGGAAGCCCTTCTCATCAAGTTCCTTTGCAAAATCAGGATCTGTGAATATCTTCTTAACTCCGGTCTGAGCATCGTCGAAGTTACCCTCAATTCCGATAACGCAGGTGTTGTCTCCCTCCTGAGTTACCATCTGCTTTTCCTGGATAGGTGATACGCCATTCTTGGGATAGAATACGCAGATTCTTGTTCCGGGCACATTAGCAAAGCCTGCAAGTGCAGCCTTACCTGTATCTCCGCTGGTAGCGGTAAGAATAACGATCTCATTCTTGATCTGATTCTTCTTGGCAGCTGTGGTCATAAGATAAGGCAGAATTGAAAGTGCCATATCCTTAAATGCGATGGTTTTTCCATGATAGAGCTCCAGATAAAATGCTCCGTCAGCCTCGGTCATGGGTGCCATCTCAGGTGTATCGAATTTGGAGTCATAGGCATGTTCAATACAGTAGCGAAGCTCTTCCTCAGTAAAATCGGACAGTAAAAGCTTCATAACCTGATAAGCTGTCTCGCGGTAATCCATCTCCTTAAGCTCTGAGAGACTCTTATCAAGCTTCGGAATGCTGTCGGGAACAAAAAGTCCTCCATCCGAAGCAAGCCCCTGCAGAATAGCCTGTGAAGCTGTTACCTTCTTCTTATCACCTCTGGTACTTGAATACATAACGTTCATGTTGCCACGCTCCTTTGTTTTTCTTATTTTCTAAGTGCTGTCTAATATGATAGAATAATGAAAAGACGACTCTACACTGATGAGTGTTTGAACGATTTTCTTATGACATTACTTTGAGTACAAAGTATACCACAAAACTGCATATAAATACACAACTGAATTTAAGCTTATGGGGGTAAACTTAAATGACTGGTAAGGTTACGGGGGTGTATGAAACAAGTTTGAAGGACGGGACGAAATCCTACAGAGCGTCCATCACCTTCAGGGGGAAGCACATAGCATTGGGGTCCTTTGCCGATAAGAAGACCGCGGGGAAGGTCTACGATCAGGCTGCAGCCGTACTTTCTGACAGCAGCTGCACAATTGACTCCTATAAAAAGGGGCAGCCTCTGCCCTTTGAAAAGTTTGTGGTTCTTATCAACTTCAGAGACAAAGGGCTTTATATTCCTACGCCCATCTATCTTGAAAAAAAGTACTTTTTCTACTATCTCTCACCGAGCCACACACTTATTTTTGATATTGACGATCTCTTCTATTATTCATCACATAAGATAATGAAGAGAGGTTCACATCTTTTCGTGGCTGACTATGGCTCCCAGATCAGCATCCTAAGCCGCTACGGAATCCGAAGTTATGCGGTTGAAGGGCGTGACTACCGCTTTGCCAACGGTAACTCCAATGACCTTCGATATGAAAATATCGAGATCCTTAATCGCTACCACGGCGTAAGACAGTACGCTGAGCGCGGATTTCTGAAGTATAAGGTTGTGATTCATGTAAACGGAAATTTTGTGGTAGGAAAATACAATACTGAAAATGAAGCTGCCATCGCCTATAATAAGGCAGCCGATATTTTGAAGAAAAACGGTTACGATAAAAATTATATGCTTAATTATATAGAGGATCTGTCCGCTTCGGAATATGCAACCCTCTATACCAGCATCCGCATTTCACCCAAGATCATGAAGCTCTCCTCTCCTTCCGGTAAATCAGAGCGCATGGCCATGGATGCATAAATAATCTTCGAAGGATCATATATTTTATGCAATCACATACATTAAAAATACAAAACAAAATGTCAGTAAATACCCGCAATTACCTGCGGGTATTGTTTATGTTCATATGCTTTTTTACCGGCTCTATGCTCTCAGGCTGCAACAAGGTCCCGAATGATGAGGCAAGTCAGAAAGTCGGTTTCTTCTTTGATACCGTGATAACTCTTACCGCCTACAACAAGGACTTTGTATCAGAGGATTCCTCGTTTTTCACAAGAAACTCTGATGCCGAAAAAAGCTGCGACGAATTTCTATCTGAATGTCTTACCGAGTGCTCCAGATATGAGAATCTGTTTTCGAACAAAAAGGAAGGAAGCGATGTCTGGAACATCAATCATGCCGGCGGCAGCGCCGTAGTGGTTGGCAAAGACACCTATGAGCTCATAGAAAAAGCGCTTGAATATGCCGAGCTCTCCGAGGGCGCTTTTGATCCTACGATCGGAACCGTTACCGATCTTTGGAATTTTCATGCAGATTCCGACAAGGCAATTCCGGAATCTTCTATCATGTCTGATGCTCTTTTACATGTAGATTATAAAAATGTCGAATTAAATGAAGACGATGGGGAGTATACTGTCCGCCTCCTTGATAAAGGAGCCGAGCTTGATCTTGGCGGAATAGCCAAGGGCTATATCGCTGATAAATTAAAGCAGTTTTATTTGGAAAGAGGCATAAACAGCGGGATCATAAATCTTGGCGGAAATGTGCTTTTGATTGGCCAAAAGCCGAATAAATCAGGTGGTTTTACAGACTTTACCACAGGTGTTCAGAGGCCCTTTGGCGATGAAAATGATCCCATAACAACTCTTTCTCTTTCAGACAAATCCGTTGTAACCTCCGGAATTTACGACCGCTATTTTGAAAAAGACGGCGAACTCTATCATCATATTCTGGATTCCAAAACCGGTTTTCCGATAAAAAATAATCTGTACAGTGTTACTATAATATCTGACTCTTCAGCTGACGGTGATGCTCTCTCAACTATTTGCTATATTTACGGCATAGAAAAGGGGATGAAGCTCATTGAGTCCATCCCCGATACCTACGTAATGTTCATTACGGATAATTATGAAGTTGTAACCTCAGAAGGTTTTCCCACTGATTAAAGCATAAGATTCATCATGTTGCTCTTTTGCTGCTCATCATCCTGCTGCTTCTTCTGCATCTGCAGACGATATGCATCCAGTGTCTGGTTCTTCTTAAGCTCTGTAACCTCCTGGGCAATGTCGGTATCAGCTATTGAGCTCTGAGCACTTAAGAGATTCTCTCTTGCAATGTTGCTGTAGCTTACATTGTGCTCAAATCCGTTTGTTACTGCACCAACCTCGCCTCTTGCATTGCTTACATTCGCAATTGCTGCATCAATGGAATCGAGATCGTTAACATCAAGCTTATCAAGTCCCAGTGATTTCATCTGGGATGAGTCAAGCTGCTGGCCGATTCCCTGCATCAGCTGTGAATTTGCATTTGCAATATCGCTCCTGTCGCTTGTTGAAAGTGTTCCATTCTGAGCATATACTGCGTTCTCACGAATGCTCTGAAGATAATCGGTAACACCATCCAGTACGCCGTCCTTAATGTTCAGCTGGCCAATGTTCTCCAATCCGTTCCTGGCCTGAACCTTCATGGTTCTCTGCTCTTTTTCCATCTTCTCATTGATAGCGAGTCCGGCAGCATCGTCAGCAGCACTCTGTAACTTCTTACCGCTAGCTATCTTGCCGTATTGCGAGTAGTTGGAATAGCTATTATTACTTATGCCTCCTATCATATGTGCGCTCCTTTCTTTCCTCCGTGAAAAAGGATAAATCCATTTTTGCGCCGCAGCCTCATCTCCGGTCCCCACCATTAACTGACTGCTCGTCACACCATCTGCAGAGTGATAATGTGATTAGGATCCTTCCCAATACTCCGCCACTCAGGGTAGAGTAACCTATAGTTATATAATAGAATAACATTTTGCTGTGATTTTGTAAATAGTATTTATTATGTGATTATCTATAAAAATATATAGCCATTTTAGGTGATATTCCCCTCATCCGTCTGCGAAGCAATACATTTACCTTAATGATACGCAGTCTGTCCAGCCCACGTTTCCGTTATCAGCCTGTCCTACTTCATCCTCAGCCGCATCCGGGAAGCAGAGATCTACAACAGCCTGGGGAAGTCCCTTTTCATTGAAGAGGAGTGTAGATAATGACCTTGTTTCATTGCTGCCCTCAATATCTGTGCTGAAGCTGATATTCGCAAACTTCTCACGGTCATAGGTGAAGCCTCTCCACTTTTCATTTACATCGCTTGTAGCTCCATAAAGTGATTCCGGTACGGTGTATTTGAGAACATCATTTATCTCATTTGTATTCTCACTGGTCCAATACTCATCATGACCGTATTCACCGTCTTCTGTATAAGTTGTCACACCCACTGTGGCCTTAACAATCTTATCCTGTCCATCCTTCCAATCGGTGGGAATTCCGTTCTTTTTGAGGAACTCTCCTGTCTTTGTAAAGGACGGGAATATGAAGAAATTATATAAATAATTACTGTCATACGGATTATCGGTATTCTTTAAACCTGAAATTTCTATGCTTGCAAGCTCCTTTGTCAAATCGTCAAAGGTCTGATTCATCACATCTTCTCTGTAAGCCTCAAGGAATTCTTTCATTTTTGCAGAGCCTATATTCTCTTCAAAATAACCTGAAAGTGTTTCATAGCCAATCTTATCGATCTCGTTTGGCTCCATAGTCAAAGCAGGGAATTTCCCGTATTTATACTCATCACTATTGTAGATAGCTTTGTAAGCATTCACCAGTTCATCGGTATCAAGATCAACATAGTATGTTCTTCTGATCTTTTTACCGTTTTTCATGTTCCACTGAACATTTATTATTGTGTTATAGGCTATTTTCCCGTCCTCTCGAATCACAGCAAGTTCACTCTGGCCATACCGGTCACCACGATAAGCTACTCTGTGGTTATTCTTGGCATTTATGGCTCCCTGTTTTGTCAGCTTTTCAACATTTTCCATGTCCTTAAGCTTCATGTTTCGGAAAATGAACTCGGAATTACTTGTCCCCCAATCGTAATATAAATTATCCTCGGGATTATCCATTGTTCTGTACAGAGGACAGTGAAGATTTGCAAATACCAGGTAATCATCGATTGCAACACTCTCAACTTTGTCAGGCATAGGCTGCCAGCTCTCATAGCCAAAGATATCAAACATAAGCGCAAGCAGTAAAACCGCAGCAATTCCCGTGCCAACAAAAAATGAACCAAAGTGCTTAAAGCTTGCCTTAAAATCAAATTCATATATTGTCTCAATTACAAAGTGTACCACAATAAGGCCGCATACCATTCCGAAGATAAAGCTTCCGAGACTTCTGGTATCACCGATGTAAAACATTGTTATTCCACCACCAAGAGAAGCTACCACAAGCATAACAACCTTAATAACAGGCTTCGTAATATCAAAGGCCATCGCTTTTCCTGCAGCCTCAGCATGTCTCTTTGTGATCAGAAACCTTGAAAGGCCATACCCTGCCACTGCAATAAGAATTGTTAATATAAATGGTACTATTGCACGGCCAAAGCGGAATGCTATCTCATACTGTCCGTCCCCGCGAAGTGCATTCACAAGATCAGTCGACAGTGTTATGGGTGAGCCCTTAAATAAACCTGATCTGGGTACGTCAGATGCATAACTTCCGAAAAATGTTCCCATCAGTACTTCTTTCAAAGTGGCCACAACAGGACCAAGGAAGAAGAATACTCCGCAGCCAAGAGCCGCAATCACAACATGTCCTGTAAGAACTGCGGCGAGCACGCAAACCTCGTAAAACATAATATAAACAAGTATTACTATCAGAGCAGATGCTGCATAAAGGGGAAGCGTTTTTGCCTCAACATAGCCTCTTGAAAGCCCCATAAATACTGTTATTATGTGGCAGATAATATAAGGCACCGCAAACACTATAATTCCCATGAGATTGGCAACATCAAAGAGCTTAGTCCTTTTGACCGGAAGCGAATAATAAAGATCCGTCTGCCTGGAGTCAAAGAGGTAACTGTAGCCCTGGAGCGCAATTAGCAGAGAAAGCCCAAGAAGAATTAAGAAAATCGCAACATTCTGCATTCCACCGACTTCGTAATAGAATGCTCCTCTCACATCATAAATTGTTGTTCGCCCATCGATAATTCTTTCTTTGTAGCGTCCTATCATCAGAACCGCCAGAACTATCTGTGCAAAAAAGTTTGCCGAAATTGAAAGTGCGATGGGCCAGAGCCTCCTTTTGGAATTTTCCTTAAGCAGATCAGCAAATAATCTTTTTGATGTCATATCCCTCTACCCCCGTTTCGCTTATAAATATCTCCTCAAGAGACAGCGGAAGAATTTCCATAAAAACAGGACTCTCCGCTCTTAAAGCGTCGTTTATTTCATCCTCCTGACCTCTGATAGTCATTGTAACGAGTTTTCCCCGTTCCTCCGTAGTGAGAATACACAACCTCTCTTCTATCCTCTTTCTGCTGACGTCATCCCTGAATACGCACTGCAGCTTATGTACATCCGCCTTAGCATCATCAAGGTTTTTGGATAAAAGTATTCCTCCCTTGTGAAGAAGTCCTACTGTATCGCAGATATCCTCCAATTCTCTGAGGTTGTGGGATGCGATAATAGGTGTGAATTTTCTCGAAGCCATGTCTCCCATGAAAAGACTCTTAACCGCCTGTCTCATCACAGGGTCAAGACCATCGAAGGTCTCATCGCAGTACAAATATCTGGTATTTGCTGCGATACCAAGTATAATTGAAAGCTGCTTTTTCATTCCCTTTGAAAAAGTCTTTATTTTTCTGTTTTTATCAAGTCCAAAGTTTCCCATGAGAGTATCAAATCTCTTCATATCATATTCGGGATAGATGCAGCCGTAGAAAAAGGCCATCTCCTTCGGTGTTGTATTGGGAAAGAAAGCGGTGTCATCCGAAATATAGAAAAGATCCTTTTTCACCTCCGGATTCTCATAAACAGGTCTTCCGTCAATTATTATAGAACCTGTATCCGGCTTAAGAATTCCTGCCGCCAATCTTAAAAATGTACTCTTACCTGCGCCGTTTGTCCCCACAAGTCCGAAGACCTGCCCGTCGTCTATGGTAAGATCAATACCGGCAATCGCCTGTATATCATCAAAGCTTTTGGATAAATTACTTACCTGAATCATACACTTCCTCCTGTTTTTTCATTTCTTTGTCCTCACATTCCTGTGAGGTTCCCCTCCGAAAAAAGTGGTGCTAAGTGGTCATTTTCTTACTGACTCTGTCGATTAGTTCTGCAGAAGTCATACCGATCTTTGCGGCCTTATCAACAACTGCGTCAAGCTCATCCAGTATCTCCCGCTTCTTCGCAGGAAGTACTTCGTCTGCCGATGCTGCGAATCTCCCCCTTCCCGTGACAGAGTAGCATAGCCCTCTCTGCTCAAGAGCATCGTATGCCTTCTGAATCGTGTTGGGATTGATGGAAAGATCCATGGCAAGCGACCGAACAGACGGAAGCGCTTCATCAGCACTTATCACGCCGCAAAGGATCAGCTCTTCAATTTTCCCTGAAATCTGCTCGTACAGAGGTCTTTTGTCTCTGTAATCAATCTCTATCAGCATGTCATCCTCCTGTTTGGTGTGTACTATTGTAACTAGTACACTTAGGATAATAGTTTATTTAGTAGAGTTTGTCAAGCGCAATAAAAAAGCCTTCCCCCTTTGGGGGAAGGTGGTGCGCAGCGCCGGATGAGGGGCTACCTGTCCTTAAACCAATCTCTCACTGCCATGAGGACGAAGCCCAATTCATTCTTGGCCTGAAAATCGGATTCTTCTTTATGCCAGTTCTGCGGTGGAATAAGAAGTTCCCCGCTCTCGGACAGCAGTTCTTCTTTCGATAAACCTGCTCCGTAGATATCATCCGTGGGGCTTGCTTCTATCAGCACAGCATCACCTGTAGCCAGCAGTGCATCAGCAAAGTCTTTATCGGAAAGGAACTTCCCGATATTACCGTTAAAGATAATTTCGCGGTTGCAGCTTCTCCATACAGCCTCATCAAAATTTGAGATTTCTCTGCCAAGCTTTTTGCAGATGGCAGGATCCTCTTCATTCATAATCTTACTGTAGGTATCGAAATCATTAAAAAGCAGGGCCTTTTCAGACATCATATACTGCTCCGCAGTGCTATATTTTCTTCCGTTTATGAAAATCGGTTTTCCCTTGTACCACTGAGAAAGCTGGCAGTATTCACTGGTTTTTTCAGCAAGAAAGAAGCATACATAAGTATGTTCATTGCCGTTTGCAACCTCGTCAATCAGCCAGTCGATATGATATTTATTGTAAGGAGCACCGGGCAAAGAAGGAGAAACCGTTGGGACGGGCAATTCTATATCCGGCACTTCGCTCATCGAAGTAGTTTCTACAGCTTCATTTTCTGCAGCTTCATCTGTATTCCCCGTTTCATTAGCGCCATCTTCACTCCCGGGCTCGATGTCTGCGACTTTTTCTTTAGCCTTTTTTGCGCTCTTTTTCTTTGGCTCCGCCTTTTTCTTAGGCTCTGTTTTCTTCGGTGCAGCTTCCTTTGCAGCCTCAGAATATGTATTAAAGCTCAGATCATCCGGAACAACAAAGCTGATATCATCAAAGGCGTCCGGATTTTCGGCAACAAAATCAGAGACTGTAGCTATAGCAAGCTTTGCAGCCTTATCAACGGGATAGCCATATTCACCTGTAGAGATGGAAGGAAATGCGATTTTGCGAATGCCATTTTCGAGGGCGATTTTCAAAGCGCTGACATAGCAGGAGGAAAGAAGCTCCTCCTCGCCTGCCGTACCGCCCATCCATACAGGACCCACGGAGTGAATTATGAAATCACATGGAAGGTTATAGCCAAGCGTAAGTTTGGAATCACCGGTCTCACAGCCGTTTAACCTGCGGCATTCCGTTTTCAGCTGAGGGCCGGCGGCTCTGTGAATAATTCCGTCGAGACCGCCTCCACCCAGAAGAGAGTTATTAGCCGGATTAACGATTGCTCCAAAACCTGTAACTTTTGTGATATCACCTTGCAAAACGTGAATCATGATGTCCCCCTTTAGGTCTTGTATGTATAGAATTAGGGATTAACCCTGGAATCCAACTGCTTTGTTGATTGCATCCTGTGCAAGTGCATAGTTTACGATACCGAGACCAACAATCTGAAGAATGATAAACAGAACAGCAGAGCTTCCGTTCGGAGTATTCTTGATCTGATCAGTCTTCTCACCCATCTTGTAAGCCCAGTACCATCCGTAAATACCACAGGTAATAAAAGTAAGCAGGAATGCAATTACACCTGATGTCTCATGGCTGCGTCCGCTGAGCTGATTGGACTCATCTGTAAGAACAATAAACCAGTAAATACTGTAAATACCACAGGTAACAATTGAAAGAACGATTGCAAGAGCAATGCTTCTGCCGCTTATTCCGCCGCCGTAATAGGGAGCTGGCTGATTAGGCTGAAAGCTGTTGTAACCGCCTGAATTCTGGGGATCAAAGCCAACAGGCTGATCATTCTGAGGTATAAAACCGCTATTCTGATCATTCATTGAACCCATGCCCGCATTCTGATTAACCTCGGGACCTGCACCCTGACCCGGATTCGGAACTCCGAGAGGCGCACCGCAATTGGTACAGAATTTGGAGCTATCGGGATTTTCTGCTCCACAATTAGTACAAAACATTTCTGACTCCTCCTAAATATAGTTGTTTGAATTACCTGCTTATTATATCACAATATAGTGTATAATTATGCTAAAAGGGGGAAAAAAATATGCCGATTTTAGGAGCTTTCATGGTACCTCATCCGCCTATTATCCTACCCGAAGTAGGTGATGGCGAGGAGAAAAAGATTTCCGAAGTAACAGCAGCTTATGAGAAGGTAGCTGACGAAATTGCAAGCCTCAAACCTGATACTATCGTTATCTCCAGTCCTCACAGCATCATGTATGCGGATTATTTTCATATTTCTCCCGGGAAAACTGCTTATGGGGATATGGCTCGTTTTAATGCTGAGCAGGTAAGCTTTGACGCCGAATATGATGAAGAATTGGTAAGCACCATCTGCCGGATTGCTGAAAAGGGCGGCATAGACACATCTGACAAGACGAACGATTCAGATAGCGAAGGTCAGGGCGGTCTGGCTCTGCATGAATTCCCCGCAGGCTCTATGGGCGAGCGCGACCCTTCCCTGGATCACGGAACAATCATTCCGCTTTATTTCATTTGCAAAAAATATACTGATTTTAAACTGGTTCGAATCGGACTCTCCGGCCTTCCTCTGGCACTCCATTACCAGATGGGGCAGATTATTCAGAAGGCTGTGAACGAAACCGGAAGACGTATAGTCTATGTTGCAAGCGGTGATCTCTCTCATAAGATGAAAGAAGAAGGTCCCTACGGCTTTGCTCCTGAAGGTCCACAGTACGACGAGCGTATAATGGACGTCTGTGGCAGCGGCGACTTCAAGCGTCTGTTTGAATTTGAAGACAGTTTTTGTGAAAAAGCTGCTGAATGCGGACACAAATCCTTTGTAATGATGGCGGGTGCGCTTGACGGTCTCTCCGTAAATGCCGAGGCTCTTGTCCACGCTGCAACCTTTGGAGTAGGCTACGGAATCTGCCGTTTTGAGGTAGGCGGCCCTGATGAGAGCAGGCATTTTCTTGATATATGGAGAGATGAAAAGTTAGATGAACTAAGAGAGAGGCAAAAGGATGAAGATCCTTATGTAAAGCTTGCCAGATTTTCACTTGAGAACTACGTCAACGCAGGTAAAACCTTGCATGTAAAGGACGTTATGGATATGGATCTGCCCAGGGAAATGTATAAAAACCAGGCGGGCACTTTCGTCTCGATACATAAAAACGGTGCCCTTCGAGGCTGCATCGGAACCATAGCACCGACCTGCGGCTGCATAGCAGAGGAAATCCTGCAAAATGCTATAAGTGCTGGGACTAACGATCCGAGATTCCCGATGATAACGCCGGATGAACTCCCCTGGCTTGAGATAAGCGTGGATGTTCTTGATGAGCCGGAGCCCATATCATCACCGGACGAGCTTGATGTTAAGCGCTACGGAGTAATAGTTCGAAGCGGATATAAGCGCGGTCTTCTCCTTCCTAATCTCGATGGAGTTGACAGTGTAATACAGCAGATAAATATTGCCTGCCAGAAGGCGGGGATCCCCAAAGGGGAAGAAATTAGTCTTGAGAGATTCGAAGTTGTAAGGCATGAATAAAAAGCAATAATATCAAAAAAGCTTATCCATCAGGCCTGTTTTTCTGATGGATAAGCTTAAATATTTTTATCTTTTTCAGATTTATTATCTGTAATGCTATCTATCCCGTTTTTCATGGCTTTGGATACCTTGTTGTCCATCTCAGAGTTTATCTGTGTACTTAGCATGTCCATGATCCTGCTACTGCCCTTGGAGAAATTCATGGCCGAGTGGCGATCCATGGACTGCTTTTTTCTGTCCTCTTTGTGATTCATATCATAGCTCTGCCTCATTGTATTATTCAGAGTACGCATAGCCTGGAGTGAATCATAGACATCGGAAAACTCTTTTCCCACCTTCTCTTTAGCTTCGTCAGCTTTTGAAAAAGAACTGGAAATAGCATCTACAGCGCTCTTTTTGTTGCCTTTTCCAAGTCTGTAAATGCCATCGGAAGAAAGCAGTGATCCACTGCCCGAAAGTCCTGTCTTATCAAGATATAAATCTGTCAGTCTTCCCATAGAAGAGGATAAATCGTAACTCATAATATGCCCTCAGTCCAAAGTTTCCATAAACTACTAGCCATTATCACTCATACATCTAACTCTCATGTATACTTTCGCTATATATATCGGCATATTTTTGCCAAAAATAAACCCACATCACCAGGCATAAGCCGGCAGATATGGGTTTATATATCATCTTTATTCTTCTGATTCTTCCTCTGATTCGTTCTTAGGCGGTGCTGCCGGTATTCTGCTGTAGGTCTCTGCCATCAGTCTTATGCTTCTGGCAAGATCCTCCGACAGATAGTTTGGCAAAAGTCTCCACATCCAGTTGCCGTCAGCTGTTCCGGGCGTGTTGATTCTTGCTTCTTTTCCTTTACAAAGATAATCCACAAGAGGAACTATACACAGATCCGCCACCGATCTGTATGCTTCTCTTATAATATCCCAGACAAGAGCACCGTAGTTCGTATGCAGCGAATTGATATATCTTCTGGTAAAATCGCGCTCTCCGTCCGATATCTCCTGAACCCATGCAAAGGTCGGAGTATTATCGTGAGTTCCGGTATATACTACACTGTTTCTCGTGTGCCTATGATTTACATAGATGCTGTCCCAGCTTGTAAAGCCGTATTGCAGAACCTTCATCCCGGGGAATCCCGAATCCTCAAGGAGTTTAATATTCTCCTCTGTAGTGGTACCGAGATCCTCAGCAATCATATTAAGCTTACCGAGCTGTTTCTCCAGCGCCTTAAACAGATCCATTCCGGGACCCTTCATCTGCTTTCCGCCCCTTGCATCCTTATCGCCGTAAGGGACCTCATAGTACTCAGCAAAGCCATGAAAATGATCGATCCTGATGACATCAAACCATTCGTAATTGCGCTTTATTCTCTTTACCCACCAGGAATAGTCGTTCTTTTTAAGATAGTCCCAGTCGTAAACAGGATTACCCCAGAGCTGACCATCCTTTGAAAAAGCATCCGGAGGACATCCGGCAACCGCCTTAGGAACAAGATCCTTATCCATTTGGAAAACCTCGGGGTGCGACCAGCTATCAGCACTGTCCATAGCCACATAGAACGGAAGGTCACCGATAATCTTAACCTTGTGTTCAAGGGCATATTTATGAAGCTTTTTCCACTGTTCATCAAATTTAAACTGCTCAAAGCAGATAAATTCTATCTCGTCCTTAAATTCGCCTCTTGCCTTATCAAGAGCCTTGGGGTCTCGTTTTCTTATATTCTCAGGCCAGTCAAGCCATGATTTTCCATCCTGAGCAGCCTTTATCGAAACATAAAGCGCATAATCCTCAAGCCAGTATTCATGCGTTTTCCTATATTCCTTAAAGGCCTTCATATCACCTTTTTTGAGGAAATTCTCATAGGCTTTTTTGAGAATTAATGGTCTGTTTTCATAAAGCTTTCCGTAATCGACTTTTTCCTGATCACTTCCAAAATCGATACCGTTAATATCGTCCCAGGTCAAAAGGCCTTCCTCTATAAGCTTCTCCGGTGAAATAAAATAAGGATTGCCCGCAAAAGCTGAAATGGGCTGATACGGAGAATTTCCAAAACCTGTCGGTCCAATAGGAAGAATCTGCCAGAAGCCCTGATAAGACTTTTCAAGAAAGTCCACAAAATCATAGGCTTCTCTTGAAAAACAACCGATACCAAACTTAGACGCCAGTGAAAAAACCGGCATCAGAATTCCGCTTTCTCTGCTCATAATTCTCACTCCCCTCTCAAAACTTATACAGCTATTGTAGCATAAAAAATGCAGAGCGCCACACTTCGTGACGCTCTGCGTTGTCAGATTTTATGAAAAGCTCTTACTGCACTTCTCGTTTTTTCTTTTTTCCTACGAAGAGAAGAATTGCCAATGCTGCAGCTGCTCCTATAAGAACAAAGAGTCTTGCTGTATTTGTGGAATCTTCTGTTGCTCCTCTTCTTGAGCCAAGTACTTCACCCTTCTCCTCAGAACCGTTCATAGGTCTGATAGCACCAAGAACCTTCTTTTCCTCTGTGGGAGGATTATCGTTATTCGGTGTAGGATCATAGTGGTTAGTTTTCTTCGGCTTATCAGGCTTTTCATTCTTATTGTGCTTCTTCGGCTTATCAGGCTTTTCAGGAGTCTCAGGATCCTTCGGCGGATCACTCTGCGGATTCTCCTTAACGGTAAGTGTTCCGGTAACCTGCTTAATACTGTAATCAAGAGGCTGAACTACATTCACAAGCTTATAGTTGAATGTATTAGGTGTGCTTCCAACCTCAGTCTGTGAAGCGAAGTCAGTATACTCTGCGCTGTCGCCTGTTGCAAATCCGTCTGCACCTACTGTGATATCAGTAGCTGTAAGAGGTGTTCCGTCATAAAGCTTCTCTGCTGAAGGAGAAACAAGCTCAACCTCTCTGGGAAGGATATACAGATGTCCGATTACGGCACTTGTAGGCTGCTTCTCTTCTGCATTTACTGAAATTCCGGAATCAAAAACTATCTTGAACTTATCGGATATGTCTTTCTTAAGTCCTTCAACAGTAATCTTCTTATTCTTGGTCTCAACAGTTATCGGATATCCTGCTCCATCAGGAAGAACGTGCTTACCATATCCACCTGATACTGTAAGTCCGCTTACAACAACGTTAAACTTGATACCATTGTCAAGATTAACCTCGACTCTCTTATCATCAACAGCAAAGACCTTATCTTCCTCAGCAGCACCATCATTGAGTGCTACAGGTTTACCTGAAGAAAGTGCTTTTATCTGCAACGCTTCCGAAAGCGAAGTAGCTTTGGTCTCAGGTGTCACATCACTACTGTTAAGATCCAAACCGGCAAGAGCATTCTTAATAGTTTCTGTATCAACAACTACGTCGACATCCATGTTTCCGCGGTGGTTTGATCCATCATACTTAATATATGTATCGCGACCGTCCTGATCTGATGCAGCCTTGATCTTAATAATAATTGTTATAATCGAATCGGGCAACCAGACTGCATAGAAGTCTGTATCACTCATAAGAATTTTGCTGTCGCCGGGATCATAGTATTTTCCGTCTTTATCCATCCAGCAAAGGAATGAATATCCTTCAGGTGCCTTTGTAAATACTCCTTTATCATCACTTGCATCTGTTTTGGAATATTCTTTAAGTACATGTGATGATCCTGTCAGCTGTTTCTCAAACGGAACAACATCCGGCTCACCCTTTACATCTTTAGGATAATTTGCATGATATCTAACTGTTACATAAGCGCGGTTGATGTATCCATCAATATGATATGCCTTTTCACCTTTAGCTTTATCTCCAACATTTTTGTACACATACCATGTGATATCACTTGCCTTAGGACTTCTTAATTCATTAGTTGTTTCATCAAGAACTTTATACTTCTTCAATACGTCATCGTTCACAAAATCCGCATCTATCAGATCTGTCGGCACAGTATCAATTTCAGCATTAATCCTGGCTCCTGTAGGATCCCAAACGTTTCCGTTCCCGTCTCTTTCACTATCGGGTATTGCGTAGAGATCTCTCTGTGCGGTTCCAAGCCACTTCTCATAGCTATAACCTTTGTTCATCTCGGGATAATAATTCTTATCATCCTGCTGAGTTGAATTAGCCGGTATTGGCTGATTAGGAAGAAGCACATAATATGCTACCTTTGTTTTTCCTAATGATTTAGGATCCACCTTGTAATATATTACAAAAACATTCGTATCAGGATCATTATTCGGATTATCTACTACTTTGTCGATAGTAGTAACATTGTTTTTATTTTCCTTATCGAATCTATATATAGTGTTTCCAAGAGATACATTATTCTCCGGAGTGAGAGTTAATGACTTATCAACTACAGCTTCCAGGTTACCAAAAGGATTTACCTCATCAGTTGAGTTGAACACAAATGAAGGATCATCTGTATATTTGCCATCATTATCGCTTATAAATATTTTTACATTATAAGTTGTTATTACAGGCACTTCAGTATTTCCACCTGATGTTTCACCCTCACCAGTTGTATTGCCACTACCATTTCCACCGGATGTTTCATTTTTTTCTGTCTTTGTGCCTTCAGCATTTCCATCTGACGGACTCTGAGTATAAACAGTATTTGCAGGAGTATAGGTCTCTTCTACAGGAGCATCGGGATCATCAATGATTGCGCCTTCGATAAACCATTTTTCTCCTGTTACATGAGAAATCTTATTCCACTCAACTATCTTATTCTCGCCAGGAATAACATTGGCAGCTGCCCAATTGTAGAAGCCTTCTGTAAGTCTTGCAGCAACAGCATCTTTCTCAGTAATATCTACATTACCTGCCTCATCGGTAGGATCTATAGAAGTAAAATAGTCAGTCAAAGTAACTTCTGCGCCTGTGTCCTGATTAAAGGTATCGAAATATATTGTCTCGCTATCCTTAATAACAGAAACAACCAGCATGCCCTTCTCTACAGCAGGAGCTTCTTCTACGGTCTCTCCGCCTTCAGCGGGAGTTACAGCAGGTTCTTCTGCAGCAGGAGCTGCTTCTTCAGCTGCAGCGGGTGCTTCAGGCTCTGCAGGAGTTTCTCCGTTTTCACCATTTGCAGGTGTCTCATCAGGAGCTGCTTCGGGAGCTACGTTTTCACCCTCTGCAGGTGCGGGAGCCTCTTCGACATTTCCTTCTTCAGCACTAGGTGCGGTAGCCGGCTCTTCTACTGTCTGAGGTTCTTCTGTAACTACCGGTTCCTCTGCCGGCTGTTCCGGTTCCTCTGCAGGTGCTTCAGGTTCCTCTGCAGGTGCAGCGGGAACTTCAGCTATCTCAGTTTCTTCAGTTGAAGGTTCTGTGTTTTCAAACACTTCGCTTAAGCGAACTGTTTCTTCAACTGAGGTTACTTCTTCATTTGTCCCCTCGTCCGCTCTTACACCAATGCTGTTATAGTCAGACACGAAGGTCCGAAGCATCAGCACAAGTACAAGTGTAAAAGCAAGTTTTCTCACTATGCTCTTCTTCATAATCCCTCCTAAGATTAAAATTTTCATTCGACTATATAATTATATGAATTATTTTTTCACTTTTGGTTACGAAATATGAATAATTCTGTTCATAATTCGTACTTGACAAGAACATTTTTTTGTGATTATCCGATTTTTTATTATCAGTTTCCTAGTGCATAGAAAAAAGCGCAGGCCTTTATTATTCCTGCGCTTTAGTTTCTTAATATTAATATCAAATTGGTATGAAATTACAGTGCTTTAAGTACCTCACACAGGTACTCCCAGGTTCTCTTTGTAGAAGCAACGCTGAGTTTCTCACCTGTAGAATGAATATCCTGCATATCAGGACCTATTGAGACACAATCAAGGCCATCGATTTTTTCGGAAAACAGACCGCACTCAAGTCCTGCATGAATAGCTTCAATTCTGATATCCTTTTTATAGAGTTCCTTATAGACCTTGGCCATTGTATCTCTAAGCTCAGACTTCTCAGCATATGCCCATCCGGGATATTCTCCGGTGACTTCAAATATTCCGTTAAAGCCCTCGATTATTATCTCCATCTTACGGATAAGAGCTTCCTTTGCGGGAGCAACCGAACTTCTGACAGAATAGTCAAGAAGGAAGGCCTCATCCATAGTTCCGGCGCTCTGGCTCGCAGCGCCTTTTCCTTCAACCGCTCCGGTCTGACTGCTTACTATCTTCAGTATGCCCAGATTCAGTGAAGTCTCAACCAGACCTTCAATGGATGAACTCATTGACTGAACACCGTAAGGCATAGCACATATGCATCTTGCGAGTTCTATAACCTCTGCGCACGGAATAACTCCTGAAACCACTTCTCTCTTCTCATGAGTCTCCGTAAAGGTATCAACACTTGAATCAAGATTTACGGACGCCATATTTGAAATATCGGTCTTTTCGGGCTCGAGAGTCTTTTCGTGTACTTCTTCTACCACAATTGAAAGTCCCGGATCTCTGCTTCCAAGTTCTGCCTTGAAATCAGATTCCACTCTATAAGCAATTGAAGACAGTTTTCCGAAAAGTGAGAAGAAAGATACATCGGGTCCTACAATATTACCGTGCATCTGAGAGGCCAGTCCCATAAGCAAAAGCTCAGCCTCACAGTCTGTAGCAATCGCGTTGTCGGCAACACCGCCGTTAAGACTTATAATACCAACCTCGAGAGCATCGGTTATCTCGAGAAGAAGTCTGCCCATGATCACATTGGCATTGCCGCGGCCTTTTCCTATCATTTCACCGGAATGTCCACCCTGAAGCCCCTTAACACGTATCTTAACCTTTATTCCGCTCTTATTCTCTCTTGTCAAAGGAAGATATCCATGAAATCTTGCGCCACCTGCACAGCTTACGATCATCACGCCTTCTTCCTCGTTGTCGATGTTTATCATCCTCTTGCCTTCGATGTCATCGCATTTAAGAGCCATTGCTCCATCCATTCCAACTTCTTCATTAGTAGTAATGATGACTTCAAGGGGCGGATGCGGAATCTTTTTGCTGTCAAGAAGCGCCAGACAGTAAGCCACAGCTATACCATCATCTCCGCCAAGACTGGTCTTATCAGCCCATACAAACTCTCCGTCGGTTTTTACATCAAGTCCGTCCTTCTCCATATTGATCTTTGCGTCTTTTTCCTTAACCGCAACCATATCCATATGTCCCTGAAGGATAACCGGAGCATGCTTCTCATAGCCCTTGGTTCCCGGTTTTTTTATTATTACATTAAGATCGCTGTCCTGACGAACGTACAAATCTCTGTCCTTTGCAAACTTTACAAGAAAACTGCTGATCTTCTTCAGATTTCCCGATCCGTGCGGAATATTACATATCTCCTCAAACCATTTAAATACCTCTGTAGGCTGTAATTTTTCAAATGCCATTGTCCATACCTCTCATCTCTATAATCAATATTTGTTGAGCAAACGCTAACATCTAAATATATCATCTACCATAATAACACACTTTTTATTTTCTGCCTTCGCGGACGATGGTTTTATCGTTTTTTTATTATTTTTTTAATCCCTTTTCAGTAAATTTGCACTGGGTGCATGTTAAAATCAAAATGATATATAGTGAACATTTAACATGCACGAATTAAGCGTAGCAGAAAGGATGGCCTATGAATGCACAACAGTACAGGCGCGCCAATAAAGTCAGTTTTATTGTTTGTATTATCATTATTGCCAGCGGCACAGTTCTTGCATTGAATAATCTGCTTGGTAAAGGACAAACGCTTGGTGTTATAGCTATAATTATCAGCGCCATATTCGGCATACTTATGGTGGTTGCAGGCAATTATAAATATCCCGAAGTAAAAAAGGGATCAGTACTTATCATGGGCGGTGCTACAATCTTCTACTTCGTTTTGCTTATCGCGTCCGATGATCTGATTTACTTCGCATTCGGACTCCCAATTCTGATCAGCAGTATGATCTATTTAAATATCAGACTTTCCCGAATTGGTATTGCTGCAATAACCCTTTCCTTTGCAATTACCTGCATCAAGGCTCTTGCCTCAGGCAAGCTTTCTCTTGAATATGTACCTCCGCTTATTACTCTTGCTCTTGCATTCATCACAAGCTTAAGTGTTGTAGGTCTTCTTACCAACTTCAACAATGAAAATAATGATAAAATCAATCGTCATGCTGAAAAGTCGTTGAAAACCGGTAATCAGATGGCTGACATTGCTAATACAATTACAGATCTTTTCAACAACTCTCAGAGCAACTTATCCAGCCTTCAGGAGATCATCGAGTCTCAGCAGTCCGGAATGAATGATATAGCTACCAGCATGGAAAGCACCTCACAGGCCATAAGCCATCAGGCCGACAAGGTTCAGCAGATTCAGTCCGAGACACAGACCACAGAAGAACACACACAGGAGATGTCCCGTGTATCAAAACAGACCCAGGATACGGTTCAGGAAGGTGTGAGGGTTATCGAAGAACTCAAGGAAAAATCACAGAATGTAGCTGCTACCAGCCAGGTTACAGTAGAAGCAACTCAAGCCGTTATCAATAAGGTTGAAGAAGTCCAGAAAATTGTTGGCGCTATCATGTCAATTTCCAAACAGACTAACCTCCTGGCACTAAATGCCAGCATTGAGGCTGCCAGAGCAGGTGAGGCCGGAAAAGGATTTGCGGTTGTTGCTAATGATGTCCGCGACCTTGCAGGCGAAACCAACAACGCTTCAACCGAGATTACAAGAATCATAAACGAGCTTACCGAAGATGTTCAGAAAGCTATGGCAAGTATCGATGACAGCATTTCATCCGTAACAGAGCAGAATGAAATGATTGAAACCGTAGGAAACAATTTTGACAGTATTAACGCAAATGTAACGGATATGCTTAACAGATTCAGTGATATCGAGCGAGGCATGCAGACTATTGCATCTTCTACCACTGAAATAAATGATGGAATCAGTAATTTGTCCGCAACAAGCCAGGAGGTTGCCGCTCTATCCAATGACGGTGCCCGGGCTGCCGATACAGCTGTAAGTCAGTTTGATGACTTCAAGGGAATACTTCTCGAGATATTCCAGCAGGCAAATAAACTGCAGGATATGCAGACAGATAAGGATTGATACATCAGATAATAATCACTGCAAGGTGTATAAAAAATCCGGTTCGAGAAAAAAACTCGAACCGGATTTTAATATTTATATCTTCTTTATTGATTTTCATCTGCTGAAATAGCGTCTTCTATTTCCTTGGTTATCTCGTCTCCGGAGCCCGGTGCTTCAACCTTAACAAAATCGCATCTTACAGTCACACGGCTTGCGCCTCCGATGGTACAGGTAAATACTGTGAAATCCCAGGTTCCTTCATCCATCTTGTCGACTTCATAGGTTCCTATGTCCTCAATATAGGTAACCTCGTAGTAGTACTTTCTTCCATCTACATCGGTCACAATGATTGTATCTCCTGCAACCAGGTTTTTCAGATTACCAAAATGCCTCTGATAGTTATGTCCCGCAACAATCAGGTCGTTCTCATATACAGAACCCTTATATCTGCAGGGTGAAGTCTTGGCATTCACGGAAGACCACTCTGTCTGTATCGGAAGTCTTATGTCAATAGTCGGGATATCAATTATTCCTATAAAGGACTGTCCATTTACATCAACTGATTTCATCGGTCCCGTAGGATTCATATCAATAGGAGCATTTGTTACCTGTGCCTCAACCCCTTCAAGGAGCCCCGCTGCACTTACTCCGGCCTCAAGATCCTCGTTCTGGTTATGCACTATGATATTAGCGGCAATTCCAAAACACAGGAATCCCATAAGGATCATTATTCTACCTTTTGTAATTATTTTCATGTTAAGCCCACCTTTTATTCTTAAAGCAAGCCCCCATTATTTGTGTCATGTCCAAATCATCTTAGGACTATAAACACTTTTTTCTACCTTATCTCCAGCTGTCAGATTTATTTTCTGTGCTTCTCACTTCTAAATCCAAAGACTATAAGAAGTATACCCAGAATAGCAAGTACAGGAATCGGCCACCAAAGCTGTCCTGTCTGAGGAAGTCTTCTTGCACCTAAAACCTCGGGAAGCTCTCCGATAAAGTCTCTGATAGCTCCAAGTACATCAGGCGTATCATCCGGTGTCGGATTATTCGGTGTATCCGGGTTTTCCGGTGTCTTAGGTGATTCCGGATTATCAGGTTTTGTAGGTTTACTTGGCTTGTTCGGCTTATCCGGTGTTTCAGGAGTTTCAGGATTCTTAGTATTTACAACAATGAATGAATTCTCATTTCTTGAAACATTTGAAGTATAATCATCGGTATTCATTACTTCTTCTACCGTAAAATTATGCCCCTTTTCATATTGCCAACTGTACTGCCAGTTATTTTCATTTGAAAGATCTACAGTCTCGAGAAGGTTTCCATCACAGTAAATCTTAACTGTAATTGACTTTGGTCTGTCCTCTCCGCCGTTATCAATCCACTGCTTATACACACTGAAAGGTTCCGGATCATCTTCAAGGTGAACAGCCTCTCTTTTGGGAATAGCAATTACATCATAGGATGCATTTGACCATGTTCCGTCCCATCCGTTACCCTGATTCTCTTCGAGGTTGTTAGGCCCCGGAACTACTGAAAGGAAATCCCAGTATTTATACTGAATCTGATCAATTACAAGCGGATCACTTATTCCAAGATAAAGACCCTTATCAACTTTTCCGAATTTTGCATAACCTTCTGCATCGGAAGTAGCTGTATAACTGGGCTGAACACCATTTGCCGCGATACATTTGCTCGCCTCTGTAATGATGTTATTCCACTTATCCTGGTCTGCTATTGAATACATATCTTTAATATCAAGCCCAAGACTGTCAAAGGGTGATACAACAGTAAACTGACCTGTCTCAGATATGGATGCAATCTTGTAGGCTTTAACGTTAACTCCTGCCATCTTTCCATACTCAGGAATATCTCCGTAGGAATTAAAGTAGTAGTAAACCGACAATGTAGCGTCCTTATTCATGTCAATGGTACCAAGTCCGTTGTTATTATTCGAACTTGCACTCGCTACCACTCCCGGAAGCAGGAACATCGCTGACATGCTAAGCGCCGCAGCTCCTACTATCAGTTTTTTCACCTTCTCAAAAATCTTCATAAAAACTTACCTCAAATGTCTGCGTAAATCCTCTACTGTCGCAGATTTTTTCTTTTTCCCATGGTCTGATGTACTAATCACAAACCAAATAAACAGAACTAATATTATCGGTCCTGCGATAAACGGTGCAACAAGAAGATTATTTATCTTTGTCGCATCAGCAGGTACTATAAGCCTTGATTCTTCATTATAATCAACACGCCTGCCCCTTACGAGCATTCTGTGAGTGTTTACACCGTAAGGTGTACACGTCACCAGCGTGACATAGTCTTTGTCAGGATAAATCGTCAGGCTCTGCGTCTCCTCAGGAAGTACTATAGAAATATTATCAACCTGATATGCAAAAGTCTGATTCATTATATGCAGAAGGAAGGTATCTCCTTCTATCATCTGATCCAAGTCAGAAAAAAGTTTAGCGGACGGAAGTCCTCTGTGTCCGGACAAAATCGCATGTGAGCCTGTTGTTCCGGCCGGAAGCGATGATCCCGGTATATGTCCGATGCCGACCTGCAAAACAGATTCGGTAACATCGTGATAGATTGGCAGGTCAACTCCAAGCTTTTCTATTTCAATATGTCCCATTACTCCGGTTCCGGTGGGATCAAGTATTGAATGGTACTCTGCCAGTTCTTCTTCTGATAAATTAAAATTCATTCCGCGAGAAGCAATTTTCTCATTATACTCTTGAGCCTCATTCCAAAACTTCTCGTAGTCCGCACTTGTTAAATCTTCCAGAGCCTCAGAATATGTATCAATGGCTCTTGTCTGGTTCTTGGTATTAATATAATTACTTACGGACGGATACAAAAATATACCAAGTCCAACAACAAATATTGCTGTAAATATGATGTTTGGTAATTGCTTAGCAAAGCCCTTACTCTTCATAATTTTTCCGTCCAAATTTACAAACAATCGATAGTCAGTCAGGCTATAAAAGCCTTCCCCACAACAAAATTCTCCCCCTTATTCCTATAAAGCCCCTCCGAAATAATATATCTGTATCCCGGATCGGGCGGATGAGCCCGAGCCGGTGTACAGTATGTTTCTATATATATTGTCTACAGAAACAAGATTCAATTATTCCAGTAATAAAATACGTGTAATAATCCCTCTACTTCAACGAACTTGAATTACTCAGCGTCAGCCTTTCTGCGTACTACGAAGAATACAACAGCTGCTACGATGAGAAGTCCACCGATGATGTAGAAAATTGTTGTACCGATACCACCTGTTGAAGGAAGTGTAGCACCGCTATAGTTTGCAATCTCTCTGAGATTCGCAGGGTTGCTGACAGATCCATCAGTTCCTAATGTATCGTCCTCTAAATCAAGGTTGAATACTGCATCATCACCTGCAGGAAGGTTATATCCTTCAGGAGCCTTTGTCTCTCTCAGCTGATAATTCTTGCCATCCTCAAGACCACGAATAATGATCAGACCATTAGCATCAGAAACAACTGTTGAAGATGCATCAGCTTCATCGCTGGGATAATATACACCATTGTCATGCTTAACCACTTTAATCTCTGTTACTTCTTCTCCATTTACCATCTCAAGAGTAAACTCAGCGCCTGCAAGATTAGCATTTGTAACACCATCATACTTATGAGCACCGGTCTTCTTTAAGCCATAAGGAACCTCATCCTTTGTAATGTAATTACCATATCTAAGCTCTGCTTCGTTCTTTCTGCCTGTATCAACGATAGCATCCTTAGTTACTCTAGCCTTGAAAGTGATTTTACCTGCCTGAGAAGCTGGTTCTGTAGATGTTGTTTTAGCAAACTTAAAGCCAAAACTATATCCTTCAACAGCATATTCCTCATAAGAAGTTGAAATACCAGAAACTTCAGGAGTTCCAACTAATTCAAGACCGGAAGACATCTTATCCAAAACTATAATATCTTCACTTGTGTTGTAAGGTACAGTAACATCAATGCTATATTCAATAATGTCTCCAACCTTAACTACAAGTTTATCGTCTGAATAATCTCCTACGTTCTCTTTTCTCTGTTTCTTATCAAGAGTAGGATAAACATTCTTCTCTTTTACAGTACCACCATCAACAAATGTGTTAGCGATAAGCTTTGTACCAACAGATGAAATAATAAGATAGTATCCGTCATCGCCTACAGGAATTTTTGTCGCGCCTGCTGTAGCCGGTACATTAGTTGCAACTGCAGTAAATGCGTTTGTACTAAGCTTCTCCTGAATAGCCTTAGCTAATGCATCTCCATCAGTTCCTGTAAAGTTTGCAAGATATCTTGTCTCTCCGTTTACTGATACCTGTGAAAAAGTAAAACCGATCTGCTCAAGAACAGCTTTCTGATTAGTGTCTGTTACATAATATGTATACTCATTATTGTCTGCTTTCTCAGCACTGAGAATCTTATATACAGTGTAAGTCTGTGCTTCTACTGCAGCTTCATCCACGCCTGTCTGAGTAGCTGAAGAATCTCTTGTGATTGTGATGTCAGCAGCATTTGCTGTCATTGCGGAACCTGCAGTAAATGTTATGGAAAATGCCATAGCACCGGCAAGGATTCCTGTGATAAATTTCTTTAAACCTTTCATGTAAAACCTCTCTCCTTTTGTCTTGAATCTTGTCTGTTTTAGACGTTTTTTAGTTGCTTTGTTACTACTTATATCAGGTGCAAATGAGCACCTTGTTAAAATGCTTTTAGCATTTTAATCCTTTTTTCTGCGGCCAAAGAGCAATGCTCCTGCTGCCGCTGTTATCATAACAATTCCGATTATCATGAACGGAACCGTTCCCATGCCGCCGGATGATGGAAGTACATTTACAACAAGTATTCTGTTCGTAATAGTTGCATTTCCATAACTGTTTCCATCTCCAAGACTCATTACGAATCCCGGTTGAACAGAATTGTTATTGTATTTGTAGGAAATATCATATGTATCATATGCTTCTTCCTCAACAGTGTACTCATAGGTATTACCCTGAGCATCGATGATAGGAAGTCTCTCCTCATTCCAGGTCCATCCGTTTTTATCAGTGAGCTGAATGGTTTTATAAACCTTCCAACCATTATTATTTCCGGCAATCCTCTGCTTAATGTAAGCTGTAATTTCCTTAGGTATTACTTCTCCGTCATTAGATTCGGGTTTAATCCACTCTTTCTTGACTGTAAGAGTTCCATACGCTGTGTTATTAAATACAACCTTGCTTGTAGCATTTGAGCACCTCACCTTATAAGCTGATGTGTCAAGCGCACCTGTCTTCGGATTTGTTCCAAGGTAAACCTCACAGGTTTCTACAAGCTGTGTGCAATTTTCATCCAGGTAATAATAAACATCCGCACCAAGATAATGGAATTCTTCCGTCTGATTCGTCGAATTAGGTATACCCGGATTAGCAAGCTTCGAGTATGTATAACTCTTAGTGAAATAGGTGTCCTTCTTACCAACAACAACTACAACATAATATGCCTTGGTATCATAATCCACCCCGGAAGCATCACCTTTTTGCTCCGTAATCTTGTACTTGTATGTACCCTCGTATCTGTACAGGATATTTCCGAAATCAGCTATAGCAACGCCATTTGTCTGTTTATCCTTACCCACTGTCACAGTATTATGCTCAGGCATAGGTTGAGGATCACTGTTTGAATACGGCATTCCCTCAGAATTTGTTATATTGTATCCCATAGGTGTAATTTCAAAGGTGAATTCCATATCATCAAGCCAATTACCACCTAAAAGATTCTTAGTAGCCCTGATAGGAGCAAACGGAGGACTGTAGTAATTTGATATCTGTACAGTTTCTGTAGCACCACCTACATGGACATTTTCAGGCGGATTGTAACTCTTATTCTGAACATTTGATGAGAAAACGGCTCTAAAGTTATTTCCGCCGTCGCCCATGTATTTGCCACCTTCAGAGTCAACTGTAACCGCATAATGCGTAACACGTGTCAGCTCTGCGTCCTGCTTAACAGTGATTGAATCATTTGAAGGATCATACTCGAATGTAAGTCCATCTCCAACCTCTGTAACTGTATAAGTTCCTGCAGGAAGGTCAAATATAGTCCACTGCGCACTGTCGTTATAGACGACTCTGTATTTGATATCCTGTTTAGTCTTTTTATCCTTCTTAGGCTTATGCTTAGAGGTGTATTCATAAGCATAGTCTTCTTTTCCGGCACTTCCTACAAAGCCCCTAAACCAGATATATGAGTCGTCTCCCTCTCTCTGCAGTTTGAAGTAAACATTCTGCAAGATTGCAGAATTTCTGTCTTCTCTTACCTGCTTTTCTCCAAACTCGTTAACAACCATCTTATGAATACGAAGGTTACCCGTCGCACTGTCATGAACGTTGTTAATGCCGATACTTGCCTCTTCATTGAGACGCTTTCTTACTGTAAGCTTATGTATTTCCTTCTTCTGGTAAATATAGTTTGCAATAACAGCTCCGGGAACTGCTCCATTATCAATAATCACCTTAGCCTCAGGAGCAAGGAATGTTCCTGATACTGTATTCAGAGAAAGCGTACCCTGATAAGGAAGTAAATTATTGTTGCTGTCACGCTGCAATGGATTGATGATTATCTGATTTGCAATCTCATTCCAACCCTGTCCCGTGGGAATTATATTTCCCGCAGCATCTCTTACAGCGAACTGCGTGATATCATAATTACCACCACAAAGTGTAAGATCAAGATTTATTACAAGAAGCTTATTACCAAGATCGATACCATATCTTGTCAAATAGTTATTAACAGTATCTTCATCCAGTGTATTCTTATAAGCTTTTGTAACATCCTTTCTAAAGCCATCACTTGTTCCAATAGCATTTATAACTATTACGTCATCGCTACTCTTTAAAAGAGCAAGCTGTTTAGAAACATTCTTAGCTGTATCAAGTAGCTCTGATGCTTTATATACTTTTCCTTCATAAGTCTTTCCTTTACTGTTATTAGGGAAAGAGTACTCAGTATAAGAGCCATCTCTATTCTTAACAACAACCGTATTTCCATCGATTGTCTTCAGTGCATCATATAAGTTTGTACCGGTCTCATTGCTCTCAACAAATGAAGTACTGAATGTTCTGACTATATCCTTGTCACTTTCAGTAACGAACGCATTTGAGTCATACGTTACGGTAAATTCAGTATTATTACTCTTGAAAGTACCTCCGTTAGGAACTATGTTTCCACTAGCCGGATCAATCTCATACACATAAAATCTTCCATATGATTTCAGTGTTTCTTTACTAAACGCATCTAATAGACTAACCGTTTCAGATTGACCTGTAACATTTATTCCGAAATATCCAATATTCTTTGGATTGGTATTCTTCTTGGTATATTCCTCAGAATATAAACCGAAGTAGAAAACACCGGGTTTTGTGGAGTATTTTGTAATATTGTATCCATCATAGGAAACATGTGTATAAACCTCTGAAGAATTACCAAAATCAATAATTTTCTTCAAATGATTAACAGCTATGTTAGCCTCGATGTCAGCATCTCCGGATCCCTCGTAAGTATCTGCTACAGCACCAAACATTGTGCTGTCACCAAGAGACCTTACAATCTCATCCGCAGACATTGTGTTCGTTCCTTCCCAGGAAATGATATTGCCCCACAAATAAACCAATGCATATGTTGAGAATGATCCTGAATCAAATGAAACATTATCTGATTCTTCTTCGAACTCAACCTCTACGTTGTTTTCTTTTTCATCAAGGACTTCTACTTTAACATCTTCAGCAGTAAAGTCAGTTGCTTCACTCGTAGCATCTACATTTTCCATAACAGCTTCGGAAATAGGCAGATGAACAATTGAGACATCCTCGGGCTTTACAAATCCATTGTCTTCTGAAATAGGTTTCTCATTCAGCTTCATGGATACTGTAACCGCACCTGCCTCAGGCTGATATTCAACCCCGTCAAGTTTGAAAGCTATGTCATAAAGAAGAGTATTAGTCTCATCGAAAGTCTGAGCTTTTTCTTCCTCATTACGATCTGCAATCTTATCAGCATTGTCATTCATCGCCTTAAGATATGCATCATAGTTATATCCTTCTGTCTTAGCATTGATCTCGGTAACACAAAGCTCTATGCCTTCAGGGAAAATACCCTGTGAGTTCATAGTCGCAACAACTGTTACCTTATCATCAGAATATGTAAACTCTGTCTCTGTACTTGCCTTGTAATATGTGAGGATTATCTCAGCATCTTCATTTACTGTAATGATCTGTCCGTCTTTAGTTGTTAACTCGTAAGAAGAAGCTTTGTTTGCACCCTCAGCAGCATTACCATCAGAAACTGCTGCATTTTCTCCAAGTACAGCCTTTATTGATGTGATTTTCTGATTGTTATAAGCAGCGCCAATATAGAAGTAGTTCTCGATAGCTTCAACATTTTCTTTCTTTGAAATGCCAAGCTCTTCACCTATATTAAGCTTAGTTGCTTCTCTGAGTTCTGCTCCATCCTTATCAACATACTTAGCAGTAAGTGTTATATCGCTTTCTACTACCAGCGCATATGTAAGAACTACCGTCTTGTTTTCCTTTATGGAAACAACTGTTTCATCTTCAGCAGTAACTTCGTAATACTTGTGATCGTTTGCGTCCTTCTTTGCTACGATCTTGGTGATTACTGTTCCGTCGATTGCAGCATTTACAAACTCATAACCTTCCTGCTTGGGAGCTTCGGTAGTAAAGTCGAGGCTCTCGGAAAGGTTGATCTCTTTTTCGTCAGCAATCTTCTCGCCAGCTTCATTCACATAAGAAACTGTGAGAACAACATCCTCTGTAAGCTCGATGTCATTGTTGCTAGCAAGCAATGAATTATCTTCTGTATTCTCAGTCTGCTCTTCAGTTACAGCTTCCTCGCCTGCTACGTTCTCTTCTGTGCTTTCACCCTCAGTAGAAGCATTTACTTCTTCTGTAACAGCAGTCTCTTCTGTGCTCTCACCTTCATTTGAAGTTTCAGAATTCTCTGTATTTTCTACATTCTCAGTCTCTGAAGCACCTGTCTCACTTCCAGCGGAAGCCTCTTCACTTGTATTTGCGCTTTCAGCTTCTTCACTTGAAGCAGATGCATTCTCCTCAGAGCTTTCACCTTCTTCACTATTTTCTACAGGAGTCGCGTTTTCTGTGCTTTCTTCTTCGTTTGTAACTCCGGCTTCTTCAGTTCCCTCTTCGCTGCCTTCACCGGTAAGCACCATTCCCACATCTTCTGCGGTCTCCTCAGATACTGCGGATGCCGCTTTATTAAGGGCATACATTGTTGTGCAGGTAACAAGTAGTGCTACAACAAGCATCACAGATATCCATCTTTTTAAGAAAATGTGCTTTTTTACAAACCCCTCAACGCGATTGTTATCTAGATTCCTCATTCTTTCCTTCCCTTAACCTGTTCTCCATCCCGTTTTACTGCAATTCCGGCTCTTCCATGCTTTCATTGCCGGTGCTGGCCTTACTTTCAATTCCCCCGAAATCCTTAAAAGGATATATCCTGAAAAACACTCCGCCAATCAGCTGTTCTGCGGAAACGCATCCAACTGTGGTGGATCTTGAATCAATCGAAACCGATCTGTGATCTCCCAGAACAAAGTACCTCTTATCCGGTACCTGATACGGGAACTCAACCTTGTCGCCTTCTCCCATTCCGGCAGCATACTGACTCGGATCCGAAATATACGGTTCATCAAGTTCTACGCCATTGACAAATACCTTGCCGGTCTCGTCAATGTTGATCCAGTCTCCCGGAGATCCAACAACTCGCTTAACAAGCACCTTGTTATTGTAGTAAAAAGCGATCAGTTCTCCTGTTTTGAACTCAGAATAGTTATTCGCTATTACTATCTGTCCTGTCTCCAGAGTGGGAGTCATGCTGTCACCGGTAACCTTAAGAACTGTGATAAAAAAGCTTGATACAAGTACCGATAGCGCCGCAACAACTACGATAACCACAAGAGTATTCCTTAGGGCTCTCTTATAGTCGTGCTTTCTGTATTCGCGCTTAAGCTCTGCCTTCAGTTCATCCAGCGACGGTTTATTCAATTGATCATTTGGAGTTTCTTCGACTTGGACTTTTTTGATTTCCGTATCCATATTACTCCTTGTTTAGTCCAGGCTAAAACGCACTTGAATAAATGCGATTCAGCGGGTAGCTTTTTCATTATAAGTGAGGTACAAATTTTTATGTTTACGAAATATGAAATGATTTATTCATAATTCGTACTTGACAGCGTTGATTACTCATGCTTCATCCGCAGCGGCGGGGTTTTCAGTGGTGGTTGAATTTTCAGTTTCCTCAATTTTTTTTGCTTTTTTTGATTGAGTTTTCTTAACCTCAGCTATTTCACCGCTTTCAGCCTCATCATCTGTCTTAGTTTTCTTGGAGGTGGCTTTCTTTTTTGTGATTGAGTTTTTTTCGGCTGTTGTTTTTTTAGTTGTTGCTTTTTTAGTTGTCGATTTTTTAGTCGTAGTTTTTTTCGCTGTCGTTTTCTTTACGGTTTTCTTTTCAGTTTTTTCATCGGCAGCTTCCGAAGTCTTATTCTCATCAACATCAGCTTCAACTAACTCTTCAGGGTCAGCGGCCTTTTCAGCTGCCTCTGCCTTCTTAAGAGTTCCTGAAAGTCTCTTAATCCTGAGCATCTCCTCGGATTCGCCCTTTTCCTCAGGTTTAAATCCGCGCTCAGCTTCTGCTATTCTCATAGCCTCTATCTTCTTTACAGTCTCTTCATACTGCTCTGCGGCCTTCTTGGCAGCCTCAAAGAAGCCGTTTATGGAAAGCACCGCCTCAGCAAGTGTGCCTGCATCTTCTATCTGTTGTAACTTCTTCTCTTCCTCAGCGTGAAGGGCATCTCTTTCTCTCTCAAGGCGTGCATGAAAGCCCTTGAACTCTCTTTCATGCCTGGCCCTTAGTCCCGTGATATCCTTTTGGAAAAGTGCCTCTGCCTTTGCCTTCTGTTCATTGAATTTTTCACGCATCTCAGCCTTCTCTTCGTTGAAGCTGTTAAGAAGCGCAGCTCTTTCAATGGCGGCCTGCTGCATATATGCTGCCTTCTCCTTTGCGTACTGGGCCTGAAGTTCTTCCTTTTGCTGCGTGAATTTGCTTCTCATCTCAGCCTTCTCTTCATCGAACTTGGCCAAAAGATCCGCTCTCTCGTCAGCCATCTGCTGAAGGAGCTGTTCTCTCTCCTTGTCGAACTGTTCCTGCATCTCCTTCTCGTGGGCTCTTATTGCCTCACTTTCTTCGGAAAATTCAACAAGCATCTGAAGAAGTTCTTTTCTGTTAAGTTTTCGTAATTCTTTCTGTGCCATGGCTCACCTCTATGAACACCAATCTTTGATCGCAACAATTATTAGATTATGACTTAAAGAATACATTACAAAAAACGCATACACATTATAGCCCAGTGCTATTATTTTCGTAATAGTCATTTTTGACTATAATTTATAAACTTTTTAACCAAAAGTATAATTGTACTACAATTTTCTATGTCCGTACTTCTTCAGCAGCATGATGGCCAGGCCTGCAAAGGCAAGCATAATAAGAGCCAGTCCGCCAAGATAATATCTCATCGTGCCACTTCCACCGGAATTAGGAAGTGTATAACCTCCGCGCTCATTTACTACTTTAAGCTTAATGAACGGGAAATTGTTTCCCGAAACATAGGCAAGGTTCCAGGTCGTCGTACCCTGACTTCCTCCGTTATTCCTATCCGTAAATCCACGCGCATACCTGTAATCGGAGAGTTTTGTCACATTATTGTAATTGTAATCATAGTAAGTACGCAGATTACTGTCGGGATAAGGATTTCCGTCTTTATCACACTCACGGATATAGTATACATACTGCTGCTCCGCATCATGCTTTCTTTCAACCGCAACCTCATAAGTCCAGTCATTATCTGCAGATAAAACAATCGCTGACTGTATTAGTTTTATACCATTTATACCGCTTGATGCATCACCCTGATATGCTCCGTCATCGCCGGAGTTTCGATAGGACTGATAAAGGTTTACGAAAACAGCACCAAAGCTCTTTGCACTTTCAGCAGAAACAGGCTGACCGTTTATTGTCCACTCCTTCTGAATTATGAGGTAAGGAGTATTGTGGAGAACAAACTGTGTTGAGCCATCTTTTGCTTTCTCAGTATATTTGTCGGTAAGCTTATATCCGTTTACTGTCGCTCCGTTCAAAGTAAGCTCTGTTTCCTGGCCTTCATACATACAGTACTCTCTTACAAAGTACTCTATCTTGTTGCCCTTTGAGTCATAAGCCGGCATATCCTCGAAAACTATCGGGTTGGATCTTCCTGTCCATACGCTCGGATATCCGCCTCTTCCGCCAAGTCTTTCCTTCTTTGAATCAGCGGTTGAATTATCGGATACGCTAATGGTCTTGGTTCCGACCAGTGTCTCTTTTCCATCCTCTTTCGAATAGAGCTTAACTATTACATCGAAAATGTTATCAGGTGTCCAGGAATCCGTAAGCGGAGGTCCCACAAGTGAATCCCATTCCTTCACAACATAAATATCCGCACTTGCACCGGTCTTATTTTTAAATGCCACATCATCATCTGTCACTTCATTTGTGCAATATGATGGCGCCAGAGAATTATTGGCAAATAATGCATCAGTATCCGAGGACTCATAAACTTTGTAATAGTGAATTTCAGCTGTGCCTATCGCTGTATAATTCACCTTTGCAATTATTGCACCCGGATCCATCGTGCAGGTAGTTTTATTGTTTTCGTCGCACTTACCCTCTCTGAAGAGGAAGTAGTAAGTTCCGCCAACCTTCATTTCCCATGCAGCTGGATCGATTTCATAATCAATTGCTTTTCCGTTATTTGCGACCCAGTTGTGATCCGGAAGATATCTTCCCTTACAATCGCCTGTCTCTTCATCATACATCCTTACCCAGAAGTAGTACTTCTCGGTTCCGGGATCCTTTGCATCAAGAAGCTTGTTCATATGCAGCTTAAGAGACATTCCGGTATTGGTAATGCTTACTTTCCTTAGTCTCTCGCATCCTGTGCTCGAATCCTTATAGTTTTCCGTGATAGTAGTTACCTTCTTACCCTCTGTCTCAGCATCTGATGAAAATCCCTCAGGAATCAAAGTCTCTTTTGCATAGTAAACTATCGGCTCTCCCTGGGAATCAAAGGCAGGAAGTGTCTTCCAGGTGTATGTCCATGCCGTGTCAGCACCTTCAACTGTAGGCGTAATATTATCAGTTACCACAACCGGCTCAATACCTGTTGCCTGATCCTGGATATTTGCTGAATTCATCCAGAGCTCTATCTTTACCAGACTCTTATCCGGAAGATTTTTCCCATCAAGTATCCAGTTCTTTGTAACCTCAAAGTCTATTACCTGAGTATTGGTTATTGTTACTTCGCCGCCGTTACCGTCAACAAGCCCAACTCTCTGCCATGAGCTTCCGCCATAGGTAGACTTCATATTCGGAACCGTAGTGCTGTAGCTTACCACATATCCATTTGAAGCTTTGCTTATTCTCACATCTCCGCCCGGAAGTACTGCACTTTGCCCGTCCGAATACTTAGTGACATTATTAGCATCAGTGTCACCATCGTCATAGAGAAGCAATCTGTGGTCACCGGCATTAAGTCTTGCAAGAATTGTATTGTAATCCAGCACGTTGCCGTAAGCATCTATCGCATTTACTTCTGCAACCCTGTAGATAATAGGACTACCCTTTGCAGTAGCTGTTGTCAGGTCTGTAATTGTTTCAGTCCAGTTATTCTCCCAGCTGAGCGTTACTAATCTGCTTTCTGAAGTAATATCCTTACCACCTGCACGTCCGCATACATACACATAAATGAACGGATATTTAAAGGAATCGTAGTTCCAAACTTTCTTAATCGTAAGACTTCCGCCCTTGGTGTTATTGAAAGCGATATCATCATCATAAACACGGTGTGCAGTATTGCAGTAATTAGGTGCCTGAGAAGGATTCTGAAGAACATCACTGTATCCGTAATATACCTTCTTTTCGCCTTTTTCATCCAGTATAATCTTACCTTCCGTGTCCTCCTCATACATCGGAACGCGGTAATAGTTTATTTCCTGCTTCGCCGTACGATAATCCTTAACCTTCACTAGGATGAAGGATCCGTCCTTAGTGTAGGGCGAATTGTCAGGAAGTTTATTTTCTGTAAATCTGAATACATAGGTCTGTCCGACAGTCATATCCTTAAGATGATCATTTAGAGATATATCCTCAACCTTAAAGCTTATGTTGCTGCCTGCGTTTTTAATATCAGATTCAACCGTATCCCATCTGGTTTTATTGTCAACAAGTCTCTCCAGCTTGAAGGAGAATGTTTCCGTCACATTTTCTTTTGAGCCGTTGATTTTTTTAATAACATTAAATTCGAGTGATCCGCCTACTTCGCCTTCGCCGTCGCTGATTGTAACGTTGCCTTTGAGCGTAAGGTATCTCTGAACAGTAATCTTATGAATCTCACCGCTTGCATGATTTACAGTACTTCCGATGATTGTTCCGACGTGGTTACCGGATTCGTGCTTGACGTATGCCGAAGGCGCAACAATCGTGCCGGAGGTTGTCTGAAGAGTAAGTGCTCCTGTATAGGGCACATATTCGCCGTTAACCTTCTGAACAGGATTTATAATTATCTGATTTGCGACTTCTTCCCAGTCCTGACCGCTCTTCGAGCCGTTCGCAATAAACTGGGTTATTGCATAACCCTTATCTACAAACCTTGTAAGATCAAGATTTATTACCAAGAGCTTGCCGCCAAAACTAAAGCCTCCGTTTTCGGCTGTAATCCAGTTCTGATCTTTTCCGAGGGCATTACCCACATCTTCCCTGAAGTTTCCTGTTGTCGCCTTAATATTCACAACTTCAACCGAATCATTGGTCTTTATATATGCCAGAGATTTTGATAATGAATATGCCTGCGAAAGAAGGCTTCCAACATTTACAGGATAAGGACTTGTTAAAGCCTCATCCTTAACGTCGTCTCCCGTTTTCCTGTAAACCTTGTTCTCATTCTTTACATAGAGATTGATTGTCTGTCCATCCACTTTCTGAATGACATACTGAGGAGAATTACCATTCATGTTCTCTACATAGTTATCGCTGAATTTTCCGATAAGGGAATTATCTCCTTTGCCGTTATCCGTAGAAACATACTTTGCTGAATCAGTTATAGGCTTACCCTGAGAATCAAGCTCAAACACGAAAAGATTAGTATACTGCTTAGCATCTACAGGAACGGTATAGGTTCCGCTTCCACCGTTACTGGTAACATCTATGCTGAAAGTATGAACCGGATTACCCTCAGCCTTGGAATTTGAGTAAATCGCAAAATTATATCTTCCGGCTCTTGATGCTTTTCTTGTAACCGTGAGGTCAAATCCGCTGATGTGAGTATAAACATTCGTAGAATTACCAAGTGCATTGCCTGCGGCGCCACCTTGAAGATTTACAACGGCAACGTTTCCTTCAGAGTGAGTAGCTAGCGCAAGATCATTTGCAACAACGCTGAAATAAATGTTATCGCCAAGTCCCTCTGCAATCTGGGAAGATGACATGCTATTATTTCCGGTCCAGGTATAGGTTCCGTTGATAGTTATAGCCCAGGCTGAGAAGGAATCTGTTTCAAACTCAACACTGTCCTTGTCTCCTTCAAGATTTGCATTGCTTTCAGGCATAACTTCGATGGAGATATCTCCTGAGGAAATGTTTGTAGCTTCCTCAGTTGAATCAACATTCTGCATTACTTCCTCGGATACGGGCATGTGGATTACAGTTACGTCCTCCTCATTTTCTGCGCCGAGATCCTCTGAAAGCTGATTCTCTATAAGCTGCATGGAAACAGAAGCTGTTCCCTCTGCAGGCTGATACTCAACGCCATCCAGCTTGAAGCAGATGTCATATATAAGAGTATTGGATTTGTCATAAATCTGAGCCTCTTCCTGTCCGCTGGCAGAGGCAATGCTTTCTGCATTCTCGTTCATAGCCTGCAGATATGCATCATAGTTGTATCCGCCGGAATTCTCATTAATTTCGGACACTACAAGTTCCACTCCCTCCGGAAGTGATCCGGGATTGGAGAGTTTAACTGTAACAGTTACCTTGTCATTGGTTACAGTGAAGGTATCCTGAGTATTAGCATTAAGATAAGTGAAGGAAATCTCGGAGTCCTCTGTAACCTCGATAGTCTCACCTTCAACAGTAACAACCTCATAGGTCTTATATGTGGTTGCACTGCCTTCCTCTATCGTTCTGGTTCCATCCTCAGCTTCCACGATTATCACAATATTCTTTCCTGTGGAAGATGTACCTGAAGCTTCGGAAGTTTCACTATCAGCAGCTGTTTCATTAGCTGCATCTTCCGCTGCCGTTGCAGAACTGTTTTCAGAAGAATCGCTCGTTTTCTTCTCCGTCAGCTCGACAGACTTGCCTTCTTCGATGGCCTTGTCGATCATTTCATCAGTGATGTCTTTTTCAACAATGTTTACCGAAGCTACTTTCTTATCCTGATAAGTAACCTCCTTAAAGAAATATCCATCTATCTTTTCAGTCTCTTCCGCCTTGGAGAGATCAAGATTTTCTGTAAGCTCAAGTTTCTGGTCTTCCTTGATATGCTCGCCTGCAGAATTTACATAAACTGCGGTAACAGCAACATCATCGATTATTACCTTTGATCTCTTGCCTTCGATCTCTGCCACCTCCTCTTCGGATTTAAGATAGGTGATTACAAGCTTAGCATCGGAAGTGACATCATAGGTATTTCCGCTTTCATCGGTAGCTTCGTAATACTTAAATCCGCTTTCTTCGCCTTCGGATTCAAGTCTTTTAACAGTAATTCCGGTTACAGGCACGTCATCAAGGGCTGCACCTACATAGGTGTAACCCTCTATTTCACGCACATCGCTGCTTCCTGCTGTAAGATCAAGTCCCTCTGAGAGGTTCATCTCTCTTTCATCAGCTACAGCATTTCCTTCCTCATCCTTAATAAGTTCGCCTGCTTCGTCAATATAAGAAACTGTGAGTCTGACATCTGCTGAAAGTTCTATACTATCAGGTGCTTCCTCTGCAAGCTCCTGTGTTGTTTCTTCGGTTGTCTCTTCAGCATTTTCGTCTTCTATAGTCTCTTCAGAGCCTTCCTCTATACTTTCATCATTTCCCTCTTCTCCTGAAGTCTCCTCATTTTCCACAATTTCCTCAGAGCTCTGTTCGGAATATTCCTCAGCTTCTCCGGCATCAGCAACATATTCTTCCTGATTTTCTGCGGACTCCTCGCCGCTGCCTTCTTCGGTATATTCCTCCTCAAAAGATTCCTCAGATGACTCCTCGAAGGATTCTTCTGCAATCTCTTCACCGGACTCCTCACCGGATTCTTCCTCAGAGCTCTCCTCTGCGGATTCCTCTTCACCGCCCTCAGGACTACCCAGAGCTTCGGGATTAAGGACCATACCAACTTCCTCAGCTCCCTCTTCGGTAACAGCTGAAGCCGCCTTATTCATGGCATATAAAGTAACGGTAGTAATCAGAAGACCGACAACCAGCATTACTGAAAGCCACCTTCTTAAAAAGTCGTGCCTTTTAGCATAGTTTTCTACTGTATTTTTTCGGAAATACCGCTTTGCCATAAATATCCCTCAAAAAAGAACGCCCTGTTTGAAGCTTCTCAAACAGGGCAAATCATCACTGCGAATTTAACCGCGCTCCTAAAATAAAAGCGCAGGCAGCTGGCTGTCTGAAAAGCCTCAGACCCTGTAGCTTTGCGTCACTACCTCACGATAGCTTTGCCCTGAATTCCATCCATATTAAACTACGGACTAAAAAGTCAACCTGTTTGGAAAACTTTTCAATCATAATTGAAACACATTTTCACGCGTTTCGCTTATTTTATGATATTATATTTGATTTAAAAAATCAACACTAAATGTCATTTTTTAAATGTTTTTTTCATATTTTTCCATTTTTATGATCACTTCTCTATCTTGTACTTTACCCTTACAAGCCAGTATTTACAAGGATTTACATACTTTTTTCCCAAAGAATTTATGCTTGTTTATAAAGTTTATTCTAGGTTAATCATTCTTTCAAAATGTACGAAATTTGAAAGTTTTTGGGCATAAAAAAACCGCTCCCAAATCATTGGGAACGGTTCGTAATAGTTATGCTATCTTCTGCTTAGCGATCTCTGTAAGAGTCTTGAATCCTTCAGGATCATTTACAGCCATCTCAGCAAGCATCTTGCGGTTGATCTCAACCTCTGCAAGCTTGAGGCCGTGCATAAGGTTTGAATAAGACATTCCGTTAAGACGAGCTGCAGCGTTGATACGTGTGATCCAAAGAGATCTCATATCTCTCTTCTTCTGCTTACGACCAGCGAATGCTGATGTAAGTGCTCTCATAACTGACTGCTTAGCAACTCTGTACTGTTTTGATCTAGCGCCTCTATAGCCCTTAGCGAGCTTTAAAACTCTCTTATGCTTCTTCTTGGCATTCATGCCACCTTTAATTCTTGCCATTTCGTTTTCCTCCTAAATTAATTTCGAATAACCGGTACTGCTCTTATACGATAATACTTAAGATTAAACGTAAGGCAGAATCTTCTTCATTGTCTTTACATTGGTAGCGTCAACTACTGCTGCCTGTCTGAGATTTCTCTTTCTCTTTGTAGACTTCTTTGTAAGAATGTGACGCTTGTACGCCTTGTTACGGATCAGCTTACCTGTGCCTGTTACCTTGAAACGCTTGGCAGCAGATCTGTTTGTTTTCATCTTGTGCTGCATAACTAAATCCTCCTATGCTTGTAAATTATTTCATTATCCGTCCGAAAGGACAGTGTAATCATCCAATAATCAAGCTGAATAATTACTTATATATGTAACTTGCCTTATGAGCAAGAGACATTACTTCTTCTCGGTAAGGAACATGGTCATAGAACGTCCCTCAACCTTAGGCTGCTTATCAATCACAGCGATATCAGCAAGAGCCTCAGCAAAATCTGTAAGAATATGCACACTTGCTCCCATGTGAGCCATCTCACGTCCTCTGAATCTCAAAGTAACTTTAACTCTGTTACCCTTCTCGAGGAACTTCTTAGCAGCGTTAACCTTTGTATTAAGGTCGTTAGTGTCGATATTGGGTGAAAGTCTTATCTCCTTAATCTCGACATTTTTCTGCTTCTTACGTGCTTCCTTCTCTTTGCGAAGCTGCTCATACTTGAATTTACCGTAATCAACAATACGGCAAACCGGCGGCTTAGCATTGGGTGCTATCTTAACCAGATCAACTCCGGCCTCATCAGCAAGCTTTCTGGCATCCTGAATTGACATAACGCCAAGCTGCTCATTGTCTACCCCAATAACACGAACTTCTTTGTCTCTGATCTGTTCATTGATGAATAAATCGTTATTGCTAATAGCTTTGTACCTCCAAAACTTGTATAAAAAAAGTGGACTCACAAAGGAAGTCCACTTAACAATCAATCAGAATACCCGCGTAATCCAATATCTGCGGTATCTAAGATGTATTAACACCTGCAAGCTTTGCGCCACAGGGTGAGAGTGGAAACCTCTGCTTTGTTTTACATACTCGGATAATATAACACTCTTATCGTTATACTGTCAATACTATTTTTAAAAAAATAGCAAACATCTAAAGATTACATCTCAATCTTACAGGTAACCCCAAGCTTTGAAAGCTCTCTGTCTACCTGTTCGTAGTTCTCAAACAATATTGACTTCATTCCGAAATCACTTGCAGCATCTACATTTCGCTGAAGATCATCTATAAATACACACTTACCCGGAATAAGGTCGTATCGTTCGCATATAAGTTCAAAGATTTTTCTGTCGGGCTTTATTATCTGTTCCTTATAACTAAGAATTCCGCCATCAACCTCATCAAGGAATTCCTTCATAAAGGGATTGGCATCCTCAGCCTGCTTTGAATAATTGGAAAGAACAAAAACCTTAAAGCCTGCTTTCTTAAGCGCTCGTATCCAGGGAATAGTCCGCTCTCTCTTCTTCAAAAGACCACTAAGGTCAGAGAAAACATCATACAACTCCGCTTCCATGGAAGGATTGTTTTTTACAAACCCCTGTATTACTTCCATAGTATCGAGAACGCCTCTGTCGAACTCATCCCATGCAGGCGATTTAATGCTGGCTTCTGCGATTTTGTTTACTGTATCCTCAACGTAACCCTTATCCTTGATGAACTGTTCCCAGCAAAAATCAGCGAGAACTCCGCCGATATCAAAAATCACGGTATCGACTTTTCCATTGGATATCCTGTCGTGTTTCCCTGGTACCGAGGAAGTCTCGGACTCATCTGTAGATTCCTCAATATTCAGGTCTTCTGCCTTTATCTCATCCTCAGATTCGTCTTTCTCATTTCTCCCGTAAGGATCAGGAGATGCCACTGTCCTCTTCCCTGTTACGGCTGAAAAAGCCCATACAAAGAGCCATACTACTATCGGTATTGCAACAGTAGACACAGCAGCTGTCATAAATGCACCCGGCGTATCAAAGGTCCCTCGAACAGCCTTTGTGAAAAAGATACCGTTTACTCCGAGAAGAACCAAAACACCTATTATTGCCAATATGCGTCTGATAAGCGGGGTTTTATCATTATTGCCTCGTTTAGCCATGTATAATCCTCAATTATTTAATCGGGCTCTCGCGATAGATGATATCTTCTCTGGCCGGTCCGTTAGATACCATAGTGATCGGATATCCTATTTCCTTCTCGATGAACTCGATGTACTTACGGCAGTTCTCCGGAAGATCTTCATACTTCTTTATGCCACGGATATCGCTCTTCCATCCGGGAAGTGTCTCGTATACGGGCTTAGCCTTCTCAAGTAGATGTGTTACAGGGAAGTCCTTGGTAACCTCACCATCAATCTCATAACCAACACATACAGGTATCTCATCGAGATAGCCAAGTACGTCAAGAACAGTGAAAGCAACGTCGGTTGCACCCTGAAGTCTGCAGCCGTACTTACTTGCAACGCAGTCATACCATCCCATACGACGAGGACGTCCTGTAGTTGCACCGTACTCACCGCCGTCACCACCGCGTCTTCTGAGTTCATCAGCTTCTTCGCCAAAAATCTCTGATGTGAAAGCACCTGCTCCTACAGCAGAAGAATAAGCCTTGTTAACTACTACAATCTGCTTAATCTCATAAGGTGCGATACCTGCTCCGATTGCTCCGTATGCAGCCAATGTTGAAGAAGAAGTAACCATAGGATAGATTCCGTGGTCAGGATCCTTCATAGTTCCAAGCTGGCCCTCAAGAAGAACTGTCTTATTTTCCTTAATTGCTTTCTCAAGGAACAACGCAGTGTCTGCAACATAGGGCTTAACCATGTCTCTCCACTCATGAAGAGTATCAAGAAGCTCTGCAGGACTGATCTCCGGCTTGTGATAAAGCTCCTTAAGAAGGATGTTCTTTGTAACAAGAACTCTCTCTACCTTCTCCTTTAAAAGCTCCTCATCAAAAAGTTCATTAACCTGGAAACCGATCTTTGCATATTTATCTGAATAGAAAGGTGCGATACCTGACTTTGTTGATCCAAAAGACTTACCGCCAAGTCTCTCCTCTTCATACTGATCGAAAAGAATGTGATAAGGCATAACTATCTGACAACGATCTGAAATAAGAAGATTCGGAGTAGGCACATTTTTCTCAATTACTGAATTAAGCTCTCCGATGAGTACCGGAATATTAAGTGCCACACCGTTGCCGATGATATTTGTTATATTTTGGTGGAATACACCTGAAGGAAGAGTATGCAGTGCAAACTTACCATACTTATTAACAATGGTATGTCCTGCGTTCGCGCCTCCCTGAAAACGTACAACCACATCAGCCTGATCGGCCATCATATCTGTGATCTTACCTTTTCCTTCGTCTCCCCAGTTTGCTCCAACTACTGCTTTAACCATTTTATTTCTCCATTCTGTGTTACACGGTTTAGTTTACTAAAATAACCACATGATAATATACTACAGAATCCTCCATAAGTAAATTATTTTGCAAAATGGATTTCATATTATGAATAAAAAAAATCAGCAGATACAAAACCGCCTGTTTCGATCTGCTGACTTGAATTTACATTTAATTATGTATAAAAAGGTTCATTCCGCCTTATCAAGAATATAGTTCCACAGTCCTTTATTGGGCTTTGGTGAATAATGCACCCCGTCTTTCGAATCAATAGATACCTTATTTGCGATGTAGTCGTTCATTGATACGGTCTTTACCTTTTTCTTTTTTCCTGCCCAGTCCATCAGCTGGATATTAAACCTGTTTATAACTCCGGTGTTGAAAAGCGGCTGTCCGCCCTCATCAAGAAATGCGTCCCTTGTCATTCCAACAGAACAAACCACCAGCTTTTTCCCTTTCGAAACAAGCCTGTTGTATTTAACTATATAAGGCTTAAAATGACCGAAATCATTTGCTCCCATCCAGGTTATTATCATGTCGTAGTCGCTAAGATCCGAATGATCAAGTACTTCTCCAAGGAATCTCACATTTGCGCCATTCAAAGCACAGACAACTATATCGTTATGAACCTCGCCAAACACCGATTCAGCCGTTGCCGAGAACAGGTCAACGCTTCTGGAATCACCTACATAAAGTGTCCGCACAGTACTATTTGCTACAGTGACATATATATTGCACTTATAAGTTTTTTTCTTTTTTGTTTTGTAAACAACCTTAACGTTTGCCGTGCCGTACTTATTAGCTGTGATTATTCCGGCATTATTTACTGATGCAACCGACTTCTTATTGGAACTAAACTTCAAATATTTATTGTTTATCTTTTTTCCCTTAGATTTAACAACAATCTTTATCTCTTCACCGATTGCCAACTTATCATAATATCTTGGCTTTTCTGCGGGTAATTCAACCGTAAGCTTTTTTTGCCTGCCCTTAGGCGCCTGCTTTAATACGGTTTCAGATTGTCCCTCCTGCTTTCCGGATTCTGCCTGTTTCTGAGAGTTTTCCTGCTTCCCGGTAGTCTTATTCTGCTGGCTTTCCTGCTTTTTGGCATTTTCTCCTTCAGATTTCTTTTCTACCTCTTCTAAACTAATTTCCTCGCCATCATCGTCGTCTTCTTCAACATCATCTTCTTCACCTTGCTCTATTTCCTCAACTTCGCATTCCTCTTCCTCTTCTTCAGCAGCATATACTTTCACCGGTTTTGCACACGGAATCATCTGTAAAAAAATAAGCATGGCACACAGAAGCACCAATGCTGTTTTTAGCTGCTTAAACATAAATTTTCTCATTGTTACCCCCGTTCCTCCCCCGTAAAAACTGCGCCTTTTCACGCTTTTGTGGGAAATCATATTTGTTATCCATATTGTACTGATAACATATAAATATTATTGATAGAAAAATTATCAATATATAAACCCGGGGTGAATTCTTTTAGAGTACACTATTATTTTTTTGTTACGATTAATAAAGAGAAATAAAAATTGTTATAAAATAGGTATATAAAAAAAGAAAACCGGGCCAAAACGCCCGGTTTTCCTAAAGAAACACCTTCATGTAATATTTATGAAATTTTACTTTATTATTTCATAATCATAAGATGCAAAATCAGCCTTAAGCGAGATCTTGTTTCCGTTATTCTCCCATGTAAAGGTAAGAACCGAACCATCCTGTTTAAGATCAAGATTTGCATCAAAACCGAATGCCGGATCGGTATTACGAAGTCTCAAAAGTTCAAGCTGCTTCTGCACAACCGGTTTACTAAGCTTTTCCAGCATCTCCTCATTTGAAAGATTTGTGCGGTTAATCTCCTTGTGTCCGCCCGCGCCAGCTCGTTCTACTGCAGCGTAGTCGTTCTCTCCCGCAAAAAGATCGAGATACCATACCTGAGGCTTGCCCGGCATGAACATCTGAACCGCTCTCGCAAAGAGCATCTTCTTATCATCAGCACCAAGAGCGCTGTAATAAGTTGAATTTACCTGATAGTACATATTCTTCTGTCCGTGAAGATTCTTAACAAGTCCGCCTCTTCCGACAATAGTCTCTATCAGCTTCTCGATTTCCTCATCGGGAATAAGACCCTTCAGATCAAGAACCGGTATGCCATCGTGGCATCCAAGCATATTTACCACGCGGATTTTCTTATCCACAAGTTCCTTAGCCCAGCGTGCAAGTGCTTCACCGTTTTTCTGCTCCATCGCATAGATAAGAAGTCCCGGGAGGAAGAAATCATAGGTCATATAGCCCTTGCCTGCAACCTTCTCATAGATGCCGGCGCCATAGCTGTCGTGAATCTCAGGAAGGAGTCTCAAGCTGTTCTTATCTGCAATAGTCCTTACCTTCTCAAGAACATCCCAGGTATCAGGCTCGTTAAGGAAATTCTTCTTACCAGGCTCCTTAGGAGCATAAGCAAAAGCATCAAGTCTAACGATGGCAGCTCCATATCCTGAAAGCGCCTTAAGTGTATTCTCATAATGCTCCCAGACAAGATCTGATTTGATATTCAAATCCATCTGTCCGAGATATTTTCTTCCGTTTGCAAGGAATTCAAGAATTGCCTCGCGATATTTTGCATATTTACCGAAATCTATTTCCTCCGGCTTTTTCCCCTCATCAAGACCCTCGCAGACACACTTCGCAATATTCTCTGCAGTCATATACTGAATTCTCTCGGATCCCTGTCCGTTAAATTCCTCTACTGCATTAATAATGTCCTGAGCATCCGGTCTTCTGTACTGAACCTCCTGATAGAAGGTGTTCCAGTAAGGTATCTCCTTTCCGTCAGGCATTCTTACCATAAGGATCGGAAGTCCAGGCTTTCTGAAAAACATGTCCTTTATATACTTCTCATCAGGCTGGATATAACCGTCCTCGGTCATCTCTCCGCAGCCATCCCAGAATTTGTTCCAATTTATGAAAAAGTCTGCATATTTTGATTTCTCACCGTTTTTCAGAAGATCCTGGAACTGCGGTGAAAGAACTGATGCATGATTTAAGATGAAATCAAGCTTAAGGTCAATTCCAAGGGCGCGGAGTCTATCCAAATCAGCCTTTGAGCCAAGCTCCTCATTAATACCATAATCAATTACGGAAAAGCCCCTGTCCAGATCGGTATTGTAAATGCTCGGAAGGATATAGAATGAACTGAAGGTATCCTTAAGTTCATCCTTCTCAAGGAAGGTTACAATATCGCCGAGTGTACCGCCGCAGCTGTCGGGGTAAGCATTCAGCATAGGTCCGTTATCTACAAATTTACTCATTGTGTTTCCTTTCTTTTTTGCCTTCCCCACTGGAGAAGGTGCCCGAAGGGCGGATGAGTTTTTCAGATACCCATCAATTTCTTATAATCATCGTAGCTTATGATCTCACCCTGCTTGCTGACAATTATCTTAGCCTTGTGAGCCTGTGCCATAAGCTTGTTCTGCTCAAGTTCAAGAACCATCATTGTAAACGGACTGTCTACTTTGCCGTCACGTGCACGGCTTCTTCTGTGCTCAAGAGTCTCCTGAGGTGTGCTGTTAAGAAGAATCGGGATATCAACCTCTTTCATGCAGTCAGTATTGCCGTGAGTCCACTCTATGATAAGAACCTGCTTCTTTGACATATCAACTTCGTCGTACCAGAGTGTGCATTCATCTCTGCCCATTCTCTTTAGCCAGAGCTTGTCCGCACCATCTTTAAATGCGGCAAGAATACTGTCTACTTCAGCAAAATCTGTTTCTGCGGGAGTTCCGAGGTATTCGGAAAGGCCCTTTTTACCTGCTTCAAGATATGATGAAAACCAGGGATTCTCCTTTGCATGTTCTGCATTGGCATCATCGCCCTGTTCCTGCCACTCCTGAACCTTCTTTAAGTTCTCTGCGTTCATCGCACCGCCGTCTACCATTCCGCGGATAGCGCACTGTCTGAATGTGTGAAGTCTCTCCGCATCATTATACATAGGAATGCGATGAGGATAGTTGTCTCCTGACATTGTGTAGCTTCCGATACCGGACTCTTCAAGCATATAAGAAAGAAGTGAAGCAATCTCCGACTTTCCTACACCTGATCCCCCGCATACGGTAATAACCGCTCTTCCGTAAGGATTAGCTGCTGTTACCTTTGTAAGCTCCTCCAAAAGTCTGGGGAATATTGTCTTTGCCTTGGCGATGTGACTTTCGCCGATCTCTATCTTATCTCCGGGCATGTCTCCATGCGGTATATCCGAAGGAATCTGTATATCCTTTCCTCCGAGTGTGGAGGTCATGTCTGCGGTTATTGCATTCATAGGACTAATTTTGCCGTAAACAGTGTTCATTTCTACTTCCTTTCAAAAATAATTTTGGGGTGTTTTTAACTTTAACGCAAAAGTTTCTATATTTATGTGCATTTTGAGATTTTTGACAGCGCATTTTCGCTGTGTTATTTTTACACTATAATCATTTTTGAACTTTTGTAAAGTTAATTTTTTTAGTTAATGGATTTTTTATGATTACAATTAAGGAAATCGCTAAGCAACTAAATATGAGTACGACCACTGTTTCCAACGTTATACACGGAAAAACAGGTGAAGTATCTCCGGCTACAATTAAAATTGTAGAAGATTATTTGAAAAAAGTTGACTACGTGCCTAACATCAACGCACGCAATCTTGCTCAGAACGAGTCAAAGATTATAGGCGTAGCGCTCAAGGCAAGAGCCGACAAGTATGAGAATCTTCTAATGGATCCTTTTGTATCCGAACTTATAGGTGGTATTGAGGAATCGATACGAAATGCCGGCTACTTCATGATGCTCTACATCTCAAGTGATACTACCGAGATCATGAGACATGTTTCCACCTGGAACGTTGATGGTCTACTGCTCTTCGGAATGATTGATAACGACGGTATCCGCGTCAGCGAACGCTATAAAAAGCCTATCGTCTGCATTGATACCTATAGTATAGAGGGACTAAAGCACTTTATTAACGTTGGTCTTAATGACAGACAGGGATGCTTTGACATGGTTAACTATATGATCAAGCTTGGCCATAAGAAAATAGCATTTCTTTCAGATAATATGAACGGCGTAGACTATGAGCGCTTCTCAGGTTACAAATATGCTCTTGAGGGAAATGGTATTCATTATGAAGAGGACTGGTTCCTTAAAATAAGGCCGAGAAGTGATGAAATAGCGGAATCACTTGAGGAAATCTGTAAAAGAGCTCCCGAATTCGACGCCATCATGTGTGTATCCGATTTATATGCGGTTCAGCTGCTCTCCGCTCTTGAGGATCGCGGCATAAGAGTTCCCGATGATATCTCAGTTGCCGGTTTCGATGATACTCTGTTTGCACAGTTCCATCGCCCTGCCATAACCACTGTTCATCAGGATGTGAAGCTAAAGGGAATAACTGCCACCGAGACACTTCTTAAGAGAATTCGAGGTGAAAAGACTCCTAACCAGATACAATTACCGACAAAACTTAAAATAAGAGATACTGTCAAAAAAATAGAGCCTGTCGAATAAACTTAGTTTCCAAATTCGATATAAATCAAAGAAACCGGTGAAGGTGTTAACCTCTCGGTTTCTTTTTTTGTCCCAAAAAGTGTACATGTTACACAACAAAAACAGGGCTTTCTACGAAAACGATTGAGCAAAGTGCCGACAAATTATAGACAGGATTTTTATTATTTTTTTTTAAAATTTAATAATTTATATAAAGCCAGTCGTAGTCAGCTTTTGCGCGTAAGGTGTTGCAAAATCTGGAGACTTTAGAAATTTTTTACTTGCATTTTGATTATTATCGTGATATTTTAGTCTAAGCATAAAACTTATGCGCAAAAGTAACCGCCAATCAACACATTTGATTGGCAAAGTGCACAATTAAGGAGGGTAACATGAAAAAGAAAGTATTATCTATTCTTCTGGCTGGAACAATGGTTCTTAGCATGACAGCTTGCGGCGGCAACTCAGGTTCAGATGCCGACACATCTGCTGATACAGCTGAGTCTACAGAGACAGCCGCTGACACAACAGAGGCTGCTGATACAGCCGCTGACACAACTGAGGCTGCTGATACAGCTTCAGACTCTACAGCTTCTGCAGGAGCTATCCGTCTTCTTAACGGTAAGCCCGAGATCAACGATCAGCTCAAAGAGCTCGCTGAGCTTTACAAGTCTGAAACAGGTAACGAAGTTGCTATCGAGACAATCGGTGGTGACACAAGCGCAGGTGATGAGCTTAAGAAAATGTACCAGGGCGACAACATGCCTGACATCTTCGTAATCGAAGCTAACCAGGCTGCTACATGGGACGGCATGCTTGCTGATCTTGCAGGTGAGGAATGGACAGATAAGACAGGATTCGAGCTCGTTGATGCTAACATGGGCACAATCGGATTCCCTTATACAGTAGAGGCTACTGCTCTTGGTTACAACGCTGACATCCTTTCACAGTGTGACGTTGATCCTTCTTCTCTTACAAGCCCCGCTGCTTGGAAAGAAGCTTGCGAGAAGATCGACGCTAAGAAGGATGAGCTTGGTCTTACAGCAGTATTTGCATGGTGCGCAGAGCCCACAAACCTTGGATGGTCTTCAGGTACACACGTATTTGGTCAGTACCTTGATGCTGGTCTTAAGGCTGATGACACAAAGTACATCGACATGCTTAACGATGGCGGTACAATTGATGAAGCAAGAATGAAGGATTTCGCTGAGTTCGTTGGAATGATGAACGAGTACGCAGATAAGGATCACCTTCTTGTTGACGGAACATATGACGAGCAGGTTGCCGGATTTAAGGATGGCAAGTTCGCATTCATCACACAGGGTAACTGGTGTGTAACATCTCCTGATGATGTAAGCTTCGAAGTTGGTTTCGCTCCTTATGCATTTGAGGATGGTATCAACACAATCATCGCAGGACCTCCGTCATACTGGGTAGCTTACAAGGACGGCAACGTAGATGCAGCTAAGGCATTCTTCAACTGGTGCGCAGGTTCTTCTGCACAGGATATCCTTGTAAACAAGGCTGGTCTTGTATCTCCTTTCGATGATTGCGAGTTTGAAGCTACAAATCCTTTCTACAAGAGCATGAAGAGCTACATCGATGCTGGCAACTACAGCGGATGGCACACAATGCTTAAGAAGGATGGTCTTCAGAACGAGACATGTCAGGTATTTGCTGATTATGCTAAGGGATCAATCGCAGATGCTGACGAGTTCGTATCTAAGATTTCTGCAGTAATCAAGAGTTACTACGCTGAATAATCAAAGTTAAAACTGTTAGTTATCGGGCAGAGCAAATGCTCTGCCCGATTTATCTAAACCACTGAAACATCGTCACCCCATTATCCCGGAACAAAGGAGCTTCCACTATGAAAACACCTTCTACCTCAAAAGGAGTATTTTCTTTCATTTGTCTGATAGCAGGTCTTGGTCTTCTGATTTGGTCTCTTATGCTTGACTTCACGAAGTCCCAGGCTTCATTCCGTGGTGCCACACTCATCATTGGTATTATTGGAATAGTTTTAGGTTTATACTTTTTCCCGACACTTAAATATCATCGCACAATTATAAATATACTTTTCTTATTCCCTCTTCTGTTTGCCTTTTTGGTAACAGTTATCATTCCTCTTTTCCTCGGTATCGGATATTCATTTACCGATTGGGATGGTATCAGGGTTAGGAATTCCGTTGGACTCGTAAATTACACAAGTATGTTTTCACAGCCCAGTTTCCTCTGGTCTATATTTTTAACATTCTTGTTTGTTGTATGTAACATGATAATGGTTAATCTGGTTGCTTTCCTTCTTGCCCTTCTTTGCACATCAAAAATCAAGGGCCTCGGATTTTTCAGGGCAGCTTACTTCTTACCTAACCTTATCGGTGGTATCGTACTAGGCTATATATGGCAGTTCATTTTCAGTAATGTTGTAACAAAACTCTTGAATACACAGTATTCAATGATTGCCGATACAGGCACTGCTTTCCTCGCGGTAATCATCGTATACATCTGGCAGTACGCAGGTTATATAATGCTCATCTATATCACAGGTCTCAATACAATACCCGGAGATGTTCTTGAAGCATCTGCAATTGACGGAGCTAATCCCATGCAGACTCTTTTCGAGATAAAGATTCCCATGATTGCTCCCACAATCACGATTTGTACGTTCCTTACTCTTACAAGTGCTTTCAAGCAGTTCGATGTAAACCTTGCACTTACTAATGGTAAAGGATCTGTAGATATTTTCGGACAGTACCTGACAAACGGAACCGAGATGCTCGCTCTTAACATCTATAACACAGCTGTTATAAAGAACAATTACGCACTCGGCCAGGCAAAAGCCGTATTGTTCTTCATCATACTGGCTTGCGTTTCAATACTTCAGGTTCGCATATCTAACAAGAAGGAGGTGGAATTATAATGCATACCAAGGAAAAGACTTCAAACGTTATTATCCGTTTCATTATTGCAATTATAATCGCAGCTTATGTGCTGTTCCCTTTCTTCCTTGTAGTTATCAACTCTTTCAAGGATTCCAATGAGATTACAGCAAATCCCATCGGACTGAATGGAGCATCTTTTGCGAAGCTTGTTAGAAATCTTAATGATGTTATAAATAACTCCAGTTTCACATTCTGGCAGACCTTTGGATATTCAGCACTTATTACTGTTCTTTCCCTTGCACTGCTCGCTCTGTTCGGCGCTATGGCAGCATGGGTTATCTGCCGTAATAAGACTGTATGGTCAAATGTGATTTACTTCACATTCATCGCATCAATGATCATTCCTTTCCAGGTAGTTATGCTTCCTCTTATCTCTACTTTCAGAGATGTCGGAAAGTTCATTGGTATCCCGATGCTTAAGTCAGTTCCCGGTATTGTTTTCGCATACCTTGGATTCGGCGGCGCAATGACAGTATTCATTCTTGTAGGATTTATTAAGGGAATTCCTTATGATCTTGAAGAAGCAGCATCTATTGACGGATGCTCACCCGAGCAGGTATTTTTCAAGGTAATTTTCCCGCTCCTCACACCTGTTATCACAACAGTAACCATTCTTAATGGTATGTGGATCTGGAACGATTATCTTCTGCCTTCAATGATGCTTGGTCAGAACGGTCCCGTAAAGACTCTTCCTGTAGCAGTTCAGGCCTTTGTCGGTTCCTACGTTAAGCAGTGGAACCTGATTCTGGCAGCTGCACTTCTTGCTATCCTGCCCATGATTATTCTTTTCCTGATCGCTCAGAAACAGATTATGGAAGGTATGATTGAAGGTGCAGTAAAAGGCTAATAAAACCCATTCCATTCTTTTACCCCATGGCAGTTCACCTCTGCCATGGGGTATTTTATTGATAAAGCGACGGCCTTAAATTAGGGGTATAAATCTTATATTTGCTCGTGGTGGACCGGGAACTCCAAAGAGCCCTGGACATCAATTTATTGTTTTAGGGATAATATTTGATATCAGTTCCGCACATTTTTCAAGGTCTGCAGATTCTTCATTGGCTTCAGAGAAGCGGCCTTCTGTGTTGCTGTCGATGTCGAGGACTCCGATGACTACCCCGACTTTGTTTCTAAGGGGGATAACGATTTCAGAGCGGGCTTCGCTGTCGCAGGCGATGTAGCCTGAAAACTGTGATACGTCAGGGACGATGAGCGTTTTGTTTTCAGAAGCGGAAACGCCGCAGACACCGCGGTCAAGTGCAATATGAGTGCATGCCACTTTTCCCTGGAAGGGTCCAAGGATAAGTTCTTTATCGTTACCCTTATCAGTCATTAAATAGAATCCCACCCAGCTTACATCAGGGAGCTGTTGCCACAGGCAGGCTGCCACATTGGAAAGATTTGTGATGTACCAGTCATTTTCTTCTATTACTGCTTCTACATAATTTGATAATGCCATTTATCTATTCCTCCGGAATTTTCTATTTTGTACAATCTAATCAATGTCAGTATCATATCACAAATGACAAAATCATGAAACAATACACAAAAAATCACGTACCGAACTGCCCTATAGACTAATCCGGTACGTGCATATAACGTTTTAACAACGTTTTGTACTTTATTCAGTTTGTGATGAAACTTTTTTCAAACTATCCTACTAATGGTCTCCTGTTATGTAAAACGATCGTATTCTGCAAATATCAGTTTACATTAACCATGATAGCTGCTGTTCTGCCTCCCTTGTGAGCGTAGATACGTGTTGAGCCATGTCCCTGAGCTCTGATGTTACCATGATCATCAACTGCAGCAATTCCCCAGTCCTCACTCTGGAACTGTACACTACCGGTCTTGCCTTCTTCAATTGTGTATGCCCATACAGAATATCCCTCGCCGAGGTCAAGTGTTACTGCGGGCTTGCTGAGCCAAATCTTATAAACCTTGCCCTTTTCGTCAGAGCCCTTTCCGCTGCGTGCAAGATAGCTTCCCTTTGCAACGTCTACACAAACAGTTGCTGAATAGCCCTTCTTATCCTTAACCTTAATCTCAGCGCTTCCAACCTTCTTAGTCTGGATTACTCCATCCTTTGTTACTGAAACAACTGCTTTGTTGTTAGTCTTATAAGTTACATTTCCTGTTGCCTTCTTAACAATAATCTGAGCCTTTGCACCAGGCTTAAGAGTGATGCCTGCTCCACCGTTGCCGTCCTTAGTCAAAGTAACTTTGACTGTCTTATCAGCAGCCTGTGCACGAGTAGGTATTGCTATAAAGCAAAGTGTTGCAGCCAATGTGACTGCCAACATAGTTGACATAATTCTTTTGAAAGTATTACCCATAAGACAAATTCTCCTTTCACAAAAACCATCACATATCTTTTTTCTTTGCTTTTCCCCCACAGTTATATTATTAGCACTTCTATATTGAGAAGTAAACGTTTAATCCGATAACTTAACCAACATTTTAGAATTGATTTATAGTTCCTTAAAAATAACGAAATTTTAATCTATTCTTAAGTCGAAAACCCTTTTCAAAAACCAAAAACAACAAAAAAGTACCCTATAGCTCAAAGAGTTTATAGGGTACTTATGCCCATTATTATGCGTGTTTATCATAGCAGTGCCGGATCATGTCTGAACATACTCTCTATATCTTTTGTGAAAATAATTTTAGCTGACTTGATTTCAAGTCCGCCCTGTGCAAAATAGAGCTTAAGGTAGAAATTTCCAATCATCGCAGGGCCAAGGCCGATTTTAATGGTCTGCCATTCCTTATCCATTCCGGTCAGAGTAACTGATTTTACCAGCATCTTATCCTGGAATACAGAGAACGGAAGCTGGGCTACATCAGGCTGATTATTAGCTCTGATGACGAGTTCTAAATCTGTAAGACACTTTCTGGGTGTGGTTATTACATAAGTAGTTGTCTCTCCCTTTCCAACCTTTATCCTGGAAGCGTCCAGGTCAAGCTCATCGCCATCAAACTTAAGCTTTATCATATCCTGAAGGACAGCATCTTCTGCCGAAATCGCAGCTGCAAGTTCCTTATCAAGTGCGGATTCCTCTCCGAGCATATGTCTGTAGGCCGGAGTTTTCAGCAGGAATTTGCAGATATTTATTGCACTTCTTACAAGCTCTGCACGGGTAAGTCTTCCCTCTGCAATGGCCACGTCAAGATCATCCTTGTTTGAATTATCCTCTGCGCTGGTATTTACCATGTTCAGATCATTCTGGGCACGAACCTGAGCGGATACATTCTGATAGCTTCCTGCAGCACCTGCCTCGTCGTTACCCATTGCCCACCAGTCGGTCATGACGATGCCATCAAATCCCCACTCTTCTCTCAAAATTGAAGTAAGAAGGTCATAGCTGCTGGCTGTCCAGATACCGTTTAAAGGTCCGTAGGTACTCATAAGTGCACGGGCTTTTCCCTCTCTTACAGCAATTTCAAAGCCTTTAAGATAGATTTCGCGAAGTGCCCTCTCCGATACGACGTTGTCAACAAAATGTCTCTTGTATTCCTGTGTATTGCCCGCAAAATGCTTAATTACACCTGTTACATCATATTTATGAAGACCACGGAGCTGAGCTGATACAAGCTTACCAGTGAGTATCGGATCCTCTGAAAAATACTCGAAGTTTCGACCGTTCAAAGGATTTCTGTGAATGTTCATACCGGGGCCGAGAAGTGCATCGATTCTGTTTCTCCTAAGGTCAAGTGCCTCCCAGTTAAAGAGCTTTTCATTTAATTCTTCATCAAAAGTACATGCAAGGCAGGTTCCGTTCGGAAGTGAAAATGCATGGGTTCCGCAGTCCATACGTATACCGCTGGGCCCATCGGAGCAGCCTCCGACAGGAATACCAAAATCTGAGAGTCTGTCTGTCACTCCGCCGTAAGCACCTGCTATTCCCGCAGTTACCTTGGGAGAACACATTCCCTCGCCGCGCATCATAGCAATGAGGTCCTTATCGGAAAGCTGGGCTATGAAACCCTCAATGGAAACATTCTTCTCTTCCACGTCCTTAAGCTTAAAGCCTTTGTCACCGGAATAAGGAAGTGCTTTCGGAAGTCTGTCTTTTCTCTTTTTATTAGGATCAAGCGTCCTAGTAGGTGCTTTCTCATATTTTGCAGTGTAGCTATTGCCACCCTTTCCACCGGCACAAGGCTTCAATCTCTCAAATTCCTTAACCGGGGCGTAGCTCTCCTCGCACTTACAGATTACTTCGAGCTTCTTAAGCTCAAATTCACCTGCTGCTTCTGCGCTTCTGACATCATTACCTGCATAGATTCTGTAGGTTCCGGCCTCCATGACATAGGATGACTTATTTTTTGTAGCCCCACCGTCATCATAGGAACTCATCCAGTACTTTGGAATATCAAACTCCATGCTCTGCATCTGACCGGGCTTAAGGACGTCTGTCTTTGCAAAGGCTACAAGTGCTCTGGAAGGTTTGCCAAGAACACCCTGCGGAGCCTCAACATAAACCTGAACAACCTCTTTTCCTGCCCTGTCACCTGTATTGGTAACAAGAACTTCCAGTGAGGCGCCTTCTGTCGCGTCGTAATCAAACTCGCCTAAAGCTATATCAAAAGTCGTATATGACAATCCAAATCCAAAAGGATACATTACCTTGTCCTTTGCGAAGGTCTCAAAATAGCGATATCCTACGTAAATATCCTCAGACTGGAAGTTCCTCTTCTCTGAGCCGAAATTCGCTGTGGAAGCATAATCCTCGATATTATAAGCAATTGTATCGGACAGTTTTCCTGAAGGGTTCACATCCCCCGTGAGCACATCCAGAACGGCATTTCCGCCCTCCTGACCGCCCTGCCATACATAGAGAACAGCCTCGGGGTTAATCTCTGTTACCCACTTCATATCGATGATATTACCGACATTCAGAAGAACAATCGTGCGCTTAAAGGCCTTGCAGACCTTCTTCAGGGCAGCCTTCTCCTCATCTGTAAGAAGATAGCTTCCCTGCTCATTTTTATTGTCCTGATCCTCTCCGGCGGTTCTTCCGATTATAAAAACCGCAGCATCGGATTCAGCTGACGCTTTCTTTAAAAGCGCATCCTCAAGAGGCATCTCCTTCTGAAACCAGGGCTCTCCTGCCCATCCTATGCCGACATCAAAAGGATTCTCTTTTACGAATGCCTCATAGGCTTTGCGAACATCCTTGTTTACTTTGATTTTCTTTGAAGCGGCCAGAGCCTCATAGATTCCGACAACATAGTCAACGTTAACCATGCCGCCCGAACCGGTTCCACTCTTGTAGTAATTCATCTGGCTTCTTCCGAAAACAGCGATCTTTGCACCCTTCTCAAGGGGAAGAGCATTTTTATCATTTTTCAAAAGGACGATACCCTCTGCCGCAGCTGCGCGTGCAGTTTTTGCAAACTGTTTTATATCCCATGTTTTTCCCATAAAAAACTACCTCATTTTCCTGTATTCATACACCGCATTATAAACAACAATGCGGGATACTGATTTTTGCATATCATAATTATGCAACATAAAAACAAGAAAATGAAGTAGTTATATTTGTCTTTTTATGTATTTTTCAAATAGAAGTTCTGCTTCTCGCGCTGGGCCGGGCAGAACGGCTCTTATACGTTTATCTCAGCGGAGAGGCCAAGCTCATCCTTGTTGGCTTCGAGAATGGGATTCACAACCTCGTTTAAGAATCTCTCAACCTGATGTGCACTGCAGCCTGTGTATTTCTTAGGATCCATGCACTCCTTGATCTTATCCTCTGTCATGTGGAAAGCGGGATCCTTAACGATCATATCAAGAAGATCGTTGTCGAGACCGTCCTTCTTTACATGGTCTCCTGCTATCATGGAAAGCTCTCTAATCTTCTCATGAAGCTCCTGTCTGTTTCCACCAAGCTTAACGGCATCCATCATGATATTCTCGGTAGCCATGAAAGGAAGCTCTGACATGAGGCGCTTCTCGATAACCTTGGGATATACAACAAGGCCGTCTGTTACATTCATGCAAAGATCAAGAATACCATCAATTGCAAGGAAGCCCTCGGGAATTGAAAGTCTCTTGTTTGCAGAATCATCAAGTGTTCTCTCGAACCACTGTGAAATCTCGGTGATAGCGGGATTCAATGTATCAACAATTACGTATCTTGAAAGTGAGCAGATTCTCTCACTTCTCATGGGATTTCTCTTATAAGCCATAGCTGAAGAGCCAATCTGTTTAGCCTCATGGGGCTCCTCAACTTCCTTAAGATGCTGAAGAAGTCTGATATCCTGAGCCATCTTTGTAGCAGATGATGCGATTCCCGCAAGGACATTAACAACCTTCATGTCGATCTTACGGCTGTAGGTCTGACCTGAAACCGCCATACAACCCTTGAAGCCCATCTTGTCAGCTAGCATGGGATCAAGCTTATCAACCTTTGTAAGGTCTCCGTCAAAAAGTTCAAGGAAAGATGCCTGTGTTCCGGTAGTTCCCTTTGAACCAAGAAGTTTCATATTATCAAGAACATAATCAAGGTCCTCAAGATCGATAGTGAAGTCCTGAAGCCAGAGTGATGCTCTTTTACCTACTGTTGTAGGCTGTGCCGGCTGAAAATGTGTGAATCCGAGTGTCGGCAGATCCTTGTACTCATCAGCGAACTTTGCAAGGCAGCTGATAACATTGAGGAGCTTTCTGCGAACAAGCTTAAGTGCCTCGGTCATGATAATGATGTCTGTGTTGTCTCCGACATAGCAGCTTGTAGCGCCGAGGTGAATGATTCCTGCAGCCTTAGGACACTGCTGGCCGTACGCATATACATGGCTCATTACGTCGTGGCGAACTTCCTTCTCACGGGCAATGGCAACTTCATAGTTGATGTCTTCCTGGTGTGACTTAAGCTCATCAATCTGTTCCTGTGTGATGTTAAGTCCGAGTTCCTTTTCAATTTCCGCAAGTGAGATCCAGAGCTTTCTCCAGGTCTTGAATTTCATGTCCTGTGAAAAGATGTACTGCATTTCCTTACTTGCGTAACGCTCTGAAAGCGGGCTACTGTATCTGTCTGTACTCATATTATCCTCCTAAATGATTTACGCTTCGAAGTCTCCCCTGATATCTTCATCCGGCGGAGCAATGGGGTAATCTCCCGTGAAGCACCCCTTACATATATCAAACTTGTTATTTACCAGTTCACTGAGTCGTTCCTCTCTCAAATAACCGAGAGAATCAGCTCCGATAATCTTACATATCTCATCGATACTGCGGTTATAGGCGATCAGCTGCTCTCTTGCAGGTACGTCGGTTCCGAAGTAGCAAGGCCATAAAAACGGCGGCGATGATACTCTCATATGAACCTCGGTAGCTCCCGCATCCCTGAGCATTCTTACAATCCTGTCCGAAGTGGTACCGCGAACGATTGAATCGTCTATCATTATAACTCGTTTTCCCTCAACGGCGTTTTTAAGGGCATTCAGTTTTACCTGAACACTGCTCTCACGGCTCTTCTGCCCCGGCTTTATGAAGGTTCTGCCGATATACTGGTTCTTCACAAAAGCCTGTCCGTAAGGGATACCGGACTCCATTGAATATCCAAGTGCAGCGCAGTTACCTGATTCCGGAACACCGACAACCACATCCGCTTCCACCGGTGAATCCATTGCCAAAAAGCGCCCTGCTTTTATTCTGGATTCATAGACACTCACTCCGTCAAGCACGCTGTCCGGTCTTGCAAAATAAATATATTCGAATATGCAATGGCCGTGCTTAACGCTGTTGGTCATCTGAAGATTGGATTCAATACCCTTCTCCGGAGAGATGGTCACTATCTCTCCCGGCTCAACATTTCTGATGAACTCTGCGCCGATTGTATCAAGCGCGCAGGTCTCGGATGCAAGAATGTAGCTGTTATCTCTCTTACCAATTACAAGCGGTCTGAAGCCATTGGGATCCCTTGCTCCGATGAGCTTCCTGGGCGACATGATAACCAGGGAATACGCACCCTTGATCTTCTTCATCGCGTTGGCAACAGCACCCTCAACATTGGGAGTATTAAGCCTTTCTCTTGCAATATGATATGCGATAACCTCTGAATCTATCGTAGTCTGGAAAATCGCACCAGTATACGCAAGTTCCTCTCGAAGTTCCGGCGCATTTACAAGATTACCGTTGTGCGCCATCGCAAGTGTCCCCTTAACGTAATTAAGGACAAGGGGCTGAGCGTTTTCTCTGGTGCTGCTGCCGGCAGTTGAGTATCTCACATGCCCTACACCTATGTCACCATGCATCCCTGAAATGATCTCATGGTTAAACGCTTCATTTACCAGTCCCATGTCCTTATGACTTGTTACTTTTCCTTTCGGACCCATTGTTTCGCTGACAGCAATACCGCAGCTCTCCTGCCCTCGATGTTGTAGGGACAACAGTCCGTAATAAATCGAGGGTGCAACATCCCCGCCATCGAAATCATAGATTCCGAAGACACCGCACTCCTCACCTATCTTATCGTGTTCATTGTTAAAATATTTTGCCATTGAATTACCTACAAATAAATCTTTCCATACCCAACACAAAACATAGTACATTATCTCCTATTTATTAGCAATAAAAAATGAAAAAAGAATTTTATGCTCCGGGATATCTTTGTTCGAAGCGGTCGACCATGTCGAGGATTTCCTGGCGATAGACAGGATATTGGCGTACGAGCTCTTCTATCTCGTTTTTGGCATTGCCTGCCACAACATCGCGGTTGTAATCCATCTGCTTACGAAGAGACTGCCTCTGCTGCACAAGCTCGTGACGGATCTCGACCTCCTCGTTGTGATTTATGAGAGCAATCGCCTGGTGAATCCAGATCTCGGGATCCTTAATCCTGTACTTACGTAGTGCAAATACAAGCGCCTTCTGATTGGTATCCAGCTGCTTTTCTGCAATGGCATAGCGCTCGCGTTCATTTTTTTCCATAAGGTACTTATTGTACATCTGAAGCAGTTCCTTGGAATTGCTGATACCATACTTTAAGCACTCGTAATCTATAAGATTCCTGTTATTTACATAGCGGATCTTAACCGTATTCTGCAGCTGAATAAGACGTGCGATGGAATTAAGAATCACCTTCTTTTCTCTTCTCGCCTCATGAATCTTCTGATTGAGGAAAAGGAAAGCCAGCGCAGCTACCGTTATCGCCACCATATAGCCATAAATAACATTGAGCTTAAGTGCCAGAGATAAAACAGCAAGAGCTACCGTGATAACTCCAAGCGCCACAGCAACCACCAACATAAGTCTCTGCATATTGTCCAGAGATACCTCAATCTCGGCTCGTCTGAAATCGTAAGCCTGTCTCTCTCCGTCCAGTCTTCTAAGGTCATTCTTAACCTTTTTCTGGTGCTCCTCCGTCTCCTTTAGAGTTTCCGCGCTCTTCTTGACCTGATTATGAAGACGCTCCATCTTCTCAAATTCCTGGTCGGTCATTCTGCTCTTACGTCTGTTGAAGGTCTTCTGCTGCTCTTCACTGTCGAGAATACGTTGAGCACACTGATTAACCTCAGCGCGCTGCTCGGGCGGAAGTGCATCAATCTCTTCCATATCCCGCAGGTGTGAGGTAACTACACGGTATTCGAACTGAAGGTTATCCATCTCCCTGCTGGCCTCAGCCATCTGCTGAAGACAGTTTTCGATGTACTCATGCCTCTGTTCAGGGTCATCCATGTCTATATTTTTTCTTGTATAGACAATATCATTCCAGTTTTCCAGTTCGTTTTGCTGATGACGTTCTATTCGATATGTATCTTTTTTCTTGAAAAAATCAAAGAACCCCATTATTCAACCAATCCCCGATATTCTTCCTTCATATCCTTAGTAATTCTCTCCACCTCTTCGTAGTACTCGCTCATCTTAGCCCCGGAGCGGTACAATTCGAGACTTCTGACCTTGATATTCGCAGTGCTCGCATCATACAGATCATTGGCTTCATCCATGCGCTGCTCAAGCTTTAAGGAAAGATTATGTGCCTCCTTATGTGAACTTACAAAGGAAACATACTCCTTTTCATCCATCATCATACGTTTCGCGGCAAGATAACCGAGATAAGACTCGTCTGCTCCGCCGTCCTCCCATGCCTTATGGAAAAACTCCGCAGCCACGTCATACATAAAAAGATGTGCGTACATGACTCCCTGATTATGCTCTATCTTGGATTTTATATTTTTATCCATTTCCGGCATATGCTTCAAAAGATAGTCGTATTCACTGAAAGCCTGAGTGATATGCCCCTGCTTCATCAAAAACTCAGCCCTGGACATGCGCTTTTCATAGATATCCATGTCCGCATTGCTTCTGAGTGTCTCCTCTGTGCTGTCGATTTCTTCCTTCGTGGAATATCCGACATAATCAAGAATCATTCCCGCAAGGGAAACAACAGAACACTTGTGAACTATCATGTGTCTCAGCTCATCGGCAAGCTTTTCAAGACCAAGTTCATTTCCTATCCAGTCTACAAGACTCATTTCAAAAGAATCCGCATCGATAAGAAATGCGTTCTGAGTTATACAATAGCAGAGCTCTTCTATTGAATAAATACGTCTGCCGATTTTCTCAAGATAATAAGGTTTTAAAGCGTACCTTCCGGTACAAAGAATAAGTCCTCTCATACCGAAATCTCCTCGCTCCACGACAGGCCGGAATTCTCAAAAAGCTCTCCGAAGCCCATGTCCTCGATATGTATTATAACCTTGTCCGCAGCCCTCATAGAGACTTTCATGCGAAGTCTCGTGGTTCTCGGAGGACGCTCCGGCAGGTCATTAAGTTCAATAGTATGTACATGCTTCTCACCTGCAGTGAGTGATGTGATGATAATATCTATATAATTCTCATCTTCCAGAATAAGGTCAAGGCTTGTGCCGATGTCATACCAGTTTTCACCGGCATCAAGAAGGGCATGATATGCCTCCTTGCCCTGCTTTTTTACAAGAAGTCCGATATTTGATTTTAGTTTACCGCCGTCAAGGAGCACATATTTTTCCATGCGCTCACTGGGGCCCACTTTCTCTCTAGCCGCAATGCTTGCACCCTTGCTGAAGAGATTGTTTCCTTGGAATACACGCCTTGTTCTACATAAAAACTCCAGAGATTTCTGCATCCACTGATCCCTGAATCCGTCGCCCAGTAAAAATACGGAGCTGACAATTCTGCCCTCCATGGTCTTTTCGGCAAACTCCAAAAATTTCTGGTCAAGCCTTACTACCTGCTCCTCGCGCTCCTTCGCATTCTCGGAGAATCTCCCCTGCGAAAGCACCATCCCGCCGTATGTCGTTTTATCTATGGTAACAACAATGGGCTTTGTTCTGTGGTTGAGCTTCATGTCATAGACAGTCATCTCGCCGAAGCTGTAATCACAGGCGATAACCGCATGTGACAGAAGTTCATCGGGCTGATAAAGCATGTAGTGATAAAGGCTGTCCTCATAGCTCTGATAAAAGATATTCTTAACAGGAAGCGAAAGTGCTCCCGTAACCTCGGATAAAACCTCTATCATTCTGCTGTCCATGGTCCTTGTCGTAAATGCGATGGCATCTACCATGTCCATTGACAGTTCCATAGAGAGCAGGGAAAGTGTTCTTTTTACAAAAAGAGTCAGAAGCGAAACGGGATCATAGCCTGTTCCGTCTACATTCACACGCTTCCCTGATCTGGCAGCTTCAATAAGGCCGTCAACTCTGACGCCCTCCTCCGCTTCAATCTTAGCGATGGCTTCCTTTCCGTAAAACCACTGGTTAACGTCCTTGCGCTTACATAAAACAGTAGGGATATTGTAAGCCTCTGCGCCTGCAAGGGTTGAGAGTGTCTCCGGAAGGTCGGAATCAGACGCAAGAAAACTAATCTGCGAGACATCCTCTCCCAGATCGTAACCAAGTACATATCTTCTTGCGTTTTTTGATTCTTTGAAAAATTGCATTGTGCCCTCATCCGTCAGCTACGCTGACACCTTCCCCCACAGGGGGGAAGGCTTTATAACATCCTAAATAATTTATTGGTCATGAAACGCTTTCTGTAATACTCGGAAAGGAGTCTGTCCACAGTATCGTAATCCTGAAGCGTCTTGCCGATCATAATGTCGTTGATTATAGAGTAACGTCCGACAATGGTCTCCTGAACTATATCGTTCTTGGAGATAGCTCCGCTCTCCGTCAATTTCTCACCGCGGCCGTTGTAGTTCTCCTCGGTGATGTAATACTGGATCTGCTCACCAAAGAAGAGTATAAATGAGGCGTCATATATACCTCTGTACATCTCCTGCATAGGTGCGGTCTTGTACTCCTCGTTCTCGTCCTCACTGGAGATATAGTGAACGATACACTTGGTCCCCGGTGTGGTTCTGTACTCGATTATTGACTTATCGCAGAACTGCCCCATCTGCGGAAGCTCGTTCTGATAGTACATGAAAAATGAAAAGTACACATTCTGATCCAAAAGCCTCTTTAAGAAGTCCTTCACAATCTCCTTGTCAGGCTTAAGGCCTACGTGGTTAGCCTCGGTAAAGCTCCTAAGGTATGCCATTCTGCACACATCAAGTAGCTCTACGCCCTCCTTCGAAAGTGTGGCAATTCTCTCAAAAACATAGCTGTCCGTAACCATGTTGTCCACGAAGTAATCGTTGGCCGATTTTGCAAGAAAAGCTCTCTCAAGCTCATCTCCGCCGCCGCTCTTTTCCACATAGCTTCTGAAAAGAGCAATCTTATCGCCGATGTGTGCTCCGGTGTAAAGTATCTGAGTAAGAATTCTCTTAGACAGTTCAAATACATCAACACTTAGATTGTTCGCGGTTTTCCAGAGGTCTCTCATCTCCTTGACGGTTCCGCTATAGTTTGCCGCAAGGAAAGTCAGAAGCTGCTCATCATACTTCGCATGAGAGAACGCATACCAGGCTATCTTAGCATTGTCCTCAGTATTCTCGAGCGACTCATTATCCATAAGTCTGCCGAAAAGTCGCATAACAATTCTGGGATCAAGCTTGTGCGTGCCAAACCTGTGAACCAGCTTATAAGCCTTATCGTAGTTACCTGACATAACCATGAGCTCAAACATCGTGCTTCTGTCAGCAGTTCCGAGATCCTCCATAGTAACCTCATCCATGTACTCCGCAAGCTGACGCTCAAAGTTATTTTCATAATAGAACCTTATAAGGCTCTCTCTTATATGCTTTCTGCAAATGGACCTGATCTTGGGATCACTGGCAAGCTCCCTGAACCTTCCGACATTTTCCATCGTGATGGTATAAGAATTTTTCTCAATATCACAAAGGAAAAGCTCCACGCTCTCAGATCCCTTCTGGATATAAGGCGTTGCATAGGATGCAAGCTGTCCCACCAGCATGAGCTTTGAATTTATAAATGGTATGCCCTCTGCAAACCTGTTGTCATCGGAATCCGCAAGGAAAACTGAGTAATCGCTGCCATACAAAGGAACATAGGCAACTCCGCCCGCAAGCGGATACTCCACCTCTTTTTCCAGCTTGTCGTAGACAACAATCACCTTGGTCATGCGCTTGTTGTCAGTCCTTATCTCATTGCTGTATAAAATTCTCAAAACCTTGTCGGCATTGCTGGCATCAACCATCTGCCTCGTGAGCAGATTTTTATATAAATATCCGAGATCCTTGTTAATCCTACCCTTGTCCACCTGCTCTACGAGATACTTCTCAATCTGAAGCCTGTAGGAATCATAGATATCAGGATACTCGTCTCTGTGTTCATGAAGATACCTGTAGAGTATCGCATTCTTTTCATAATCAAGATTGCTCTGATAGGAAAAGAACATGAGTACCATCTTGGATATCTCGCAGGGAAGCATTCCATCCTCATCGAGATAAATGGCAGCCATATAGTACTCATAAAGCCTTGTGATATGAAGCTCCTCCTCAACACCGAGGGCATACCACTCGAAGGATTCGGGATCTGTTCTGTTCCCCTTTATCAAAAGCGAACATATTGCTTCCAGCGTAATCTTATCGGGATTAGTCTGATAGCAGGCCATGAGTATCTTGCACAGCTTCTCATTGTAGCCGCGCTCTCTGGAGCCTATGTAAACTATCTGGTCTATCAGATTCTGCTGAAGAACGCCCTTTTTCACTCCATAGGCAAGAGTCTGAAGTTCAAACTCCGAGGCCTTGGTAAGAAGTGTTGGCGACTCAAACATAAGGTTAAGTGCTTCTATAAAAATAATCGGGCTTCTGCAGCCGTCCTGGAATTGCTGCTCCATAAGCACCCATCTGCTGGTGGGGCTGTTAGCATACTCCTCCGATATGTATAAAAGAAGCCATGCGATTCTCCAGCTATCTGAATTTCTGGAGAATATACCTTCCATCATTCTGGATACTTCGTTGGTCGCATACTCATCTCTCTCAACAAGAGTAGTGAGATATAGATAATAACAGTAAAGGGTATCGTCGTCCGGATACTCCTCCTCCAGAACCGGCTTCATCTGGTCGAGTATCCATTTACCCTCGCTCACTCTCGATGCTGTAATCAGATACTGAGCTGTATATAATCTGAAAGCGGGATCCTTGGCATCCACCGCGTTCATTCTGTTAACAAGTTTTCCGCTCTCCGAAAGCCAGTCCCTTGAACCAATCTTCTTAAATCTGAAATCCTCATAGAGCTTAACAAGTTCTACTATGAGCTTTTTCTTCTCCATCTGTATGGATGAAAGGTGTTCTAATCCGAGATTCACCTTGGCGGTAACAGGAATCTTAACCTCCATATAAGGAGTTCTGAAGGTTATCAATCCAAAGTTATTGCCCTCATGCAAAAGACTTGCATCCACACGAAATTTAAAAAAGCAGTTATTTCCGATAAAATCGCTGTCGGTAAGGTCAAGAGAATCCGTGGAAAGAAAATCTCCGTCAAATTCAACTTCAACGCGCGTATACCCCCAACCGTTCCTGGAAAGCATCACGGTATGCTCCGAAACAGCTGTCGGATTATCTATTACAATCTCAGTCCTGTCGGGAATATAGCTTATCGGCTGTTTCTTTTTTATGGAAATAAGAAACTCCTCCATGTTCGCTTCGGACATGGGGACAGAAGAAAGCCCTCTGTACAGACTTTCAAAGCCACTCTCATTCTCCTGAAAAACATCGATAAATTCATCGGAATAAAAGAGTTTTCTTGCTTCATCCCAGTCGGTTTTTGCAAGATTTACAAAGTGAAACATGTTGCGAATCGGTCCCATACTGGACATCACGTGACTAATCTCCACGTTCACAACAAAAGGAAGCTGATATTCTCCCTGATTGGATATGACGGAGAACTCACCCTTGATGACATCACCGGCGCTAAGCCCCGTGCCATCAAACCTAAATCCCACCTCATATTCATAGCCGGAAAAATCAGCTGTCAGAACCTGCATACGGAGCTCAGAAGTAGAGATGAGCCCTTGCACAACCTTGTCCTTAGGTCCATAGATAATGAAGCTCCCTTCACAGACCTCCCCCGGTTTAATATTTAATTCCAGGCGCGGAAGTGAGAAGCTGAGCGTTCTTTCTATATTATCAAATTGTCCATTTAATAAGCGGTCAATTACACTATTCACGTAAAGAATTCCCCGAAAGAAAACATATTCCAAATTATTATAGCACAAAAAACACAAAGCCACCCATACAATTGAATGTATGGATGACTTAATTTACGAAAATCCTCTGTTTGTTTTTACATATATAATTATACGTTATATGGCGCACATCACTCCTGCCTGAGAGCTTCGATAGGATCCATCTTCGCCGCTCTTCTCGCGGGATAAATTCCAAAGAACAGTCCATCGGCTATCGAAATCGCAACAACCATAAGGACGTTCATCGGACTGATTACAGGCGGGAACGACATGAAATTCTCCGCAATTTTTGTAAACAGAAAGCCCATAAGCATTCCGATCATTCCGCCTATCAGTGTAATGATCGCAGACTCTGTCAGGAACTGTATCAGAATGTATGAGGTTCTGGCTCCGAGAGATTTCCTGATTCCGATTTCTCTGGTTCTCTCTGTAACCGTAACCGTCATGATATTCATAACGCCGATTCCACCGACTACGAGCGAAATTGCAGCGATGAGAGCAACTACAAGTGTCACAACATCAAGAATACTGGTATATGCTCCTGCAATGCTCGCAAAAGACTGAATCTGTACTGCTCCTTCGCCTCGAAGCTCAAGCATATTTTCGGTTACACTTTTTACTTTAAGAGCTGTCTCGTCCGCCATCCCCGGATTGGTATAAATCTTAAAGCTTGTAATCTTATCCCCGGCAAGCCCGAATCTTCCGGTCAAAAGAGCATACGGTACATAAATTGAGCAGTAGTAATAGGCCTCTTCTTTTTTCTTTATAGCTTCCTTTGCAGATTCAATGTCTTCATCACTGCTCTTTGCAACGCCGACTATCATCAGATCAACACTCTTGGCCCCGATGTCGACCGTAAATGTCTTATCAACAACATCATCCGTCCTGAACAAAAGGAGAGCATCCTGCTGAGAAATTACACATACTGCCGTTCCGGCTTCCGCCTCGTCATCCCTAAAGAATCTTCCGGCATGCATTCCTTTCGTCTCTTCATGCGAAATATCCGCAGTTCCGCCGGTAATTCCAAGTTGCCTGTCATCCTTACCATCGTTATAGGTTCCGTCCGAGCTGATGGTCAATGTTATTCCCTGCATCTCCGGAACAGCATCCTTTATCCTTTCAAGATCTTCCGGTTCCAGATATCTGTCGGTTTTCTTTGGATCTAGATTGATTGTTACTCCGCCGCTTGATATCTCATCAAGACTGCTGTTTACAAAGACCTTCATTCCGTTACCTATTGAAAGTATTGTTATAACAGAGGATATACCGATAAAGATACCAAGCATGGTAAGGAAGGTTCTTCCTTTATTCTGTTTTATACTGGAAAATGCGCTTTTTATGTATTCCAATTCTTACCCTCATCCGTCAGCTTCGCTGACACCTTCCCCCAAGGGAAGGCATCTATCAATTCCTTGCAAGTGCGTCTATCGGCTTAAGTTTTGCTGCTTTTCTTGCCGGATAGATGCCGAAAAAGATTCCTATCATCATAGAAAAGAGCGTTGCTCCTATTACAATTTTGAAGTCTATTACAGGTTCAAGATCAAGAAGTATGCATCCTACATAAGCACCCGCTATTCCAACGATGACGCCCACGATTCCGCCCATCAGGGAGATGATAGCGGATTCAGCCAGGAACTGGATCAGAATAGCCTTTGTTCTTGCACCGATTGATTTTCTTATACCTATCTCTCTTGTTCTCTCAGTCACAGTAACAAGCATGATATTCATAACACCTATACCGCCGACCAGAAGGGATATGGCCGCAACCAGTGAAATAAATGCTGTTATCGCTCCCATAATAGAGTCTACCTGGCCTGATACATCTGACATACTCATGTAATAAACCGCGTCCTGTCCGCGAAGTCCAAGTCTGTTCTCAACAAAGCGAACAATACTTTTAACAATAGTACCGGGCTGAGTATTATCCCAATATATCTCGACAGTATGGAATTCAGAGATGTCCTTACCAAAAGCTCTGGCATAGGTTGTTAGCGGCATCTCAATCATAGCTGTATAGGAGTCGGTTTCCATATCAATCATCTTGGAAATCATCTCGCTCCAGTTTTCTCTTATTCCGATAACCTCCAGCTCGATAGAACTGCCACCAACGGTTAATTCAAAAGTTTTACCAAGTGCATCGGCTGTTCCGAAAAGATGCACCGCATCATTTTTCATCATGACGCAGACTCTTGCTCCCTGATCCACCTGATCATCGGTAAAGTAGGTTCCCGTCTCAAGCTTGGTCAGTGTGGATTTCTGATAATCAGATCCGGCAGCAGTGATAAGCGTATCATAAGCACCTCTTGGTCCTGAAGAAACGCCGTATTCATTGTCATAAAATGTCGCACTGACCCCGGGGAAGTTGTCCTTGATTTCTCTTATATCGTCGTTATTAAATCCCCTGTCCGCAACCGACATATCAAGATATATATCCGCAACGTTTCCGCCTATAGCATCAACCTCGTTTCCTACATATCTTGCCATTCCGTTTCCTATGGTAAGCGCCGCTATGACCGAAGCAATTCCGATTATGATTCCCAGCATCGTAAGAGCTGTTCGCATCTTATTGCCAAGAATATTTTTTATGGCACTTTCTAAATATTCAAAAAATGTATCCATTACTCGCTCATCTCGATGACTTTGGTTCCTTCGACAAGGGTTGTGGGATCGGTGGTAACGATGGTATCACCCTCGCTGACACCTTCCTTTATCTCTGCATCTGTACTGGTGGTAAGTCCCAGAGTAACAGGCTGTCTCTTAAGAATTCCGTTATCAATAACAAATACGAAATCACCCTCAGAATCAGTTCCGATGTACTCATAAGGAAGGACAAGAACGCCCTCTGCCTTCTCGGTGTGAATCTTATTAGTTGCTTCTACTCCGAGAATAATGCTGTCATCGGGATTCTTTATCTTAATTTTGCCATCAACAACAGGAACTCCGCTTGCGTTATTCTTAGCTGTTCCGGAAATCTGTGTCACTTCGCCTTCGTACTCATTGCCGTTAATCGTGACATCCACCTTCTGTCCCTTCTTGATCTTACTAAGATCTGACTTTGAAATCTGGATATCAACTCTGACATCATCGGTACTTTCGATAGTCATGATTTTGGTTCCGGGAGCAACTGTTGAACCCTCGTTTGCACCAATCTCTGTTACTACTCCTGAAAAATCAGCTTTAATTCCGCCCTCTGCCTCTTCAATGTCAGTGATGGTATTTGTACTCTCTAGCTCCGCAAGCTCTCTCTGAGCTGCAAGTGAGCTCTTTTCACCTGAAGTAAGAGCACTCATCTCAGCGGATGACTGCTCGGAAAGATCCTGCTTTTCTTCATTCAGGGCAGTTATCTGTCTGTTCCACTCCTGAATCTCCGGATCGTTTGACAGCGCATACTGGACATCGGAAATGGCATCCTGAATCTCTAGTGCCATCTGGCTCTCGCCGTCCTCTGTTCTTCTCTCATTAGGTGCTTCGTTTTTCTGTGCAGCATCATAGCTGTCTGAAACCCTGTTCTGATCAACGTCCTGGCTTACCTTCTGAAGGTCTGTCAGAGTCTGATTCATTCTGGAAGTCTTCTCTGTAATCTTGTCATTGATTGCATCTATCTCATTTGTAATCTCGTCAAGACGATTGTTTATATCGTGAATGCTTCTTCCTTCAAGAACATCAGTCGCCTTATTGTTCTTTTCGATGCTTCCGCTGTAGCTGCCGTTTGCCTGCTGAAGATTGAGCTCAGCCTGCTTCTTTGTCTTTTCAAGATCAGCTTCATCATAGGTATAAATAACATCGCCCTTATTGACCCTGTCACCTTCCGACAAACTAAGTGTTCCGATCGGTGCCTGAAGCTTCGCGTAATAGCTCTTTGTCTCGTCAGATGCAACATTTCCGCTGATTGAAACGATGACTTCGATGTCTCCCTTTCCGACTGTAGCAGTTGTGACCGGCGTAGGAGCATTTTTTGCCTTTATATTATTGAAAACCACCCAGCCGACAATCAGCACTATAAGTCCCAGAACGATAAACTTCACAAAGCCCTTCCTCTTACCGGGAGTATAGCTTGGCGTGTCTTCTTTCACAGCATAAGTCTTGGTTTCCTGCGAAACTTCTGCCTTTACATCCTTTGCCGCATCTACCTTAGCTTCTCCATTTACTTCCTGTGTGTCCTTTGAATTCTTCTTTTTCCCCAAAACCAAATTCATAATTACTTGTCTCCTCGTAGTCTAAAAACAAAGCCTTTCATGTTACAAAGTAAAATTCTCGTTTATCTCATCCTTTGCGATTTTTCCGTCGCTTATGGTTATAATCCTCTTAGCCTGTGCCGCAATTCCCGGGTCATGGGTGATAAGTATCACCGTTCTGCCCTCGGCATACAGATTTTTAATAGTAGCAATAATCTCTCTGCTGGAACCACTGTCAAGGTTACCTGTAGGCTCATCCGCAAGAAGTATCGGCGGCGCCTGCGCTATCGCCCTTGCTATAGCAACTCTCTGCTGCTGACCTCCTGAAAGCTCCGCAGGTTTGTGCGTCATACGCTTCCCAAGACCAACATGTTCCAAAGCTGCTACAGACAACTCGCGTCTTTTTCTCTTGGGAACACCTCTGTACATAAGCGGCAGCTCAACATTTTCAAGCGCAGTAAGTGACTGAATCAGATTAAATCCCTGGAAGATAAATCCTATCTCCCTGTTTCTGACATCTGACTGTTCATCGTCACTCATATGGGAAACATCCATTCCATGGAGCAGATATCTCCCACTTGTAGGTGTATCAAGACACCCAAGCATATTCATCAGTGTAGATTTTCCGGAACCGGATTGACCGATTATGGCCACGAATTCCCCTTCTTCTATTGTAAGGCTCACATGATCAAGAGCCCTGACTTCATTCTCCCCGGGATTATAAATCTTGCATATATCCCGTACCTCAACTAACGCAGGCATTACTCCTCCCCTTTGCTTAATTGGACTGTTCAAAAAACTTTTTACATAGCAAGGTTAAAATAAACCATCTACCATAGTATATAACGAAACAACTTCTATTGTATCTTCATTTATTAAAAAATAAATGATCTTTTTTCCTGATTTCAAGGGTAAATTTATCATATATATAAATACAGACCGAAATGTACACTTATTTCGGTCTGTTTTACACTTAAAAATATTTTCCCAAAATATGAGAAATAATTACTTAGCAAGAAGCATCATGATATCATTACTTCTCTGAACGAACTTAGTCATGGACTCAGCGTCGAGAGGTGCATTCTGGATGCGGGCAAGGTCATAGAGCTGCTCGCAGATTGTGCTTACGTTCTCACCGTCCTCGTTGTCCATAACATATTTAACAAGAGGATGGTTAGCATTGAGGATAAGAGTCTGGCCGCCCATACCAAAGTCGCCCATCATCATTCCGTTTGCTGCATACATCTTCATCATATCCTGCATACGGCGGGTATCCTCAGATACAGTGAGCATTGAAGAAATCTTCTTATCCTTGAGCTTTTCAACCTTAACAACAAGCTGTTCGTTCTTAAGAGCCTTCTTCATCTTCTCGCCGATGTTCTTCTCGATCTCCTCGAATTCTTTCTCAGCCTTCTTGGATGTTCTGCTCTTAAAGGTATCTGTAAGATCAGCATCGATTCTCTGGAATCTGATGTCCTGATTCTTGGACTCAAGCTGCTGAATAAAAGGCACATCTATGTTGTGATTTAAGATGAATGCATCCATCTTCTGAGCCTTGAACATGTTGATGTACTGGCTCTGCTGCTGTTCGTCTGTTACATAGTAAATGGTGCGGGGTTCCTTTTCCTCGTCTTTCTTGTCATCGGCCTTGTCAGCTCCGTCTCCGCTTACTGTATTGCCATTCTCATCTACTACTTCAGCTTCTACTGTATTACCGTTCTCATCCTTAGCTTCCTCAGCTGCGGCAGCCTCCTCAGCCTCCTTGTTGATCTGGAGTGCTTCGGGAAGTGTGAGATATTTTCCATCAAGGTTCTTGAAGAGGATGTAGTCATTCATCTTCTCGCAGAACTTGTCGTCCTTGAGGCAGCCATACTTGATGAAAGGAGAAATGTCCTCCCAGTACTTATCATAGTTTTCCTTATCTGTCTTGCAGAGACCTGCAAGCTTCTCAGCTACCTTCTTGGAGATGTAGTCTGAAATCTTCTTTACAAAACCGTCGTTCTGAAGTGCACTTCTTGAAACATTAAGAGGCAGATCAGGGCAATCGATAACACCCTTAAGGAGCATCAAGTACTCAGGGATTACTTCCTTGATATTGTCAGCGATGAATACCTGGTTATTGTAAAGCTTGATTACGCCCTCAGCTGACTCGAACTCCATGTTGATCTTAGGGAAGTAGAGGATACCCTTTAAGTTGAAAGGATAGTCCATGTTAAGGTGAATCCAGAAAAGAGGCTCCTTGTAATCGCGGAACACCTTTCTGTAGAATTCCTTGTACTCATCATCGGTGCAATCCTTGGGAGTCTTTCCCCAGAGAGGATGTGTATCATTAAGGAGCTGAGGTCTCCTCTTGATCTTGAGTTTCTTCTCCTCTTCCTTTTTCTCCTCTGAAGTCTCGCCATCTTTAGCTTCTTCCTTCTTCTCAGGCTCGATGACTTCGATTACAACATCATCATCGCGCTTCTCGGATTCCTTGATGGTCTCTGTGCCTTCCTCGTTCTCTCTTGAAAGGTAAATCTCATAAGGCATGAATGAGCAGTATTTCTCGATTACTTCTCGAGCCTTGTACTCATTGCAGAACTCAAGGCAGTCATCTGAAAGGTGAAGAGTAATAACTGTACCTACGTCCTCCTTATCTCCATCCTTCATCTCGAAGTCTGAACCGCCGTCGCAGGTCCAGTGTACTGAAGCCGCATCTTCCTTATATGAACGAGTATCGATCTCAACATAATCAGATACCATGAAGGTTGAGTAGAAACCAAGTCCAAAGTGTCCGATAATCTGGTCTGCATTTGCCTTATCCTTGTACTTGTTAAGGAAGTCTGTAGCACCTGAAAAAGCTACCTGGTTGATGTACTCTTCAACCTCTTCAGCTGTCATACCGATACCGTTATCAATAATCTTTATTGTCTTATCCTTATCGTTAAGAACAACGTCAACACGGGGTTTAAAGCCATCGGGAAGTGTATACTCTCCCATCATGTCCATCTTCTTGATCTTTGTGATCGCGTCACATGCGTTGGAAATAACCTCACGATAGAATATGTCGTGGTCTGAATACAGCCACTTTTTGATTATAGGGAACATATTCTCTGAGTTGATTGAAAGATTACCTTTTTTCTCCATTGTAGTGCCTCCATTACTATCGCGAAGCGGGATGAAAACCGGCCCCTCCGCGTTTTTTATTAAAATATTATTGCGGCGTGTTCTACTAAATATAGAATACCCACAAATATGAGTTTAAGACTGTGAGAGACAAAAGTCAATAAAAAATTAGCACTCAATTGAAGTGAGTGCTAATAAACGGTTAATTCACGAATTGAAGGTGTATATTGCATAATATACTGCTACGGAAGTATAATTATTATATACTTCTACAGAAGTACTTTTGTGGTTTTAGGAGATTATTTTTATGGAGATGACTATATATCACGGTTCTGTGCAAGTTGTAAATAAGCCTGTTTTCGGCTATGGGAGAGATGACAATGACTATGGCAGAGGCTTTTACTGTGCAGAAGATCCTGAGCTCGCCAGGGAATGGGCAGCAATAACTGATAAAGGAGGATTCTTAAACACATATCGTCTCAATACTGAAGGTCTTAAGATCCTGCGATTGCTGAGTCCTGATTTTCATATTTTAAACTGGCTCGCCATTTTGCTTGCCAATAGAAAAATAAGATATTCAAGTCCTATAGAAAAAAGAGGCGCGGAATATATACTTGATAATTATCTTCCCAATACAAAATCTGCTGATGTTATCATCGGCTATAGGGCTGATGACTCCTACTTTTCTTTCTCGAGAGCATTCCTCAGTAATACCATAACGCTAGAGCAGCTCTCATATGCCATGAAATATGGTGATCTTGGCAAGCAGGTTGTGCTAATGAGCAAAAGAGCATTCGACAGCATCACCTTTTGGGAAGCCGCACCTGTCAACGGACTTATATACGCGCCAAAGCGTATAAAGCGCGATGCTGACGCCAGAGAATCATATCAGAAATTGTTGGGAAAGGAACAAACTGAAGGTATCTATTTAAATGAAATTATACAGAAAGGAATAAGCGATGAACAGCTGCGCATACTCTGAGTTATATTTACATGATGCCATGAGTAATCTTGGCGAGCTTGTAGAATACTTGGTTGAAGCAACTCCCGATATCAAGCCTGACGATTTTTTTCAGATGATGATTATCAGCGGCTTTGCTGAACGTTTTGAAAAGGGCGATCCCATGGTTGTCAGCGGAATGTCCGGCACTGAGCTTCATCACAGAGTTTTGGAGACCTGCGGATTCTCTGACAGAACCTGGCCTGAGCCTCTTATTCGCTTCGATACCGGGGTGGATTACTGGTGCGGATACATTCTTGCCTACTATCAATGGAAGAAAAATATCAGTTTTGCCAGAATATTTGAATCCCTAAATTACGAGAAGCTGGCAAAACTATATAACACAGGCCATACCACCTCAGACGACCACGCATTGCTTTTGATAGAAAATGTCTCATCTTCCGTTGCAAGCAAAACAGTAACACGAATCCAGGCATACAGAAAACTCATAGGTTTGTCCCAAAAAGCTCTGGCGGATGCTTCCGGTGTGAACCTGCGAACCCTTCAGCAATACGAGATACGCGATAAGGATATAAATAAAGCCTCAGCAGAAAAGGTCCTCTCTATGGCAAGAGTATTGAAGTGTAGACCTGAGGACTTAATGGAAAAGTGAATTTCTACTAGGTTATCAACTGAATATTCATTTCTATCATTTAATTACTAAAAAAAGTTCCCGAATATAAGTTTTTAGGCTTACATCCGGGAACAACCTGTAATTTTAGTATTTATAGTATTTTTTTATCTTACACTTCTTCACTTTTGTTTTCATATTTTTATTATCATAAAAAGTTCCGGTAATCTTCGTATTTTTTATTGTGAATTTTTTACCTGAATAATTGCTTACATCTCCGCCAAAATTACATTTTATAATCTTTACATTTTTAGCACTCGCCATCTTGGGTTTAGATGGGTCTTTTATAGTTTGAAATGCAAAGTACCAATTAGATGTTCCCTGCTTTACACAAGTTACTTTGGTGTTTTTAATAGTAATATTCTTACATACTTCATCTGCTGGAATTTTTCCATTTACTGCATTGGGCTCTATATTTATGCCGCAACTTGGTTGAGCACCCTTGGCCTTCAAAATCTTGCAACTATCTATAGTTACATTATCTGCATCAACTATAGCTATATTGTTTCTTCTGTTATTTGAAATCGTACAATTGGTAATGGATACTCCATCACATCCATAAAGACTATCCTCAAGGTTCATGGATCCAAGATAAATACCATCTCCCCAGTTGTTACAAATTGTCATATCAGAGATGGTAACATTCTTACAATCTATTACTCCGATGCCATGTCCATCAGCTCCGGACTTTCCATTAGATGATCTATCTCCAGTGATCTTCCCGCCAGATATTTTGAATCCATCTGCTTTAACACTTATAACGCAGTATTCACCGATAGTAGTCGGCTTCACCTTTAGTTCCGTTCCTTGGGCAAGTTGGAATGATATGTTTGGCTTAGTAATATTAATTCCAACACCGTAGCCGTCGAAATCCAAAATATTTATGTCATATGTTCCGGAATCAAAAACAATAGTCCCACCACCGGATCCTATTGTTTCGGAGATAAAGTTATTAATATCAGCCGTATCAGACTTGTTATCATCAGGCTTGATTCCATAATCAGAAAGCTTATAAGTGTTTTCCGCCTTAACCTCTCCTGCAGGTATAGATACCGCAAGCATAGGAACCGCAACAACTGCCGCCATTACCAAAGATACAAATTTCGTTCTAACCCTCATAAGAAACCTCCTTAGGAAATAACGTTGTTATTATAATATTAACAGAGGCGCATATAATGCGCCTCTTAAATAATTATGAAATTTAATATACGTTTCATTCAGAAAAATGTTTGCGATAGATATCGAAAAAATCGCTGCCACCGCCATCGGATGTTTCTGCTATATGAATTTTATCGTACAAGCCCTGGTTAAGTATCTTTGAAAGATCCGATGCAAAAGCATCATACTGCTGTCCAAATACTTCCCGCTTTCTCTCCTCAACAATCCTTACCTTGTTGGCCTCTGTTTCTTCCCTGTTGAAGGTACTTATACATTTCAATATAACGTATGAATCCTGAGCTTCAATTACCCCGCTTATCTCTCCGTTATCAAGGTTAAACGCTGCAGTCTCAATTTCGGAATCCACATCGCCCTTACCTATGGAAACAGTTCCCTCCTCAGCCTCATTATATTTTTCCATGAGAACGCTGAAGTCTGTTCCCTCTCCCAGTTCTCTTTGTATCTGAAGTGCGGTGTTTCTGACCGCTTCCTTCTCAGCGCCCTCGAGCGGAATTTTATCTCCCTTGGAATCAAGCTTCCAGGTATTAAGCACTATCTGCTCAACCGTAATGGTTCTGGCTTCGTCGTCACTTATCTCGGGATTGATGTCTCTTATAATGTAGTTATAGAGCTTATCCGCGGTGGCATACTCTGTGTACATCGCCGTCAAAGTCGCTTCGTCTATATCTCCCATCATCTTCTTTTCATCATCGCTGAGTGAAGATAAATACTCGGAAGCGGCCACTGCTGCAGTACTGATTTCGGATTCCGTGAGTTCAATTCCTTTCTCCAAAGCGAGAAGATTCATTGCTTTTATCTGAGATATTGCAACAAGGCACTTATCCTTAACATAGCTCTCCATGCTGCCGTTGCCTATGTTCACATTCCAGATTTCACTGCCAAAGCCTTTTTCATAAGTCTTCTGAGAATTATAAAGGTACACCAAAAACTCAGACTCCAGGCATGATTTGTCCTCTATTCTGAAGAGCTCATTTTCCTTAAAACCTGTGGTAAATACAACTCTGGTATTATCAAGGGCAGCGCATCCTGTCAGTGAAAAGGTCATAGCCGCAGCCATCGCAATTGCCACAGCAGTTTTCCGGATTCTGTATATTCTGTTTTTCATAATATTTCTGTTATCTCCGGTCACGACTTTTCGCATCATTTAAGTTTATTAAGAATACTCCTTGCCACTTTAAGTCCGTTAGCACTAGCCTGCTGAAGGCCTCTTGTTATTCCGGCTCCGTCACCGATTGCACGAAGGTGTCCGATGCTGGTCTCAAAGTCCTTGTTCACGATTACCTTGTTGGAATAGAACTTAACCTCAACACCGTAAAGTAGTGTCTCTTCGGAGGCAATTCCGGGAGTGACCTTATCAAGCGCCTGAATCATTTCATCAAGGTCAACCATGATTCTGTGCGGGAAAACAAGAGAAAGATCTCCGGGAACCGCATCCTTAAGTGTGGGAATCAGGTTGTTTCTTGCAAGTCTCTCATCGGTTGTTCTTCTGCCTCTTCTGAAATCTCCGTAAGTCTGAACAAGAATTTTGCCGTCGCAAAGCATATTTGCAAGCTCCGCAATTTTCCTTCCATATTCAATAGGAGTCTTGAAGGGCTTGGTGAAATTCTTGGAAACAAGCAGCGCAAAGTTGGTATTGTCTGTCTTGTAATCACTGCTCTTATAAGCATGTCCGTTTACTACCGCAAGTCCGCCCTCATAATACTCAGTCGCAACCTCTCCGGAAGGATTGGTACAGAAGGTTCTGACTTTGTCATCAAAGGTAGGTGTGTGGAAGATGAGCTTAGCCTCATACAGATTTTCATTCAAAAATTGCATAACCTCATCTCTGACTTCGACGCGGACGCCCACATCAACCGTTCCGGGCTTGGTCTCAATGCCGATCTTATCGCACACTGAATGAAACCAGTCAGCGCCCTCACGTCCAACTGCCGATACGATTTCCTTTGCATTTACAACGGTGCCGTCATGAGTCTTTACACCGGTGGCAATGCCGTCTTCCACAAGGATCTCTTCAACCATTGTATTGAACACAAGCTCCACGCCTTTTTCCTCAAGGTGCTCCTGGAGCTTCTTATAAATCTTATAGCCTTCCTCGGTGCCGAGATGTCTGATGGGACACTCTACGAGTTTAAGGTTGGCATTGATCGCCTTCCTTCTGATCTCGCGAATCTCCTCAGCCTTATCTATGCCGTATACACTCTTATCTGCACCGAATTTCAGATATATGTCATCAGATTCCTTGATGAGAGCCGTTGCCTCGTCATAACCAAGAATGTCGGGAAGCGTTCCACCTACATCAGGTGAAAGAGATAATTTTCCATCGGAAAAAGCACCTGCTCCGGCGAAGCCTGTGGTTATAGAGCAGGGTTTGCATCCCATACACTTTCCTGTTTTTCTCTTGGGGCACTCTCTTTTTTCAATGGATCTGCCCTTTTCAATAATCATTACTTTTAAATCCGGGCGCTTTTCAATGAGCTCGTAAGCGCAGAAAATTCCGCCGGGCCCCGCACCAATTATGAGTACGTCTACTTCTTTGTTTGTCATAAAAAAACCTTTCTAAAATACATTTCCCCTCATCCGTCAGCTAACGTTGACACCTTCCTCCAGTGGGGGAAGGCATAGGGATAAGAATGGCTGCCACAAAACTGTAGCAGCCATTAGTCCGTTTGATCACATGTTTTTTAAAAAGTTACCGTCTGAAAATTATTTGGTAGCTTTTTTAGCCGGAGCCTTTTTAGCTGTAGTTTTCTTTGCAGCAGGCTTCTTTGTTGCTGCTTTCTTTGCAGGAGCCTTCTTGGCAGGAGTCTTCTTTGCAGGAGCCTTCTTACCAAAGTCCTTTAAGAGCTCTGCCTTTCTGAGATCGCCCTCAGCACTGATTTTTCCTGAAAGATGCGCATTAACAAAATCTGTCTTGCCGTCAAGAATGTCCATAAGATCAGCAGCTGATGTATACACAAGAATGTCACGATCAAAATACTCATAAGGCTCAACATTCAGCTTACCGTTATCGATCTCAACATAGAAAGCGCCTTCGCCCTCACCGGAAATATTGAACTGGTAAGCAGCATGCTCTTTAACATCGCTGACATCAACATCCTTAAGTGCATCTTTTACCTTTGCTACTACTTCTTCGTAAGTCATTTTCTCCTCCACTTCATAAAAAACTTTTTCAAAACATTGTTATTATATCACAAAATTACCTACTGTTGCTACGATACTGCACAGGAGTCATTCCGTACTTTTTCTTGAAGAGCCTGTTAAAGTGCTCAACGTTCTGATAACCTGCCGCTTCAGCGACTCTCTCAACCTTCATGTTTCCGTTCTTTAAAAGAATGCTTGCCTTTTTAAGACGAATCTTTTTAACGTTCTCTCCGAAGGTCATGCCGGATTTTTCCTTGATATATTTTGAAAGATACGGCTTTGATAAATAAAACTCTTTTGAAAGATCATCAAGTGTCACTGTCAGGTAATTCTCCTGGATGTAATTGAGAATTGCACTGATTCTCTCATCCTTCGCATCTGTGCTTGCCTTTACTTCGTCAAGCTGGTTGACGGCAATTGTAAGAGCGCTCACGGATGATTTGATGATATCCTCGTCAATGCCAACTCCCCAGAATTTCTTGCCGTTGCTTGTGATACCAACATAGGTTACAGCCTTGGATGAAGAACCGCGGCTAAGCGCATGCTCCTCATAAACAGAAAGCTCATAGCTGATGTTGAAGTACTGTTTGAAAGCATTACTTACAGCATCAAGACGTCCGTTTCCGTTAGCCTCAACTATATGCTCTTTTCCTGCATGAGCAAGTGTAACCTCTGCAAGGATACCGTTTGTCTGCTTGAAGTGACAGTCTGCAACTCTGAATACAGAATCGTTGTGAACATATTTGTCTTCAAATATCTGATAGATTCTTCCGGGTGCAAGCTCAGCATGCTCTCTGTCGGAAACATCCTTTATTGTGTAGCTGATGTCTGCCTGCATCTCTCTCGGAACCATCATGCCGTAGTTGTTCTTTAATATGTAGCTTACGCCGCCCTTTCCGGACTGAGAGTTAATTCTGATAACATCGCCGTCGTACTCTCTTCCAAGATCCTTGGGGTCAATAGGAAGATAAGGAACGGTCCAGATTCCTTTGTCTTTTCCTGCTTCGTGCCATGAGAAGCCCTTGCTGATAGCATCCTGATGAGATCCTGAAAATGCTGTAAATACAAGCTGTCCTGCATAAGGCTGTCTCTCGAAAATGCGCATTCTTGTAAGACGCTCATAAGTCTCGCCGATCTCATTTATGTTGCTGAAGTCAAGCTTCGGATCAACGCCGTGCGAATACATGTTAAGAGCAAGTGTAACGATATCAACATTACCTGTTCTCTCACCGTTTCCAAAAAGTGTTCCTTCTATTCTGTCAGCACCTGCAAGACATCCAAGCTCAGCATCACTGATTCCCGAACCTCTGTCATTGTGCGGGTGAAGAGAAAGCGTTACCGCATCGCGGTACTTAAGATTTCTGTGAATATACTCAACCTGAGTTGCAAATACGTGAGGCATAGCAATCTCTACGGTTGTAGGAATATTGATGATAACCTTATTTTCCTTCTTGGGCTTCCATACATCGAGCACTGCATTGCAGACTTCGACCGCATAGTCAACCTCTGTTCCGGGGAAACTCTCTGGTGAATACTCAAATGAGAAGTTACCCTTTGTCTCCTTTGCAAGCTTGTCAAGAAGCTTTGCACCATCTACAGCTATCTGCTTAACATCTTCTTTATTCTTTTTGAAAACCTGCTCTCTCTGAGCTACGGATGTGGAATTGTAAAGATGGATGATCGCTCTGGGCGCACCCTTTACAGCCTCAAAGGTTCTCTTGATGATGTGCTCTCTCGCCTGCGTAAGAACCTGAACGGTTACATCATCCGGAATCATGTTCTTTTCAATAAGAGTTCTCGCAAACTCAAACTCTGTCTCAGACGCTGCGGGAAATCCTATCTCAATCTCCTTAAAACCAAGATTTACAAGCATTGTGAAAAACTCAAGTTTCTCATCAAGGCTCATGGGCTCTATAAGTGCCTGGTTACCGTCGCGAAGGTCAACGCTGCACCAGACCGGCGGCTTGTCAACGTAATCTTTTTTCACCCAATCATAGGTAGCCTTGGGTGGCATGAAATACTGTCTCTGATACTTCTCGTAGTTCTTCATAATGCTCCTCCTGGTTATAAAATATTCAGTATTTTCAGTCGATTTATTACAATCACTCTACCTGTTTGTAGTGGAATTAATCGGATTCTATATTGTTATCGACACAAAAATAAAAATCATCAACTAATATTGATGATTTTTATTTTAGCACTTGTATGAAATTTTAATAGTGACGGATTTAATCAGTTTTCTTGATTTATTTTAATGTAACACTTCGATTATTAAATATCTGCTTTCCAAAGTCCATGGAGATTGCAGTACTCATAAGCAGCAACTGCCTTCTCGCCATCTGCAAGAACAAACTCAGCAACAGGCTTGTCGGAAGGAGTGAGGTTTTTCTGCATGTAGCCTTTATCGGTCTCAAGCCAGATGTACTGAATATAATGGGCGTCCATCATAGGATGCTCAACTTCTCCAACCTTAACGGTTACCTTATTTCCACCAACTTCGACTACCGGAACGTGCTTCTCATGAGCGCCGTCAGAAGTTCCGGGAACGAGAGCTGTCATAGGATCACCGCAGCAAACTGGCGTGCACGCAGCATCATTGATTTTAATCACCATACTACCGCATTTTTCGCACTTGAAAATGTTCATAAAAACCTCCTTTTATATCATGTATTTTAGAAACATTAATAATTCTCAGCTTTTATCTGGAAATAAGCCTGAGGATGGTTACATACAGGACATACCTCCGGAGCGGAAGGACCGATTACGATATGACCGCAGTTTCCGCACTGCCAAATACAATCGCCATCGCGAGAGAAAACAAGCTTGTCTTCAATATTCTTAAGAAGCTTCTTGTAACGCTCTTCGTGCTCTTTTTCTATTGCTGCTACGCCCTCGAAGAGTTCTGCTATCTCATCAAAGCCTTCTTCTCTGGCTGTCTTAGCGAAAGACGGATACATCTCCTGCCATTCATAGGCTTCGCCTTCTGCAGCTTCCCTCAGATTTTCAATAGTGCTCCCAATTCCTGTCAGTATCTTGTACCAGATTTCAGCATGCTCCTTTTCGTTTGCAGCTGTCTCCGCAAAGATATTGGAAATCTGAACAAAGCCATCCTTCTTAGCCTTCGAAGCAAAGAATGTATATTTGTTTCTTGCTTCAGATTCTCCTGCAAAAGCCGCCTGAAGATTTTTCTCTGTCTGAGTTCCCTTTAAATCATCAGCTCTGCATCTCCACTTGTTGTTTTCTGCCATTTTATCCATCTCCTTCCCAATATTATTTGATTCCTACATTTCTAATAATAGCATAATCTACCGCTATAATTTATTAGATTTTTATAAAAATATTTGTCGCAATATCGTAAAATAATCAAATCTAGATTATATGTGTCAAAATGTTTTCTTGACATTATTTTGCTATATCATTTCCCACTATACAGTATCTTCCACGCTCTGTATCTGGAGAAATTGAACTTCCTTATCTCCTTATAATCCTTCTCGTAGTAGCCGCGCTTATCACTAAGTCCGGTCTCGTACAGTTTCAGCAACTCTTCGTTTCCGACATAGGCCGGAACAGCATCCTCGGATATTTCTTCAGTAAGGTATCTTGTCATTGAGCTCTCGTATCTTCCCACTGAGTCTGTGCCGCCTGAGGTTTTCATGTATGCAAGGTCATACTTTGCAACATGGTAATCAGGGTTAGCAAAAACGAACACAATATACATCGCAGTCATCGCTATCATGCAGCACTTAAATACCGGGAAGTTGTCATTATACAGTCCGATAATCAAGAACAACAGGCAAATCGCAAGCACTGCAAGAAACCATAATACAAACACTCTGAGGAAAGTAAGGTGGTAAGCTTCTATATACATAAACATTCTGAATGCACTTGAAGCTATCATTATATAAGTACAAACACCAATCAGAGTCAGAATCGCCTTAAGGACATTATTTTCTGAAAAGAGCTTCTTACACACAGTGACAATTGCAAGGTTGAGCACACTTACTGCAAGCAGCTGATAGAAGCCCTCGTGTGCATATTCTGCAAAAGTATATTTTGCGGGGAGTGTCATATTTCCCATGAAGAGGAACACAATCTGTATCACACTGAAAAGCAGATATACAATCGCAAGAAGGCTTGAAAAGGTGATGGCCACGATTGCGTTATATCCGCAATTCTTATTCTCTACAGTAACACCCTTCTTGGTAAGCACCTTAGCAACTGTATAAAAGAGCCAGAGAGTCCAGGCAAGCATCCAGAGTATTCCGATCACATCCCAGAAATTATCAGGAAGCTTGAAAAGCCCAAACACTTTACCAAGAACATCAGAGAAAATTGCATCCGCGGAAGCAAGAAGTGCAAGCACAATTGAAAGAAGCGGAACTGCAACACAGATTCCGGCAAGTACTGCTATCAGGTTCTGCTTATTCTTTGAGCTAACCTTAGCTCCGCCCACCTTGAAACACTCAACGCAGTCCAACACCGGATCAGGCAGATTAGTTAAAGGTGACACAACCACTAACAATATTCCGATAAGATTACTGATAATATCCCACTGCTTAGTATCAGCGTACAAATGTGTCATAAAGCTGAACATCAAAAGGAATATGGCAAATCCATCAACAAATAAAAGGGACTCATTTGCAGTGGTGCACTTTGAAATTGATAAGAGCATTAACGAAATTATGTAAAATAAGTTAAGAGCGCTTTTCCCGTCTCTGTCTTTAAAAAGTGACAAACCGTCGCTTTTTCTGGCAAATGCAATAAGTATAAGTGTGCCTGCCATAAAAAACGGATATGTAATTCCTGAAGTATTTCCATAAAGGCAGAAGGTATGCAGAATTGAAAAAATTACAGCCAACGCTCCATACTTTTTAAAAGAAACTGCATCTCCCTTAGCCTTAGTCTGAACGGCATCCTGCACATAACATGCAGCTCCCACAGCGGTCTCGGCCAGGCATGCCTGCTCCACACCATTCTCCTGTGATAATCCCCCATTTATTGGTCTTTCCATGGTGATTCCTCCTTTTTGTGAAATGCCATAATAGCAAATCACATTTTATTTGCGGTCATTAAATTCAAGTATCCTCATCCGGGATGAATTCGAGAATATCTCCCGGCTGACAATCCAGCTCTCTGCATATCGCATCAAGCGTCTGAAGCCGCACTGCTTTTGCTTTGTTGTTTTTCAGTATTGATAGGTTCGCCAGAGTTATATCAACCTTCCCGGCCAGCTCTGTGAGGCCTATCTTCCGCTTCGCCATCATCACATCCAAATTTATAACGATTGCCATCTCTTCCTCCATCCTTAGATCGTCAGATCGTTCTCTTCCTTGTAGCTGACTGCCCTGTCAAAAACCTTTGCCAGAACCTTGCTGAGTATTCCCGCAAAAAGAAATACCGCTGCAGTCACTAAGGAAGCAGGTGTGAAGTAGATAAAATTCCTGAGGATTTTTACCACCGCAATCGCAAATGCATAATTCCCCATTCTCGACAGGCTTTCAACATTCTCCCTGATAAAACAATTGTCCTCGATAACCGTTTTCATCATCTTTCTGAGTTCAAAAAGAATGAGTAGTGCCAGCCCACCGGCAAGCATTATGGAAATTATTGCAAAGATGTAATGGTCCATAATTTCTGCATATTCAGTCGTATCTCCGAGAACCGTCATGGTGATCTCCACTGCCTTTTTTAGTCCGAACGGCACTGCAATCTCCATGATAATTCCAACAACAAGACTGATATCCAAAAACTTCTTGAAATAAACATTTAAGCGGTCGCTCATTATTACCGGTCTCACTCCTTTTCATGCGCATATAAATAATCTTAAGATATTTTCGTTATATCACAGTCATTTTTGAGAGTCAATAATTTTTTATCGTTTTACGATAAATAGAATTTCACCACAGAAACAAACCAAGCCTATAAAAATGGATAAAAAAACTGCGCATGACCCGCTAAAAGAGCCATGCGCAGCGTAACTGCCAAATATTTTATACAGCTTTTTGTCCTTTATTTGTTCCCTGTCTTTTTCTCATTCTTTGCAATAATGGGAAGCACAACTCCGAGTGCGGTAAGCACAAGAGGAGTGATTACATTAAGTGCAAAGGTAAAAGGATCTGTATCATACATACCGAGAATGCAGCTTGCTGCAGTCACGATAAAGCACCATGCTCCAAAGAAAACTGCAACACCCTGGTTCTTGACGAATCTATACTCAGCGGGGAACTTATCACCTGCTTTTCTAAGTGCCATATACGCAAAGAACACCCAGAGATAACGAAGAGGCATACATACAGAATTGAGCTTTGTAAGCTGCTTAAGTACTGCTGCCGCACCGGGTACAAATGACTGAATAAGAATGATTGATCCTGAAAGAACTGCAACCATCTTGATTCCGTTTACATACGCACCGGCATCATTTTTCTTAAGAAGACCTGAAGGGATGAACTCTCTTGCATCCTCGTTATCAAGAAGCATACGAAGAGGTGCATCAATACTGATAACAAGAGTTGAGAGCTGGCCTATCATGTTGCATACAGCATAGATGATAAGAAGAAGATCACCTACATGATAGTAATTGCCAAGCTTCTGGAATGCCCAGTAGCTTCCGTTTGAATTGTAAGCATTAAAACTCTCTGCAGATGCGTTGATCTCAGCAGGGTCGAACATCATACCCATTGAAATAGTTCCGAGAATAGCGCATACAACTACCATGATAGCAAGTGTGATCATGGATCTGGGGAACCCTTTGCTGGGATTCTCAACCTTGTTTACATAAGGAGAAATCTTCTCGCATCCGCCAACAGCAAATACAAGGATTGAAAGTGATGTGAAGTATTTAACATCAAACTGAGGGATAAGATTTTTCATCCCAAAGTCCATTGACACAAAGCCAGCATTCGGATTGATTGCCGGAGCTGCAAACATCATAAGGATATAAAGAATAGACATCACAAACATACTTGTTCCAGCAATTGTTGCAAGCTTCTTAAGAGGATTAAGACCTCTTGATGCAACAAAGCAGAAAAGAAGAAGAATTGCAAAAGTCACAAGCTGAACAGCAAGTGTCGGGAATGTGTCGTATGTCTCACCGTTTCGGAAAATAGCCCAGCTAAGAGCCTTAAGACCGCCTGATGACTTTGACGCAATATAAGTGATATGGCATGCCCAGTAGGTCCAACCCGCGTAATAAGCAACCTTGGGACCTGTTGTACTGAGTATCCATGAGCTTACTCCTCCGCCTGATGTTTTGAAAGCGGAGCCAAGCTCACCGACCATAAGTGCATAGGGAACAAAATAAAGTGCAAACATTAGTATCCAGCTGAAGATAACCTGAATACCATTGAAGTAAACGAAACCATTTAATACGTTACCAAAGCCCCACACCGTAGAGAAGGCCATGAACGCCAAAGTGGTCCATTTCATACGTTTTGAATCCATTTCTCTAACTACCTCCTAAAAATTCATAAATCTTTCGTTTGCAAAAACAGATTCGTTTTGAGTGCAACTTTTCAAGTTTACACCCGAATTATAAAAATGTCATCACCTAGTTTCAAAAATGGTTGATATTGAATAAAAACAGACGATTAATGCATTATCACAGGAAGCGTATGCTCCTTGGAAAAAGTTGTTTGAGCAGCTGAACTCTCAACCGGTACAAATTTGGTATCCTTTGACTCGGGATTGATTCTAATCATCGGTGTTCCGTCACCCGCCATAAAAGCCTTAACATATTCATCAATGTTATTTATTTTGTAAGGAAAACTCATCGCTCCCATGGAAAGCTGCGGGAAGGAATGAATGTCGGATCCGGCTGACATAAGAAAATTGTGTTCTTTTGCAAATAGATAGCCAAGAGCATTCTGCCAGTCAGGGTTGTTGGAGTTATAAATCTCCGCTCCGTCGCAAACGGAAGGCGTCAGATGAATAGCAGACAAATAGCCCCTTTCTCTATAAGGATGCGCCTGTATCATGATTCCGCCGGCCTGATGGACGAGATCGTAGACCTCTTTTCTTGATTTCTCCATGATGTCTTCATTCTCAAGGAGCCAGTTTTTATCAACTCCGTAAAGAAGGTATTCGTCGCCCTCAAAGTTGAATTCAATGCCAAACATAACCGTGAAATCAAGCCCATCGGCAGCATCCAGCGCGTGCTCATAGCCGCTGCAATACTGCTCCACCCTGTTCTCCCAGGGCAGAACCCTTGGTATGCAGCTGTTTCCGTTAAAAAAGTGGTCGGTAACAATAAGACCGCTGTAGCCAAGGTCCATCATGTATTCAATGTAGTCACCGGCCGGCGTAATTGAACAGGCACTTGCCTCCATCGTATGCAGGTGTGTTTCGTAAAGGTATTCCATATATTTTATCCTCTCGGAAAATCATCGTGAATCAGTCCCAAGTCATAGTCCTGATCGTCATCATAATCATATACATTATTATCTTCCGAACCTACGCTATTGCCAAGTACTTTCGCATACTCAGGATTCATAAGAATCTCTCTGAAAAGTCCATGGCAGCCCTCTGAGCAGTCCCTCCAGGTATCATCAAAATTACCGGTATACCACGGATCAGACACATCTCCGCTCCTGTCGGCAAAATCAAGCATCTTATATACTTTACCCTCAGGATCATTATTGAAAAGCCGCTTCAAATCTCTGATATTGGCGCTGTCCATACCGATGATAAAGTCAAATTTGCCATAATCAGCCCTTGAAGTAAGTCTTGCTCTTTTCTCAGACACTCCCAGTTCATTATCCGGAGTTCCTATTCCGTGCTCACGAAGTTTCGCCTTAGCAGGCGGATAAACCGGGCTCCCCTGACCATTCCATATCTCATCTGTGTGAGTGGCTGAGGACTCAATATGAAAACAGTCACTTAAATGCTGCCTGCGGACAATATCCTTCATAATAAATTCTGCCATGGTGGAACGGCATATGTTGCCGTGGCAGACGAATAGTATACGAATCATATTCTAAAACCTCATGTTTACTATGTTTTTTTAGATTTTTATACCTTTTATCACGGCATATAATAACCATAAAATGGCATATTATTTCCTTCAAAAGGTATAAAGAAAGGTATAAATCTTTTCAATTTATACCTTCAATTTTTCTGCAAATATGGACATTTTTACACAACATTCATTCTGGCGATTTCTTCTTTGGCATCTTCAAAACCTACATGTGCATAGACATTTAGCGTTACACTTATATCTGAATGCCCCATGAGATATTGAAGTGTCTTTGGGTTCATTCCAGATTTTGCCATATTAGAACAATAAGTATGTCTACATACATGGGGTGTAACATCAGGCATTTGTACCTTATAAATGCTATTGTACTTTTCAACTATATGCTTAAAGTAATGTTCCCAATGAAGAGAATAGGTTATGCTTCCATCTTTATCAAAGTATAGGAAACCAGAATATCCATCAACCATAGGTTCAATCTTTGGTGGCTTTCTATTAGCAATGATTTTTCTAAAGCATTCCTCAACGTCTTGCTTCATTGGCAGAACTCTTGTACCGCTATCTGTCTTAGTCTCTTCGATATAATATCCAATTTTAGATTTCTTTTGCAACTGATGATCTATATTGATACTATGTTCATTGAAATCTATGTCTTTGATCGTAAGACCGCAAAATTCAGAAATACGCATTCCAGTTTTGAATAAAATATAGATACCTTCATAGTATCTGCTAAAGTGCTTATCCTCTTTAACAAATTTTAGGAATCTTCGTTCTTCATCCCTTGTTATAGCTTCACGACGAGCACTATCATTGATAACCACATCCACAAGTTGAAACGAAAATGGATTTTTACGAATAAGATCATCATCTACAGCAAGCTGAAAAGCTGGTCTAAGCACGCCTCTAATAGAATGAATAGAACTATAACTACGTCCATCCTTCTGCTGAAGCTTTATTAACCATGTTTTTGCATCTGACAATCTAACAGTATCAATCCTTTTTCTTCCAAAAGCATCTCTTTTTAGCACATTAACAACAGTATTATAACCCGCTTGAGTTGTTGGTCTTACTCCTGTTTTTGTGGCTATATATTTCTCGACAAGTTTTAGAACTGTCAGATTTCCACCATTAGAAACAATATGATCAAACAAATCTGCTTGAATCTGCTTTTCAAGTTCACGAAGTGAAAGAGTGCGCCTTTTTCCTAAAGGTGTCGGATCATTATGATCGAGCCTCCAACTGTAGACAACCTTCTCTAATCCGTTCGAATCAACATACTTGAATCTATATCGCCCATCAGGCATCTGCATCTCGCCATTGTGTAAAATTCGTCCTCTTTTATCTCTCCTTTTTATGCTCATTTTTTGTCTCCTTTCAGAAAAGAAGACTACCTTGGATGACTAATAGTATATCATCCGATAGCCTTCTTAACTATAGAGTTTTACTTAAGTTTTCACTATATAGCAGTTTGGTTGTTTAAAAACTCCTCAAACAAAACCCTTTTTATTCTGTAGTGCGAGCCAACCTCTAACAAGAAATCTGCATTAGGATTATCTCGAATGATTGCATATATTTTTTTAATTCCTATTCCGAAGTAGGTGGCAGCTTCTTCAATGTTCAACGAGTATTTAACATAGATTGGGATTTCTTGCCTCATATATCTGCCTCCTTCCTACTATTTTTCATTTTAACCGCTTCAATATAATCAATTCCCACGAATCCATCATAATGACTTTCAGATATTGGTTGAAAACCTTCATCATAAATACTTTTTATAATTGCTTCTTTTTCTTGTTCACACTCAACATTCCATGTTTTAACTATAGGTTTGGGTATGTTCTGTGAAGAAAAATATCTATGTCGATTATGCGCTATCATTGCGCTTTCCTTGGTAAAATACTTAGTGACATATTTAGCAAGTTTTATGGATGTCATTGAATCGGTTTCAATTTTAATTGCTGTACTAAAGCCATACTTCCAACTCTCTATGTTATATATCGTTTTCCCGGTCTTATCTTTATGATTACTATCTACCAACGATAAGTCGCCATAATCGCACAAGATACAATGCATATGCCAGGAAGATAGGTCACTATGTAGTTCTGGCACGCATAGAAATGATAAATTATCAGCCCCAATATTTTTTCTTTGATTTTGCAACCATATCCTTGTTTTTGAACAACACTTCGAAAAATCGCTTCTATTGACTTTGGCATTATCGAAAGTCAATGTGACGAAAAGAGCATTTTCTAAATTCATAGACCGTATTATTGTTAATACATTTCTTTTTGACCTCTGTACCGATTTCCGTAAACTATCCTGTTTTTTATAAAATATATCTTCGTCACTCTCGATTACAGTTACTTCTGTATTTGTGAACGGTTCTATAACAACATTCTTCTTTTCTTTTGATATATTAGGATTAGGTGGACGAGCATATCCATCATCGAATCCCACCAAATCATCGAAGACGGAAATTGTAACAGTATCGTTATATTTAACACATTTCAAATTAAATCTCATTGTATTGACCTCCGTATCTGATATAGAGAAATGTTGCCTATATCAAGTAAGGCAACATTCCCGCTATGCTTTCCAGCTCCGCTTTCGCTTCGCTGTCAGCATAGCGTTCATGAGCCAAACATCATACGTTGGCGCTATAAATGCATAGATACAATCATCAATCATTACAATGCCATGTCCTGTTCGAGATATATGTTCTTGCGGGATTTCAACCTCATCTATCTCAAGCATGGTTCTTATTGATCTCGATACTTCACCCATAACGATTTTTACGAAGTAGTTTTCACGTGCATTACCAAAATATTCAGCATTTGGCTTTTGTAATATTGTCCACATATATGCACCACCATTTTTCCCAATTCTTCTGCCCATCATCAATATCTCCGCAACTTGATCCATAGCCTTCTTGGCTAGCTTCTTATCAAAAGACGTTAACCATATAAGAAAAGCGGCGTATTCGTCAAATACGCAGACAATCTTATCTGATAAATTTTTTTCTTTTATCTCAATAAATCTTCCATAGAATTTATCAAGCATATCAATACAATCTTTACCGTAGCTTAAATGTGACGAGTCAACGAAATCATAATCGCCAGAATTCTTAAAATCCAAGCAAAAAACTTCGCAATCTGTCTCAAAAAGAGACGATAGAAGATATGTGGTCTCATAGCTTTTACCTGAACCAGAAGCCCCGACAATCAATAGGTGCGGATATTTCTCCAAATTGAATGAAAAAGCAATACTACTATTCCCTATTATCCTGTATCCGATTTTTATCGTACTCATTTCTTTCTCCAAAGGCCTTTAACTTTTCATCTAATTCGTCGTCATGTACTTCTATGGCAGAATTACCTATAGCATTCAATTCCGAATTCACCTGTATCTTTCTAAATGAATCCTGCTCAGAAGCAGTACGAGCATATCGAACCATGCACATTCGATATCCTGAAATTATCCATTCCAAGTAACTTATATCAACATCCGTTATAGTACAATGCATATTTGTAAGGCACCGCTTTCCTAACATTTTTATCAACTTATCATATGAAGATTTGTTATCGTCGATCCATGGAATAGCAAATTTATAATATGCAACTCCTTCCATCACACCAGCTTCTTCAGCAACAGTTGAATTCATTTGCAAGACTCCTTCCCATTGCTTTTTGGTATCATCTGGAAGAAGGTTCATAATATCTTCCTTAAGCATTAAAGGAAAATAAGAATTGTGAAGCCATGACTGTGATCGACTATAAATAAGATCTTTACACATCTCTGAAACAAACCAAATAGCACTATCGTAAGTGCAATTATGTATTCTTTTGATAATAACAACCGCTAGTGCCAAGGCTCCAAAAGGAGCCAGGGCAATAGCAATAATAAAAACTATGTTCATTCTTTTACCGCCTTATTATTTGATGCTCTGCTTATTCCGGTAATAATTGGATTAAAATAATCATCAAACCCAAGTGATACCGAAATAGGTGTATCTTCAAAAAGACCATCCTTAACCATCTGCTCGCCAGCCTCAGTTGATATAAAAAACTCCTTTGATATCGGCTTTCCTTCCGAATTATGTGCCTTTAATGTAGCTTTGTACCACATTCCTTTTCCATTCTTTTTATTCCCAGAAGTTAGACACACAAGCATTATGTTCATCATGTATTTTTACCTCCTATTTATGTTGTCAAATCGATTAATTGAACTAACACCTTGCAGATATTTTTTATCAGCACCGTCACGGCAATATCGAACCACGATATAAACCAAGCCTTTGCCATCATCACATAAATCAACAAGAATATCTGTCGGATAAAAATTCTTCCTCAAATATTCAATTGTTTTATTACATATTTCAAAAGCACAACGCTCTACATCTGCTGTGTTTTGTACTAAAAAAGATACCGAATTGGGGCTAGCAATGCTTTCGGTACTGTATTGTATAATTAGATCCTTAATACAGCTGGGTAATGTTTCAAAAATTGTTTTTGCATTAATCTTTTTTCTTTTAAACACGCTTTTCCTCCTTCCTCAGACGGCGTCCCATCTGAAACTTGTATACTGTACCTTAAGTATAGGTCCGCTTTTTGACACCGTATATCGATAACCAAATAATCGATAATAAAAAAGGAAGCGGATTATTCCGCTTCCTCCATCAGTATATTTAGAAAATCATTCAACGCTTTCTCTTGTGCACTATCTATTATTGTATCTCGTTGAGCAATAAAGACAGGTATTTCTTTAATTTTATTCTGGGATACATTATTTAATTTAGAATAGAACGCCTTTATGTCTCGCTCCTCAGAAGATATAAAGATATTGACTATTCGTTCAAAATCAATATATTCATTTTGACCTTCAAAACTATAGTAAACCCCAATTCCATTTCTTAAAATACTAATGTCAAATCCATATCTAGCACATATAAGATAGAATTCATCTAGTTTCCGCATACTATTAATAACTTTAGTGCCTGCATAATTTCTGCTTTTATCTATATCATCATAAATAGCTTTATATGGAGCAGCAAAAGACTTATTATTATACTTTTTATTTGCCCAAGAGAAAAAATCGGTTTCGGACAACTGAGTAGCAATTTGACCAATTGTATCTCCTGAAAAAGCAGTAATAGCATCCAAAAGGATTCGCAAATATAAGCCATTACACTTGTCTATTTTAGCCCAATTTTCTTTGTCCCACTTGGCACACATCTTAGAAATGGGATGATATTTTCCGAAAGCCTTTGACATAATGTTTTTTACGTTATCACTTTCGTTAATTACCCTTATTCCAAAAAGAGCATCAGGATATTCAAAATCTATATGCTTATCAAGTCCGAGAATAATACCTTTGTGCGTTATGTAATGGCGATATTCCTTACCTTCAAATAAATAGTTTTCACTCAAATCCATCACCTTACCCTGACACAACAACTTTCTCCATATAACAATCGAGGAATTCCTCTGTCACCCCATGAAGATGTCTTTTCTGACATATTGCAAATAGTTCTTCAACAGCACTATAAGGGAAATAGCGAGCATCTAGTTCTCTAAATATTTCCTTATTCGCTTCCTGTACCACATGATCCCGGTCTTCATCTGGCGCAACTATTACATATCTTGTCTTTATTGGTGGAATTTTCTGAGCAAAATTAAGCATTCTCGTCAATCCGCTAGTAACACCAGTAGTATGTTCCACCTCAAGCACCGCCGGCATAAGTCTACCATTTTTAAACCAAATACAATCAATAAAAAGTCCAGCATCAACAGCACCTTGATAGGGTGCTACAATATTCTCGTTATTCAATTCCTTAACTATACCGTCATGTTCAACAAGTGGTATATCATTATATTTTATGCCTTTATCATTTTGTGCAATCCAAGTCCTGAAGCCTAATTGTAGCCCTATAAGATATAATGCTATTTGAATCTGAGTATGCCGTCTAGCAATTTCTATAGTCAGTCCACCTTCAATAATAGTATCCGGCACATATAGTGAATCATATACAGCAGAAGCCATTGGTATTTCAGATATTGCTACTTCAGTTTCAGCCTCAACCAAAACTCCATTCTCATGAGGCTCGCTAGGTTTCCATAATATATGCTTATGACCATGCTCAACCTCAGTATTTCCGGCTATATCTTTAATCCGGCCAGGATAACAGTAATAAAACTCCGGAGTAAGGGCAACCAGCGTCTCAAGAACTGATCGAGTATTATAACTAGCACCTAGTATTCTATCAATATTGATAGGTGCATTTTCCGAAAATGCATTTGCCACTCTCCAAATCATTTCTCTTGATATAGTTTCAACCTTTGCGGTATTTTCATTTTCTCCCTTTGCCGGAATCCATCTTTTAATTGAAATCGGACCATCAGGCAATTTTACATCTAGAATTTTTATAAGTCCCTTGTTCTTTGGATTTATATAATTATATGATCGGTTCTTTGGGAGTTGATTGATAAATGATGCCAAATTATAACCTGTTATCTTATTCATTCAGATTTTCCTCTAAATAGTCATAAATGGTCTTAGCAACACCACTACTCATAACATAAGGAACACCATTACCAACAGTTTTGAATTTATCTGTTAATGTCATTTCTTTAGGTAAACAAAAATCTTTTGGTAATGATTGAATAGCTAAAGCTTCAGCAACAGAAATGCGTCTTTCTTTATATGGATGTAAATGTACTTCATTATTACCGTATGCCGCAGTAGGAGAGTATCTCCATCTATGTAGACGTTTATATGATTTCTTTGAATCATCGCCTTCTTCAACTGTCTGCATTCTAATCAACCCTTGCCTAGGAATAAAGAAATCGTCTTTATTCATATGGTTTTCAACTTTGTTTTTGTTAAACCAATATTGTACAGTTAATTCTTTAGGAATTCCGTTAGGGCACTCTGTAACACTATCCTTTATAAAAGGATTTCTAGTCGGCCACTTTATAGCTTTTACTTGTTCTATTGAATACTTATGATATTTGTCCCAAGGAAAATCATCTATATTATCTGAATCAATTAATGTCCTTTTGATACCAAATAATAAAATTCTATCTCTATCTTGCGGTACACCATACTCTAAAGCATTAGTCAATCTCTCCGTCATAACATAGCCGGATTTCTTTAGTATCTCTTTTAACTCTTCATAAAACTCTCTGTGTCTTGCAGTTCGCCATAACCCTTTAACATTTTCAAATAGGAAAAAATCCGGCTTAAATTCTGAGATAACACTTATATAAGATAATGATAGTTTACCATTATCACCATTACGACCTTTATTCTTGCCAGCCACAGAAAAATCCGGGCATGGCGGTCCACCAATAAATCCAACTATATTTCCTTGTTTTTTTTCTTCTGAAATATAACCTCTCAACAGTTCCACTTGATCGGCTAGATATACATTGATATCAGTATTATTATAGCCATAATTTGGCTTTCTAAGCTTCATCATTTCTCTAGAATACTTATAAGCATTAATGAAAGATGTCGAAAATTCATTTACAAATTCAATATCAAACCCATTTTTTTCAAATCCCAAGTCCAAAAAACCACTTCCTGAAAAGAAAGAAAAAATCTTATATCTACTACTCATTTTTTTACCTCTATAATTTTCTAAATTAAATTATATCAAATAAAATAGGCGGGTGAAATGGCACACTTCACACCGCCGTTACAATTTTTTCCAAGATAGTCTTCAAATATCAATAGGTATAATTTCGGTATAAAATACCTACTTGCTTATATCAACGTCAATGACTATAAGTATTACATCACCATCTGCATATGTTCCCGTGGCAGACGAATAAAATACGTATCATTCAATCTCTCTTTCCGAATATGCTCTCTTATGCGCTAAAAAGCGCTTATTTGCGCGGTCGATATTTAACCAATTCATTGTACATAAAATCATTCAAAATGGATTTAATAGAGCGAACACAAAGCAGCGATTATGATCTGACAGAAGAAGTCATATCGTATGTAGCAAATAATTGTACCGAAAACATATCTTTGCAGACTGTTTCCAGAGAATTCGGCGTAAGTCCCTACAAAATTTCGCGAATATTTTCAGGAATAGTTAAGACCTCCTTCCCTGAATACGTCAAGATTCACAGAAAAAACAACGCTGAATTTCTTCTTGTAAATACGAATAAGGATATAACGAGCATCGGATTGGAATGTGGCTTCAACAACCAGCAAAACTTCAACAAAGCCTTTAAAGAATGCGAGGGAATAACACCTTCTGAGTTCAGGAAGAGAATAGCCAAAAATATCAGCAACAGCGGTCATGTGCCGCCCATTCCCAAGGAGGCTGTAATAGAGTCTACCAATAAGACAATTCAGACATTGTCAATATCAGGGTAAAATGAAGGGCTTTAATTCAAGATATTGTGTAATTTTTCCTACTCATAAGATATAATTAAGAAAATTATTTTCCATAGATGCAATAATGAGGTATTTAAAGAATGGGTAAGAAAAGGCATAACATAGCTTTGCTGGTAGCCGGATTTGAAAATACTTTTGTTCGGCAGCTCTGCACCGGTGCCATGACTGCGGCAACAGAGACAGACAGCAATCTTGTGGTTTTTCCGGGAAAATTCATAAATCCCCCCTATTATGATAAAAATTAGGCGTTTGCGAAACGCCAAAAGCCGCATAAATACGGCATTTTTCTAGCAATAAAAATGAATAACCCCTCACCGGATATGGTACAATAGAATTGACAAGAAACCACTGACCAACACCAAGAAAGGAGTTATTCTGATATATATGATACCATACAAACAGCTTTCTTTGGCTGATATCTTTGCAGATTGCCAAGATAAACTTGAAAATGACAAACCTGCTTTCCTGTCTCTATTAGAAACACATATCGACCTTGATGAAATT